>NZ_LIPP01000436.1 GCF_001418335.1 Streptomyces aurantiacus | reverse complement strand
GCCGAACAGGTACAGCCAGTAGGCGAACATGTTCAGCCGCGGGAACGCCACGTCCGGCGCGCCGATCTGCAACGGCATGATCCAGTTCGTGAAGCCGGCGAACAGCGGGGTCGCGAACATCAGCAGCATGATCGTGCCGTGCATCGTGAACGCCTGGTTGAACTGCTCGTTCGACATGATCTGCGTGCCGGGACGGGCCAGCTCGGCCCGCATCAGCAGCGCCATGACGCCACCGATGCAGAAGAACGCGAACGACGTGACCAGATACAACGTGCCGATCGTCTTGTGGTCCGTGGTGGTCAGCCACTTGATCACGACGTTACCGGGCTGCTTGCGCCGGACCGGCACTTCGTTCTGGTAGTGCGCGGTCTCGGCGGCACCCTGGGGTTCGTTGAGGATGCTCACAGGTTGTTCGTCTCCCGGTTCTTCTCGTGGTCCGTCTGCTCGATACCGGCCGGGACGTAACCGGTCTGACCCTTCTCGGCGAGCTCCTTGAGGTGGGCCTCGTAGCGCTCGGGAGAGACGACCTTCACGTTGAAGAGCATCCGGGAGTGGTCGACGCCGCAGAGCTCGGCACACTTGCCCAGGAAGGTGCCCTCCTTGTTGGGGGTCACCTGGAAGGCGTTGGTGTGGCCCGGGATGACGTCCTGCTTCATGAGGAACGGCACGACCCAGAAGGAGTGGATGACGTCCCGCGAGGTGAGAACGAAGCGGACCGTCTTGCCCTTGGGCAGCCAGAGGGTCGGACCGGGGTTCCCCGTCTGCGGGTTCTTCGTGGCGGGAGTACCGACGTCGTAGACCCCGCCGGCGCTCGCCGGGAAGGCGTCCTTGAAACGCTTCGGGATCGCGTCCAGGTTCTCGTCGGTCTTCGCGTCACCGGTCGAACCGTCGACGTTCTCGATGTAGTTGAAGCCCCAGCTCCACTGGAAGCCGACGACGTTGACCGTGACGTCTGGCTTCTTGTCGAGGCTGAGGATCTTCGACTCGTCGCGGGCTGTGAAGTAGAACAGCACCGAGACGATGATGAGGGGGACCACCGTGTACAGCGCCTCGATGGGCATGTTGTACCGGGTCTGAGGGGGAACTTCGACCTTGGTGCGGCTGCGCCGGTGGAAGAACGCGCTCCACAGGATCAGGCCCCAGACCAGCACGCCCGTGGCGAGTGCTGCGGCCCACGAGCCCTGCCACAGGGAGAGGATCCTGGGAGCCTCTTCCGTGGTCGGGGTGGGCATACCAAGGCGGGGGAAGTCCTTGTATGTGCAACCGGTGGCGGTCGCCAGGACCAGGCCCGCAGTCAGTGCCTGCAGCAGCTTCCGCCGCATCGGGCGCCGCGGCGTGGGGTTACCGCCCGCGCCCCCTGGGGCGTGGGGGAGGTCGGAGCCGTAGGGACTCACGTAGCGCCTTCCCGAGAGTCTCGCCCGCGCGGTTGGCTGCGGCCTTCTCGGTGGTCCGGTCGCCGCCCTGCGTCGGGCAGGGGTTTGGATGTTTATGCGGACCAAACCCTACTGGACGCTTTTTGGGGTCGCGCGGGGAGGGTCCCCAACGCGCCGCCGCTCACCCCGAAGGGGTGGAATAGGGGGCTCCGGGACGTATGTGACGGCCCGTCGCGGGGGCCTCCGGCTGGGGCGGGCGGGTTCGCCTCCGGCGCGGTGGGC
>NZ_LIPP01000435.1 GCF_001418335.1 Streptomyces aurantiacus | reverse complement strand
AAAGCGGGGCTGCGCCCCGGCTTTTGTCCTTCAGGGGCGCGGGGAACTGCGCGCTCAGCCCCCACCGGCCGTCCCGGAACACACCACGTCAGACGCCCCGCCCCCGAGAGGCACCGTAGGCGCCGTCGAAGCGAACCGTTACTTCTCGGCGGGCGTGTCAGGGCTGGGGACCAGTCCCCGCTCCTCCGCCGCCTCGGCATCCACCTCCACGTCCCCCTTCACGTCCCCCTCCGCGGCAGCGGCCCGCCGCCCGGTGGTCGCCCACGTGGCCACCGGCTCCGTGTACCGCGCCGTAAGCGGCCCGATGATGACCAGGATCAGCACATACGCCGTGGCCAGCGGCCCGAGCCTGGGCTCGATCCCGGAGGTGACGGCCAGCCCGGCGATCACGATGGAGAACTCGCCGCGCGCCACCAGCGTGCCCCCCGCCCGCCAGCGCCCCTTCGCGGAGATCCCCGCCCGCTTGGCGGCCCAGTAACCGGTGGCGATCTTCGTACCGGTGGTGACCAGGGCCAGCGCCAACGCGGGCAGCAGCACCGGCGGAATGCTCGCCGGATCGGTGTGCAGCCCGAAGAAGACGAAGAACACGGCGGCGAACAGGTCGCGCAGCGGCGAGAGCAGCCCGTGCGCCCCCTCCGCCACCTCCCCGGACAACGCGATACCGACGAGGAACGCGCCCACCGCCGCCGAGACCTGGAGCTGCTGGGCCACACCGGCGACCAGCAGGGTCAGACCGAGCACCACCAGCAGGAGCTTCTCCGGGTCGTCGCTGGAGACGAAGCGGGAGATGTGCCGGCCGTAGCGCACCGCGACGACGAGGACGAGCCCGGCGACGCCGAGCGCGATGGCGAGCGTGGCGCTGCCCGCCGCCAGACCGGCACCGGCCAGCAGGGCGGTGATGATCGGCAGGTAGACCGCCATGGAGAGGTCCTCAAGGACCAGGATGCTCAGGATCACCGGAGTCTCACGGTTGCCGAGCCGGCCCAGGTCGCCGAGGACCTTGGCGATGACACCGGACGACGAGATCCAGGTGACTCCGGCGAGGACGACGGCGGCCACCGGGCCCCAGCCGAGCAGCAGTGCCATCACCGCGCCCGGTACGGCGTTCAGCGCGGCGTCCACCAGGCCCGCCGGGTACTGGGTCTTGAGGTTGGAGACCAGGTCGGTCGCCGTGTACTCCAGGCCGAGCATGAGCAGCAGCAGGATGACGCCGATCTCGGCGCCGATCGCGACGAACTCCTCGCTGGTGCCCAGCGGCAGCAGCCCGCCCTCGCCGAAGGCGAGACCGGCGAGCAGATAGAGCGGGATCGGGGAGAACTGGAAGCGTCCCGCGAACCGGCCGAGCAGCCCGAGGCCGAGGATGATCGCGCCGAACTCGATCAAGAAGACCGCGGATGAATGCACGTGTCACTCCCTTCCGAGTATGGTCGCGGCCGACTCCACGCCCTCGCGGGTGCCGATCACGATCAGGGTGTCCCCGCCCGCCAGCCGGAAGTCCGGCGTCGGCGAGGGGATGGCCTCGGCGCGGCGCAGCACGGCGACGATCGAGACACCGGTCTCGGTACGCATCCGGGTCTCGCCCAGCAGCCGCCCGTTCCAGTACGAGACCGACGACAGCTCGACACGTTCGGCCACCAGGCCCAGCTCGGTCGTGGACAGCAGGCTGGGACTGTGGTGGGCGGGCATGAGCGCGTCGATCAGCGCGGCGGACTCCCCTGCGGAGAGCCGGACGGACAGGGCGCAGGCGTCCGGGTCGTCCTTCCGGTACGCGCTCAGCGTCCGGCCGCCGTCCCGGTGCGCGACGACCGAGATGCGGCGCTGCTCGCGGGTCGTCAGGTCGTACCGCACCCCGATTCCCGGCAACGGCGTACTGCTGAGGCGTGGAGTGCCCATGACTGGTCCCCTGTCCGATGTCGATCTGTGAGCCGCATTCACCCTACGGCGGGCTGCGACATCTCTTCGTCCGCAGGCGTGTGGGGGCTGGTCGCGCAGTTCCCCGCGCCCCTAAAAAGCGGGGCTGCGCCCCGGCTTTTGTCCTTCAGGGGCGCGGGGAACTGCGCGCTCAGCCGCACCGTCAGTCGGTCACCTCGACCTTGCCGTTCGCGGTGGCGGGCGGGGCCGCGACCGGCTCGGCCGGCGCCGTGATCCTGCGGAGCAGCCCCGGCAGGTCCACCCCGGTCGTGGAGCCGAGCAGCTCCACCCCCTGCGCGACGTTGTCCGCGACCGTGCGGGACAACTGGCTCGCCCCGTCCGTCGAGATCACCGTCATCTTGTCGATCGCGCTGAGGGGCTCGGACGCCTTGGCAACGACCTCCGGCAACACCTCGACCAGCATCTGCAGCACGGCCGCGTCGCCGTACTGCGAGAACGCGTCCGCCTTCTTGCGCATCGCCTCCGCCTCGGCGGCACCCTTCGCGCCGATCGCGGCGGCCTCGGCCTCACCCTCGATGCGTACGGCGTCGGCGAGCGCGGCGCGGTGCGCCTTCTCGCCCTCACCGGTCAGCCTGGACCGCTGCGCGTCCGCCTCGGCCTGCTTGACCAGGGCGACCTTGCGGGCCTCGGCCTCCTGCTCGGCCTGGTAGCGGGCGGCGTCGGCCGGCTTGCGGACCTTGGTGTCCAGCTCGCGGTCGGTCAGCGCGGCCTGCCGCTGGGCGACCTTCTCCTGCTCGGCGAGGACCTCCTGGCTGCGCGCCGCCTGGGCCAGCGGACCGGCCGCCGAGGCGCGGGCCGCCGCCTCGTCCGTCTCCGCCTTGATCTCGGCCGTCTTGAGCGCGAACGTCCGCTGGGCGATCGCGATCTCCTCCTCGGCCTTCAGGCGGGCCTGCTCGGCGGCGCGCCGGGCCACCGCCTCCGCGATGTCGGCCTCCTGCTTGGCGCGGGCGGCCTCGGGGCGGCCGAGGTCCTCCAGGTAGGAACCCTCGGTGGTGATGTCCTGGATCTGGAAGGCGTCGAGCACCAGGCCCTGCCCGGACAGGCTCGCCTCGGCCTCCTCCGCGACCTGCCCGGCGAACGCGGCACGGTCCCGGATGATGTCCTCCACCGACATCCGGCCCACGATGGACCGCAGCGCGCCCGAGAGCACTTCCTGGGTGAAGCCGACGATGCCGTTCTGCTGCATCAGGAACCGCTGGGCGGCGGCGCGGATGGAGTCCTCGGTGCCGCCGACCTTGACGATGGCGACGCCTTCGAGGTTCGCCTTGACGCCGCGCAGCGTGACCGCGCCGCGCACCGAGATCGGGATGTGCCGGCTGGACAGGTCGAGGGTGAACTTCTGCTGGACGAACGGCACGACGAAGACACCGCCGCCGACCACGACCTTCTGTCCGCTGTTGTCGGTGACGACCCGGCCGGTGTCCGGGTCGGTGGACCTCTTGCCGCGCCGCCCGGTGACGATGAAGGCCTGGCTGGGCCCGGCCACCTTGTAACGGGTGACGACGACGAGCGCGAGCAGTACGAGGAGTACGACGACTCCCACGACCGCGACGAGGACTGGACTCATGCTGGATTCCCCCCTTTGCCACCCCCCAGGCGGCAGATCGGTACGGGTTGTCCGTACGGGTTGTCCGTACGGGACATCGGTACTGGAACCGGTACTGGATGTCGGTACGGGTGTTCAGCGCTGGACCGGGCGGACCGTCACCGACGTCGGTGACAAGGACTCCTCGACCCAGATCTCGGCGCCCCGGGCCACGGCTTCCGGGCTCTTCGCCGCGAGTTTCACCGGCTGCCCCGCGAGATGCACGAGCACCTCGCCGTAGCCGCCGACCGGGATCGGGGTGACGACGGAACCCGAGCTGCCGACGAGGTCGGCGCCGCGCGGTGTGGCGGACGGCTCATCGCGCATCAGGGCCCGGCTCAACCGCCAGGTCAGCCAGCCCGCCCCGGCGCCGGCCCCGGCACCCACCGCGGTGGCGGGCCCGGCCCCGAGTCCGGTCGTGCCGAGTACGAGCGCCCCGCCGAAACCGAGCATCGACACGAACCCGGCGATGACCGGCAGCGAGAGCAGCCCGTCGAAGAGTCCGTCCAGGAAGCCCGCCCCGCCGAAAAGCCCTTCCAGTACGCCGTCGAAGACGAGCGTCAGGAGCAGCAGCACGATTCCCGCTATGCCGAGACCCAGAAACAGAGTCATGCGATCCGCCTCCCCCGCTGGTGCCGATCACCTCGATCGACTGGCATTCTGCCAGTTTCGTACACATGTACATATTGCCGTGACCCGGCAGTCTTTACGCTTTCTTGATGCCGCATCGACACAGTGGGCGCGGGTCGCGTCGGGCCGATACACCCGCCCGGCATCAAGAGCGCGTAAACACTGCCGGATTCCGGCAATGCACCGGGCTCCCTCCCCGGGGCACGATGGTCGGGCGGAAACGGGGGAGCCCACGGGGGAACGGATAGGGGCCCCGGCACCGGACACCGTCAACGGATGCCTGGTGCCGGGGCCCCATCCCCTTGCCCTCCCTTGCCGTATCCCGGCAGCGAGCCGGGCCCTCGCCGCACCGCTCTCCTCCCGTATGCGCTAGAAAGGCGTCGACGGCTCAGCGAGGGACCGGGGGAGCGCATGGCGGGGCAGGACATACCCGAGGAGTACCTGGACGGGTACGCCCGTATCCTCACGGACGCCTCCGCGACCGGCCGCCGGCTGACCCGTGACGAACTCGAATCCCGGCGGGCGCTGGGCAAGCGGGCCGCCGAGGCGGGGTTCGGACTGCGCGCCCTGGTCGGCGCACACCTCACCGCCGCCCGCCTGCACTGGCCGGCCACCGGCGGCGAGAGCACCCTCGCCGCCGTCGAGCAGGCCGTCGACGCCTTCGCCGAGGGCTACGAACGGGCGCAGCTCCTGGCCGTACGCCAGGAGGAGGCCGCGCGCCGGGAGTTCATCGACGACCTGCTGCACGGCCGCAGCGACCTGGGTCTGCTCGCCGAACGCGCCGAACGCTTCGGGCTGCGCCTCTCGCACGCGCACGCCGTCGCCGTGGCGCGGGGCAGGGCGGGATACGGCGAGGGCGACACGGTGCCCCGCGAGGTGGAGCAGGCGCTGATCGCCAGGTTCGGCGACCGCAGTGTCCTCGTGACCACCAAGGACGGACGCCTGGTGTGCATCGCCCCCGGCGACCAGGACGACGTGCTCTCCTTCTTCGCCAAGCAGGCGTACGCGGCCACCGACGGCGGGCAGGTCGCCATCGGCCGCTCCCAGCCCGGGCCCGGCGGGGTCGTCCAGTCCTACGAGGAGGCCCTGAACGCCCTCGACCTGGCCGAGCGCCTGGAGTTCGACACACCCGTGCTGCGCTCCGCCGACCTGCTCGTCTATCCCGTCCTCACCCGGGACCGGCAGGCCATGGCCGATCTGGTGGTCAGCGCGCTCGGGCCGCTGCGCGCGGCCCGCGGTGGCGCCGAACCACTCCTCGGCACCCTCACCGCGTACTTCGACTCGGGCTGTGTCGCCGCGGAGGCCGCCCGGCGGCTCTCACTGAGCGTCCGCGCGCTCACCTACCGGCTGGCGCGCATCCACAAACTGACCGGGGCGAACCCGGCGGACCCGGTGCACCGGTACACGCTGCAGACCGCGGTCATCGGAGCGCGGCTGCTGGACTGGCCGCAGAAGGACTTCTGAACCCCGCCCCCCTCAGTCGTCATCCTCGTCGCTCTCGTCGCTCTCGTCGCCCTCGTCCGCCGTTCCCGCGGCGGGTGCCCCGGTGTCCGACCCCGGCCTGCCGGACGCGCCATCGGTCGGCCCGGCGGAGGGCCTGGCGTCCTTCGAACCGTTCTCCGTGCCGGTGTTGTCCGGCGAAAACATCGACATGCCCGCGAGCACGGCCAGCACGAAGAGCACGACACCGGCGAGGATGCCGAACACCCGGGGCCGCCGGCGGACCGCGGCCGCGATTCCGCCACCGGTGCCTCCCCCGCCGGCGGGCCGCGCCCGGCGCGAGGGCGCGGAACGGGCCGAGTGCGACGCGGGGGCCGAATGCGCCGAGTGCGACGAGGGGGCCGTGCGGGCGCCACGAGCGGAGCGCCCGGCCGGACGCGCGGTGGTCGGCGGCAGCCGGTACGTCGTCGGGGCCCCGTCGGAGGACCCGGCCCCGGCCCCCGTTCCCCCTCCCGCTCCGGCTTGCGGTGGCCCGGACGCGTACGACGCCTGGGCTCTCGGCTGCTGACCCCTGGACTGCTTGGCTCTGGACTGCTGGGTTCTCGGTTGTTGGGTTCTCGGTTGTTGGGTTCTCGATGTCGTCGTGGGCGTCGGCGGTGTGGCCACCGGCAGCGGTTCCGGCCTGCCCTGCCAGGCCCCCGTGCCGAACCAGTCCGCGACCGCCTGGGCCGTGGGCCGGTCCTCGGGCTGCTTGGCGAGGAGGCCGAGGAGGTAGTTCTCGAAGGCGGGCGGCAGTTGGGCACCGCGCTCGCGGGGCGGCACCGGCGCCATGTCGATGTGCTGGTGCAGCGTGACCGTGGAGTTCTCGGCCTGGAACGGCGGTCTGCCGGTGAGCAGTTGATAGAGCACGCAGCCCAGGGAGTACACGTCGGAGGCGGCCGACGCCGGGCGGCCCAGGGCTCGTTCGGGGGCGAGATAGAGGCTCGTGCCGACGATCTGGCCGGCCGTGGTGAGCGCGGACGACGGGTCGTCGACGAAGCGGGCGATGCCGAAGTCGCCGATCTTCACGGTGCCCTGGGCGTCCGCGAGGAGGTTGCCCGGCTTGATGTCCCGGTGCACGATCCCCTCGCGGTGCGCGGCGGCGAGCCCGGCGGCGGCCTGGGCGGCGACGGTGGCCACCCGTTCCGCGCCGAGGGTGCCGGACGCGGTCAGCTCCTGGGCGAGGCTACGGCCCTCGACGAGTTCCATGACCAGATAGAAACGGTCGTCCCAGGCGCCGAAGTCGAAGACGGCGACGACGTACGGATGGCTCAGCCTCGCCGCCGTCTGCGCCTCAAGACGGAACCGTGCGGACGACGCGCTGTCCGCCTCGTCCCCCAACAGCAGTTTGACGGCCACGGTACGGCCGAGCACCTCGTCGGTGGCCTGCCACACCTCGCCCATCCCACCGCGGCCGATGGACGCCTGCAACCGATACCGCTCCGCGACGAGCACCAGCGAATCATCCTCAACACAGCAGAAGGCCAACACGACGACCGCGAACGGCACTTCAGCCTTGCGGAAGCGCGCAGATGGGGGGACTCGCAGTACCCACAGCCTACCGATCCCACGACCCCGCGAACGCCCTGCGGGCCGCGAGGGGGTGCGCTGGGATGTCGGGTGCGGGTTGGTTGTGGCTGAGCGCGCAGTTCCCCGCGCCCCTGAAAGATGAAAGGCAGGCGCGGGGAACGGCGCAATCAGATGGGTTCCGCGCGGACCATCACGCAGTCGAATTCCACGACCCGGCCCGTCGCGGGGTCGCGGGTCACGGGATACATCCCGGTGACCCCGAAGCCGGCCGCCTCGTACGCGGCGACAGCCTCCCCCATCGCCGGGCTCCCCTCGTACAACCGCAGAGCCGCCACCTCGGACTGCATGCCGACGAACTCCGAGATCCGCTCGCCCGCCCCGGCGAACACCTCCATGTCGAAGCCCTGCGTGTCCATCTTCAGATACGGCCGGGGGTCCTCGACCCCCTCAAGCGCCTTCTGCATCACGTCGTCGAGCCGGCGGATCTCGATCTCCTCGGTGCGCCCCTTGGCGAACCGCCGGTAGCGCTCCTTGCCGTACTCGCTGGGCGGCAGCAGGGAGTTCATGGATTTCCAGTCCACGTAAATGGACTGCACGGCCTCCTCGCGTCCGAGCGCGAAGTTGTACACATGCCAGTCGGGATCGTTCTCGGCGGACTTCTGCAGCTTCTCGAAGGTGGCCGAGACGGGCTCGAACGACACGATGCGTCCCGTGTAGCCGAAGCGTCGCAGGCCCTTCCCGTACTGGCCACTGTTGGCCCCGACGTCGAACACGCAGTTCACGCGGTTCAGTTCCAGGAGCGCGGCCACATGCTGCGTGCACAGATAGTGGGCGGCGGCGAGCTGGAACTCCCGTTCACCGTCCGCCGGCACCGGCTTGTCGAGGAGCAGCCGCGCGCCGGCGTCGCCGAGGGGAACACTCTTCGTGCTCCGCTTCGTGGCCCCGCGCGCCACCACCCAGGTGTCCGCGCCGACGTCCGTGACCGCGTACCGCCCCTTGCCGCGGGTCACCAGATCGGCGCCACCGCCCACGGGCACGACGGTCCGGTCGCCCCGCCGGAACACCAGGGAGGTACCGGGGCCCAGATCGACCACCTTCACGCCTATCCGGGGAAGGATTCCGAGCACTCTTCTGTAAAAGGTCCGCATCCGGCCAGCCTCGCAGAAGTCGTCTCCGATTCACCGGCACTTCACAGAACAAATTTTCGCGCGAGACCGGCCTCGTGGCGGTCGAGTCGGTCGAGTGCAAAGGCCGCGAGTTCACAGGCCGCTCCGGTCACGCCGGGCTCACCCGGTCGGCCCGGTGCGCTGGTGGGAGGTGCCGCGCGATGGTGCGGTGGGAGGGAATCCCTGTCGTCGGAAGCCGTAGGAGGCATCCGTGCTGAACCGTCCGCCCCACCGCCACCGGCGTACCGCCCCCACCCTGG
>NZ_LIPP01000434.1 GCF_001418335.1 Streptomyces aurantiacus | reverse complement strand
CCCAAATCGCACCCCACGCGGAGCGCAACGCGGAGCGCTACGCATCTCCCCCCGCGGCTCCAGGCTCCGCCGCCCCCACATCAAGCAACTGATACCGATCGACCGCCTGCTTCAGCACGGACCGGTCGACCTTCCCCTCCCGCGCCAGCTCCGTCAGCACCCCCACCACGATCGACTGCGCGTCGATGTGGAAGAACCGCCGAGCGGCCCCGCGCGTGTCGGCGAAGCCGAACCCGTCCGCCCCGAGCGACTGGTAAGTCCCCGGTACCCACCGCGAGATCTGGTCCGGCACCGACCGCATCCAGTCGGAGACGGCCACGAAAGGCCCCTCGGCCCCCGACAGCTTCCGCGTCACATAGGGAACCCGCTGCTCCTCCTCCGGATGCAGCAGATTGTGCCGCTCCACCTCCACGGCCTCGCGCCGCAGCTCGTTCCACGAGGTCGCCGACCAGACATCGGCCCGTACGTTCCAGTCCTCCGCGAGGATCCGCTGCGCCTCGACCGCCCACGGCACCGCGACCCCGGACGCCATGATCTGCGCCGGGACCGAACCCGACGTGCCCGCCGCGAAGCGGTGGATGCCCGCGAGGATGCCCTCGACGTCGACGTCCGCCGGCTCGGCGGGATGCCGGATCGGCTCGTTGTATACGGTGAGGTAGTAGAAGACGTCCTCGCCGTGCGGGTACTCCTCGGACGAGCCGTACATCCGCCGCAGCCCGTCCTGCACGATGTGCGCGATCTCGAACCCGTACGCCGGGTCGTACGCGACACAGGCCGGGTTCGTCGAGGCGAGCAACTGCGAGTGCCCGTCCGCGTGCTGCAGACCCTCACCCGTCAGCGTCGTACGCCCAGCGGTCGCCCCCAGTACGAAACCGCGCGCCATCTGGTCGGCCATCTGCCAGAACTGGTCACCGGTGCGCTGGAAACCGAACATCGAGTAGAAGACGTACACCGGGATGAGCGGCTCACCGTGCGTGGCGTAGGCAGAGCCGGCCGCGATCAGGGAGGCTGTACAGCCCGCCTCGGAGATGCCGTCGTGCAGCATCTGCCCGGTCGGCGACTCCTTGTACGCGAGAAGCAGCTCCCGGTCGACGGACTCGTACTGCTGCCCGAGCGGGTTGTAGATCTTCGCGCTCGGGAAGAACGAGTCCATGCCGAAGGTGCGGTACTCATCGGGCGCGATCAGTACGAACCGCCTGCCGATCTCCTTGTCCCGCATGAGGTCCTTGAGCAGCCGTACGAACGCCATGGTCGTGGCGATCGACTGCTGACCCGAACCCTTCTTCACACTCGCGTACGTCTTGTCCTCGGGCAGCGCGAGCGGCTTCGAGCGCACCACACGCGTCGGCACGTATCCACCGCAGCCCTTGCGGCGGTCGTGCATGTACTGGATCTCCTCCGAGTCCCGGCCCGGGTGGTAGTACGGCGGCGCGCCGGACTCCAGCTCCTTGTCGGAGATCGGCAGGTGCAGCCGGTCGCGGAAGCCCTTGAGGTCGGCGACCGTCAGCTTCTTCATCTGGTGCGTGGCGTTGCGGCCCTCGAAGTTCGGGCCCAGCGTCCAGCCCTTGACCGTCTGCGCGAGTATCACCGTCGGCTGGCCGGTGTGCGCCTTGGCCGCCGCGTACGCCGCGTAGACCTTCTTGTGGTCGTGACCGCCGCGTCCCAGGTGCAGGATCTGGTCGTCGGTCATGTTCTCGACCATGCCCCGCAGCCGGTGGTCTCCGCCGAAGAAGTGCTCGCGGATGTACGAGCCGGTCTCCGTGGCGTACGTCTGGAACTGGCCGTCGGGCGTGGTGTTCAGCTTGTTGACCAGCACGCCGTCGCGGTCCTGCGCGAGCAGCGGGTCCCAACTGCGGTCCCAGACGAGCTTGATGACGTTCCAGCCGGCGCCGCGGAACTGCGACTCCAGCTCCTGGATGATCTTTCCGTTGCCGCGCACGGGTCCGTCGAGGCGCTGGAGGTTGCAGTTGACGACGAACGTCAGGTTGTCCAGGCCCTCGCGCGCGGCGATGGACAGCTGCCCGAGCGACTCCGGCTCGTCCATCTCGCCGTCGCCGAGAAACGCCCAGACGTGCGACTTGGAGGTGTCCGCGATGCCGCGCGCCTCCATGTAGCGGTTCATCCGCGCCTGGAAGATCGCGCCGAGCGGACCCAGGCCCATGGAGACGGTCGGGAACTCCCAGAAGTCCGGCATCGACCGTGGGTGCGGGTACGAGGACAGCGCGTGCGGAGCCTTCGACTTCTCCTGCCGGAAGCCGTCCAGCTGCCGCTCGTCGAGGCGGTCCAGGAGGAAGGCGCGGGCGTAGATACCGGGGGAGGCGTGCCCCTGGAAGAAGATCTGGTCGCCGCCGTCGCCCTCGTCCTTGCCGCGGAAGAAGTGGTTGAAGCCCACGTCGTAGAGTGAGGCGGAGGACGCGAAGGTGGCGATGTGGCCGCCGACACCGATACCGGGGCGCTGGGCCCTGGACACCATCACGGCCGCGTTCCAGCGGGTCGCGTTCAGGATCTTGCGCTCGATCTCCTCGTTGCCGGGGAAGAACGGCTCGTCCTTGGTGGCGATGGTGTTGATGTAGTCGGTGCTGCGCATCTCGGGCACGGCCACGCGCTTCTCGCGGGCCCGTTCGATCAGCCGCAGCATGAGATAGCGGGCCCGTTCCCGGCCGCGCTGGTCGACAGCGGCGTCGAGGGAGTCGAGCCACTCCTGGGTCTCTTCGGGATCGAAGTCAGGGACCTGACTCGGAAGGCCGCCAATGATGATCGGGTTGCGATCGGGTCCGGAAGCCACGCTGTTCCTTCGCTCTCGGGGGCCGCTTCTTCTCAGTTTCTACTCGGTTCTTTCTTCGGTTTTTCTCTGGTTTCCTGGGCATCTGCACCAAGTCCGCACCGTCCCCCATCGTGTACCTCGGGAACGGAAACGTCATCTGTACCGAGAGGTAACCGTCACGTTCGTCACGTTCTCCGAAGGGCGGGTCCGGCAAATGGCAACGATACGCCCGACCTGTGACACGTACCGCAAAGGCATTCGAGTCTCGTACCCTCGTAGGGTTCCGAAATTCGCAAACCGGGCAGATTGCTGTGGTGTGTGTCACCTATGGCTGTGATTCCCTGACTGGAGTTGCGGCGACACGGCCCGGATCGTCACCGTTTCGGCGGTCTCGACGGCCGGGTACTTGCGCGATCCGTCCCGCCCGTGTGGACTACGGCCCATGCCGCGCGCACGCGCGTGGCCTCAAGCCTCCCCGAGGGCCCGGCTTCTACCGGGCAGGGGAGGACCCCATTACCGAACATGATCAGGAGGCAACCCGTGAGCGCGACCGCGGACCACGCGGAGGAGCGGACGAGCCTGGCCGCCAGGCTGGGATTCCAGCCCGAGCAGGTGGTCCAGGAGATCGGCTTCGACGACGACGTCGACCAGGAGCTTCGCTCGGCCATTGAAGAAGTAATCGGCAGCGAGCTCATGGACGAGGAGTACGACGACGTCGCCGACGCCGTGGTGCTCTGGTTCCGAGACGACGACGGCGACCTGACGGATGCGCTGGTGGACGCCACCACGTACGTCGAAGAGGGCGGCGCCGTCCTGCTGCTGACGCCGAAGACCGGCCGAGACGGTTATGTGGAGCCCAGTGACATCGCCGAAGCTGTGACGACCGCGGGTCTGTCCCAGACCAAGGGGATCAGCGTGGGGAAGGACTGGAGCGGCACGAAACTGGCGACGCCGAAGACGGCCGCCAAGAAGCGCTGAGGCGCAGCCGAGGCCAGGAGGCCCCCGCCGACATCCGTGACGCCACCAGCGTCACATCCGTCGGCGGGGGCCTCGTCCGTGTGCGGGTCCGTTGTGGCTGGGCGCGCAGTTCCCCGCGCCCCTTATGGGGCGTCCGGGAGTGCTGCGTAGGGTGATGTCACCCGAACAGCCTGATGGAAGGGATACGCAGCCATGGCGATCGAGGTCGGCGACAAGGCCCCGGACTTCGAGCTCAAGGACAACCACGGCGCCACCGTGAGGCTCTCCGACTTTCGTGGTGCCGGCGGCGCGAAGAACGTGGTGCTGCTCTTCTACCCCTTCGCCTTCACCGGCGTGTGCACCGGCGAACTGTGCGAGCTGCGCGACAACCTGCCGCGGTTCGCGGACCGCGACACCCAGCTCCTCGCCGTCTCGAACGACTCGATCCACACCCTGCGCGTCTTCGCCGAGCAGGAGAGCCTGGAGTACCCGCTGCTGTCGGACTTCTGGCCGCACGGCGAGGTCTCGCGCGCGTACGGCGTCTTCGCCGAGGACAAGGGCTGCGCGGTGCGCGGCACCTTCGTCATCGACAAGGAGGGCGTCGTCCGCTGGACCGTCGTCAACGCCCTGCCGGACGCGCGGGACCTGGAGTCGTACGTACGGGCGCTCGACGCGCTCTGAGCCGGGCAGCCGCGGCGGCCCGCCAGGCCGTGACGCCGACACTTCGGGATTCTTCGTACCCAGGGCCTGCGGTGTCGGGGAACCCCTCACTAGGATCGACACGTTGATCCGATACCAACGCACTTCGGGGCTTCCCGCCCCCGGACACCAATGGGAGGACTCGTGGGAGTCAGCCTCAGCAAGGGCGGCAACGTATCGCTGTCGAAGGAGGCCCCGGGCCTGACCGCGGTCATCATCGGTCTGGGGTGGGACATCCGCACCACCACCGGCACCGACTTCGACCTCGACGCCAGCGCCATCCTCACGAACACGGACGGCAAGGTCAGCAGTGACGCCAACTTCGTGTTCTTCAACAACCTGAAGAGCCCGGACGGCTCGGTCGAGCACACCGGTGACAACACCACCGGTGAGGGCGAGGGCGACGACGAGCAGATCAAGGTCAACCTCGCCGGCGTCCCGGCCGAGATCGAGAAGATCGTCTTCCCGGTCTCGATCTACGACGCGGAGAACCGCCAGCAGTCGTTCGGCCAGGTGCGCAACGCGTTCATCCGCGTGGTGAACCAGGCCGGCGGAGCGGAGATCGCCCGGTACGACCTCTCCGAGGACGCCTCGACGGAGACCGCGATGGTCTTCGGCGAGCTGTACCGGCACGGCGCGGAGTGGAAGTTCCGCGCCATCGGCCAGGGGTACGCCTCGGGCCTGCGCGGCATCGCGCAGGACTTCGGCGTCAACGTCTGAGCCCCAGGGCCTGTCCGGGGCCGCGTGCCCGGCCCCGAACCGCTCCACCACTTCCCGTCCGGCGTCGCACACTCCAGGTGCGGCGCCGGACGTGCAGTACAACCCAATGGCTTCAGCGGGGAGGATCAGGAACATGGGTGTCACGCTCGCCAAGGGGGGCAATGTCTCCCTCTCCAAGGCCGCACCGAACCTCACGCAGGTGTTGATCGGGCTCGGCTGGGACGCGCGCTCCACCACCGGAGCCGACTTCGACCTCGATGCCAGCGCGCTGCTGTGCAACGCGGGCCGGGTGCTCGGCGACGAGTGGTTCATCTTCTACAACCAGCTCAAGAGCCCGGACGGCTCGGTCGAGCACACCGGCGACAACCTCACGGGTGAGGGCGAGGGCGACGACGAGTCGATCCTGATCGACCTCTCCAAGGTGCCGGCCAACGTGGACAAGATCGTCTTCCCGGTCTCCATCCACGACGCCGACAACCGCAACCAGACCTTCGGCCAGGTGAGCAACGCGTTCATCCGGGTCGTCAACCAGGCCGACGGCCAGGAGCTCGCCCGCTACGACCTCTCCGAGGACGCCTCCACGGAGACCGCGATGATCTTCGGCGAGGTCTACCGCTACGGCGGCGAGTGGAAGTTCCGAGCGGTGGGCCAGGGGTACGCGTCCGGTCTGCGCGGCATCGCCCTGGACTTCGGAGTCAACGTTTCGTAAAGCCGAGTATGCGGAAAGCGACCCCTGCGTCCGCAAGTGACCCCTGTGTCCGCAGGGTCGGCCGTGGTGTCTCGAAAGTGAGGTGTCCCAAGTGGCTGAAGGTGTGTCACCTGGGTCCGGACCCTCTGGACCTGCGAATCTCCCGGGGGAAGGGCCCGGCCCACTCCTCCTCGAAGACTGCCCTCTAGACTTCGAGGTCAACGTTTCGTAAAGCCGGGTACGGCGGGGGGTAAACCCCCTCCGGACTTCGTCCGGGGGTAGCCCCCCAACTCACGATTGGGTAGCCAGTGGTTCTGAAAACCTTCGGCTGGTCGTTCGCGGTCACCGCGCTCGGCCTGGTCGCAGCGGTGTTGATCGACGGATGGACAGCGTTCGGGATCGTGCTGATCCTGTCCATCCTCGAAATCTCGCTGTCCTTCGACAACGCGGTGGTCAACGCCGGAATCCTGAAGAAGATGAGCGCCTTCTGGCAGAGGATCTTCCTCACCGTCGGCATCCTCATCGCCGTGTTCGGAATGCGGCTCGTCTTCCCCGTCGTGATCGTCGCGATCAGCGCGTCGCTCGGCCCCATCGAGGCGGTCGACCTGGCGCTGAACGACGCCGACCGATACCAGGAACTGGTCACCGACGCCCACCCGTCGATCGCCGCCTTCGGTGGCATGTTCCTGTTGATGATCTTCCTCGACTTCATCTTCGAGGACCGGGACATCAAGTGGCTCGGCTGGATCGAGCGCCCGCTCGCCAAGCTCGGCAAGGTCGACATGCTGTCGGCCTGCATCGCGCTCATCGTGCTGCTGATCACCGCGCTGTTCCTCTCTCCGCACGCCCACCTGCACGCGGGGTCCGCCGACAAGACGGAGACGGTGCTGCTCTCCGGCGTCGCCGGCCTCATCACGTACCTGGTCGTCGGCGGGCTCTCCGGATTCTTCGAGAACCGTCTTGAGGAAGCCGAGGAGCGCGAGCACGAGGAAGAGGAGGAGGCCAAGCGCGAGGGCAAGCAGGTCTCCGCGAAGGCCCTCGTCGGCAAGGCCGCGTTCTTCATGTTCCTCTACCTGGAGGTCCTGGACGCGTCCTTCTCCTTCGACGGCGTGATCGGCGCCTTCGCCATCACCAACGACATCGTCCTGATGGCGCTGGGCCTGGGCATCGGCGCGATGTACGTCCGGTCGCTCACCGTCTACCTGGTCCGCCAGGGCACCCTCGACGACTACGTCTACCTGGAGCACGGCGCCCACTACGCCATCGGCGCCCTCGCCGCGATCCTCCTCGTGACCATCCGCTTCGAGGTCAACGAGATCGTCACCGGCCTCGTCGGCGTCGTCCTGATCGCCTGGTCCTTCTGGTCCTCCGTGCGCCGCAACAGGGCACTGGCGGCCGCGGAGGGAAAAGCTGACCCCTCGGCGGACGACAAGACAGAGGTCTCGTCCGGGGTGTGACAGCGGGCCTGTTGAGGAACGCTCTGTGAGGGGCGGCCGTCGAGGACTCCTCGACGGCCGCCCCTGGGCGTATCCGTATCGGTCACGTCGGTCACGTCAGTCGCATCAGTCGTATCGGTCGTATCGGTCCCCGACGCCTCGTCGGGGTGGGCAGAGAAAAGCGTGGGGGCGGGAATGCGTTTCTGGGAAAACCTGTGGCGCGGCCGGTCGACGCAGTTCGACTCGGGCAGCGCGGCGACCAATGCCATCGAACTGACCAAGCGGAACCACACGATCTCACTCTCCAAGCAGGGCGCGGCCACCGGCAACCTGCGCGTCAACCTGTCCTGGCGGATGCGCACCTCCGACATCGGCGGGCGCCAGCGGGACAGCCTGCTGCGCCACCCCTTCAAGGCGCTGAAACCGGAAGTGGTGCAGGCGCACACCCAGAGCATGGTCAACGTCGACCTCGACCTGGGCTGCATGTACGAACTCGCCGACGGCACCAAGGGCGTCGTCCAGCCCCTGGGCGGCTTCCTCGGCGACCTGAACGGCGCGCCGTACGTGAAGCTCAGCGGCGACGACCGCTTCGGCTCGGGATCGGGCGAGACGCTCTTCGTCAACCTCGACCACCGCGAGGAGATCAAGCGGCTCCTGATCTTCGTCTACATCTACGACCAGACGCCCGCCTTCGATCGTACGCACGCCATCGTGACCCTGTACCCGAGCAACGGACCCCGGATCGAGATAGGCCTCGACGAGCGCCACTCACAGGCCAGGTCCTGCGCGGTGGTCATGATCGAGAACATCAAGAACGAACTCGTGGTGCGCCGCGAGGTGAAGTTCGTCTACGGCTTCCAGGCGGAACTCGACCGCCTCTACGGCTGGGGGCTGCAATGGGGCCGCGGCTACAAGACAAAGGCAGACCGCTAGCCGACCGACCGTCTTGGGGCCGCGGGGGCTTGTCTGGGGGCGCGGGGAACTGCGCGCCCGGCCACGGACGGTCCGCGGTCGGTTGTCAGGGGCGCGGGGAACTGCGCGCCCAGCCACGGACGGCCCGCGGCCAGGCCACTACCCCCAGTGGCTCGGCCGGCAGGCCTCAGCGGGCGATGAACTGCGGACCCTGAGGCGGCAGCCGGAAGTCCGGGTCCAGCGGCGTACCCACCGGCTGGGGATAGCCGTACCCGGACTGGGCGGTCGCCGCGGCGGGCCGGACCGGCGCCGTCTGCGGGTAGCCGTAGGCGGGCTGGCTGGTGGGCTGCGGATAGCCGTACGCGGGCTGGGTCGCGGGCGGCTGCTGCCGGGTGGGCTCCGGACCGGGAGCGGCCGGGGGATACCCGTACGCCGGCCCGCCCGGCTGCTGAGGCACCGGCTGAGGCACCTGTCGGGGCACCTGCTGGGTGGTCCGCTCGGGCGGCAGCGGCTGCGACCCGCCCTGCCCGGCGGACGCCGAACCCTCCTCGGCGTCGGACTCGTTCACCATGATGCCGAAGTCGGACGCCAGACCCTCCAGACCGTTCGAGTAGCCCTCGCCGAGCGCCCGGAACTTCCAGCCCTCGCCGCGCCGGTACAGCTCACCGCAGATCAGCGCGGTCTCCTCGCCGGTCTCCGGCTTGATGTCGAAGTACGCCAGCGGCTCGGCGCCCCCGGCCGAGGCGTCGAACAGCAGAATCCGCAGCGCGGGTACCCTGTCGAAGGTGACGCCGTCGGCGGAAGCGACAAGGAGAATCCGCCCCACACCCTTGTCGACGCCCGCCAGATCCGACTGAATCGAGTCGGTGAGCCCCTCGGCAAGGCCGTCGTTCACGCGCTTCTTGCCGAGTCGCCAGACCTTGCCCGAAGGATGCCGGGGCTCGTTGTAGAAGACGAAGTCCTCGTCGGACCGTACGCGGTCGTCGGCGCCCAGGAGCAGTGCGGAGGCATCCACGTCCGGAACGCCCCGCCCCGGCGTCCAGCGCAGCACGGCGCGCACCGCGGTGGCGTCCAGCGGGACGTTCGATCCCTTCAACATGGCGTGCGTCATGCGGTCATCCTGCCTTCTCGGACCTGGTCACGACAACGCGGACGGCACAATGGTGTTTGTCCGCGTTACCTGAATTTCATGCCTGATGGGAACCTTGGACACGCATCCCTACGTACTATTACCGGCCACATATCGTCAGACCACTTAGCCACCTCGGGGGAGAGACATGCGTCATTTCGGGCAAATAGCCCCTGAGGTGCGGGAGCGCCTCTTCTTCCAGGAGCCGTGTCACTTCACCGCGGACTCCTCGCCCCGGGTGCTCGCCGCCGCGCTCGGCGCCACCCTCTACTCTCCCGCGACCAGGCAGAAGCTCGCCGACGACGTCGTGAAGCAGACCGGCCAGGGCGTCGTCTCGATGGTCGTGTGCCTGGAGGACTCGATCGGCGACGCGGACGTCACCGAGGCCGAGGAGAACCTCGTACGGCAATTCGGCATCCTGGCCGAACGCTGCCCCGAGACCGAACTGCCCCTGCTCTTCATCCGGGTCAGAGCGCCCGAGCAGATCCCCGACCTCGTCCGCCGGCTCGGCGCGTCCGTGCGGCTCCTGTCCGGATTCGTACTGCCGAAGTTCACCGAGGAGCGGGGGATCCCGTTCCTGGAGGCGCTCACCGAGGCCGAGGGCGCGAGCGAGCGGCGGCTGTTCGCGATGCCCGTCCTGGAGTCGCCTGAACTGCTGTACCGCGAGTCCAGGGTGGAGACCCTCGCCGGCATCTTCCGGGCCGTCGACAAGTACCGCGACCGCGTGCTCGCCCTGCGGCTCGGCGTCACCGACTTCTGCTCGGTGTACGGGCTGCGCAGGGCGCCCGACATGACCGCGTACGACGTGCAGATAGTGGCCTCCGTGATCGCGGACGTGGTCAATGTGCTCGGGCGCGCCGACGGCACCGGGTTCACGGTGACCGGGCCCGTGTGGGAGTACTTCCGCGTCCAGGAACGCATGTTCAAGCCGCAGCTGCGCAGCAGCCCCTTCAGCCCGGAGGCCCAGGGCCTGCGCGCCGCGCTGATCGAGCACGACATGGACGGCCTGCTGCGGGAGATCTCCCTCGACCGTGCCAACGGGCTGCAGGGCAAGACCTGTATACATCCCTCGCACGTACTGCCCGTGCACGCCCTGTCCGTCGTCAGCCACGAGGAGTTCAGCGACGCCCAGGACATACTGCGGCCCGAGCTGGGCGGCGGAGGCGTACTGCGGTCCGCGTACACGAACAAGATGAACGAGGTGAAGCCGCACCGCGCCTGGGCGGAGCGCACGCTCCAGCGCGCCGAGGTCTTCGGCGTCACCAACGAGGACATCGGCTTCGTGGAACTGCTCGCCGCCGGAATCCCCGGCTGACATCAAGGAATCCATGAAAAAGGCTGTGAACGACGGGTCCGGGGTCTGGTCCGCGACGGGCTTCTGCCCCGGAACCAGGACCGGAACCAGGACCGGAACCAGGACCGGAACCCGGGCCGGAGCCGGGTCCGGGGCCCCCTCCGGTGCGGGGCGCCCGGCCGAAGCGCACGGCGGACCTGTGGGTGAGGCCTCGGTCTGGTCCGGGAGCTGGGTCGCCGGGCGGCTCGGGGTCGAACTCGTCGGGGACGAAGGGCTCGGAGAGCTGCTGGGGCTCGCGCTCCGGCGCAACCCCAGGCGCGCCCACCTGCTCGTGTCGAACGTGCTCGGCAAGCACGTACCACAGTCACCCGCTGTCGTGTACGGGTACGGGTTCGCGCTCGGGCTGCGCGTGCGCGACCTGCTCGGTGAGGACCAGGCCCGCCGTGCCGTCGTCCTCGGGTACGCGGAGACGGCCACCGGGCTCGGCCACTCGGTCGCGGACGGCGTGGGCCTCGCCCCTTGCCTCCACTCGACCCGCCGCCCGGTCGAGGGCGTCGCGCGGGCGGGCGGCTTCGAGGAGGCCCACTCGCACGCCACCTCGCACCTGCTGCTCCCGGAGAACCCCGGCCTGCTGGCCGGCGACGGCCCCCTCGTCCTCGTGGACGACGAGTTCTCCACCGGCAACACGATCCTCAACACCATCCGTGACCTCCACGAACGCTATCCGCGCGGCCGGTACGTCATCGTGGCCCTGGTCGACATGCGCTCGGCCGCGGACCTCGGACGCCTGGCGGACTTCGCCCACGAGATCGACGCGACCGTGGACCTGGTGACGGCCGCCTCCGGCACCGTACGGCTGCCCGACGGCGTACTGGAGAAGGGGCAGGCACTGGTAGCCGAGCAGGAGCAGAAGCAAGCGCAGAAACAAGCGCAGAAACAAGAGCACGAGAGCGCGGCGGCGATCCCAGCGATCTCAGCGAGCGCAGCGATTCCAGCGCCCCGCCCGGAGCCCGGCACCGTCGCCCGCGTGGACCTCGGCTGGCCGGAGGGCCTGGCCGACGGTGGACGGCACGGCTTCACGCCCGAGCACCGCACCCGCCTGGAGGCCGCCCTGCCCGCCATGGCGGCCCGCGTGGCCGAGGCGCTGCCCGCCGACTCCGACTCCCCCTCTGACTCCGCCCGCGGCCGCGGCCGCGTTCTCGTACTCGGCTTCGAAGAGCTGATGTACGCGCCGCT
>NZ_LIPP01000433.1 GCF_001418335.1 Streptomyces aurantiacus | reverse complement strand
CTCCTCAATCGGTGGTGCGCTGGTGGGGGGGTGGTGAGGGGTGTGGTGAGGGGTGGTCCGGATGGGACACGCAGACACACAAGAGGCAGGTTCATGCCAACCCGTTCGGCGAGCCGAACCGTGCACTCAGCCGAAAGATTGGGGCCTCCACAGGAATTGCACAAGAGGCCGCGCACGCACGCAACGCGGTTGCCATACGCCCGTCATGACAGCCCGTCACCGAACGGCGCGTCTAACCTGCGGAGATGACTCCCTTGCCGGATTGTTTCTGCCCGGTGGACGGCACGCGCGTCCCCACGGACTCGCTCGCGTGGTGCTGCCCGGTCTGCCGCGGCCCGCTCGACCTGGACTTCGCGCCCACCCCGGCGACCCTCAAGTCCCTTACGGGCAGGGTGAACTCACTCTGGCGGTACACGGAGTGCCTGCCGCTCTCGGCCCCCTCGGTGTCACTGGGCGAAGGGCGCACTCCGCTGGTCTCCCTGACGGAGAAGGTCTCGGCCAAACTGGACTTCCTCATGCCGACGCTCTCCTTCAAGGACCGCGGGGCCGTGATGCTCGCCGAGCTGGCTCTGCGGCTGCGGCCCCGGCGGGTCGTCGCGGACAGCAGCGGCAACGCGGGCACGGCCGTCGCCGCGTACTGCGCCCGGGCCCGGCTGTCGTGCACGGTGTACGTCCCCGAGGGCACGTCCGCCAAGAAGCTGGAGCAGATCGGGGCGCACGGGGCCCGCCTGGAAGTGGTCCCGGGCGACCGGGAGGCGGCGGCGCGGGCGGCCCGGGAGGCGGCGGACGAGGAGGGCACGTTCTACGCCTCGCACGTCTTCAACCCGTACTTCCTGCACGGCACGAAGACGTACGTCCACGAGGTGTGGGAGGAGCTGGGCGGGCGGCTCCCGGAGGTGCTCGTCGTGCCCGTCGGGAACGGCACGCTGCTGCTCGGCGCGGCACTCGCCGTCGCCGAACTGCACGCGGCGGGCCTGATCGACCGCAGACCCGCGCTGCACGCGGTCCAGTCCGCCGCCGTCGCCCCGCTGGCCCACGCCTGGCAGGAGGGCGCGGACGACCTGGTCGGAGTCACGCCCGCGGCCCCCACGTCCGCCGAGGGCATCGCGATCCCCCACCCGCCGAGGGCACGCCAGATCCTGCGAGCGGTACGGGAGTCCGGCGGCACCTTCCTCACCGTGACGGAGGACCAGCTCCGCCATGCCCAGACCGATCTGGCATCACAGGGCCTGTACGTGGAGTCGACAGGCGTGGCGTGCTGGGCGGCAACACGAGAGGGCCCACTGGCAACGCGCACGGCTGTGATCCCCCTGTGCGGCGCGGGCCTGAAATCAGGCTTGCCGACAACGCCGTTTTAGGAACGCGATCCTTCAGGGGCGCGGGGAACGGCGCAATCTTTTGGTCTTTTAGGGGCGCGGGGAACTGCGCGACCAGCCACGTCCAACCCGCACCCGAAGAACACCCGCCACTCCCCGCCACCCTCACGCCCCCCTCGACGCACCACCCGCGAGGGACAACCGCCGCTGTTCCTCCTCCACAACCCGCCGCGCAACCGCCCCGTCCGACACATCCACCGCATCCGGCGTCGCCTCGGCGACATCACTACGCCGGGCGTACACGTCGAAGAGCCGCTCCTTGCTCTCCAGAATCCGCAGCAGCCGATCGTCCACACTGTCCGCCGCGAGCAGCCGGTGCACCTGGACCGACCGGACCTGCCCCATCCGGTGGGCGCGGGCGACAGCCTGATGCTCCAGCGTCGGCTTGACCTGCGGCTCGCACAGGATCACCACGGACGCGGCCTGGAGATTGAGCCCGACCCCACCGGCCTCGATCTGGCAGAGCAGCACCGCGTGCCCCGCCGCGTCCGTGAACTCGTCGACGAGCTGCTGCCGCCGAACAGCCGGCACACCTCCCGCCAAGGGGCCCAACACGCCACCACCATCGCCATCACCCAGTGCCTGCTGGACGGTGGCGAGCACGTCACGGAAGTAAGAAAAGACAACGACCTTCAGGTCGTTCGCAGCGGCCTCCGTGACAAGCTCACGCAGCCGCTGGAGCTTCGCCGACTTCTCGGCGTGCGCGTACGCGGCCCTGCGCATCGCCATGAAGTTCCCGGCGGCGACCGCCTCCCGGTAGGCGTCCTGGTCGGCCGCGCTGAACTCCTCCCACTCGTCGACCTGGACCAGCGCGGGCAGTTCGGTGAGCACGTCCTGCTGGTTGCGCCGCAGGTAGGCGGGGGCGACGGACCTGCGGAAGGTGTGCGGGCCCGCGACGACGTCGCTGCCCTGGATCCTGGGCACCAGGTCGGGCTGGAGGTAGCGGACGAGCGCCCGGAACTCCTCGACACGGTTCTCCATCGGCGTACCGGTGAGGAACAGGACCCGCTCGCAGCGGTTCGTCCAGCGCGCGACGGCGCGGGAGCGGCGGGCGTCGGGGTTCTTGACGTAGTGGGCCTCGTCGACGACGAGCGCGGCGGGCGCCTCCAACGGGTTCTGCTCGGCCTTCTTCGGGTCCGGCAGGCTGTGGAGCACGTCGAAGGTGGTGACCGCGACACCACCGCGCTCGCGCCACTCGGCGTACGCGTCCAGCCGCTCGGGGCCGTGCACGGGCACCGCGCGCAGGGTGCTGCGGGAGCCGATCTCCCGCGTCCAGTTGATCAGTACGCTCGCCGGGCACACCACCAGGAAGTGGCGGTGCCCGCCTGCGGCGAGGTGCGCGAGGACCGCGATGGCCTGGATGGTCTTGCCGAGCCCCATCTCGTCACCGAGGACGACCCGGCGCTGGGCGAGCGCGAACCGCGCCCCGAAGTCCTGGTAGCCGCGCAACGAGACCCGGCGGTGGGTGTCGTCGAGCCCCTGCGCGTGCACCCGGTCGGCGACCTCGGCCGGCAGAAAGCCCTCGGCCGCCTCGACGTCGGGCGCACTGCCGGCGATCTCGGCGAGCTGGCTGTAGTACTCCGCGGACCGCAGTTCGAAGTCCACCCACGCCTCGGCGTCGGACGCGGACTCCCGCAGCAGGTCGGTGGAGGCCTGCGTGAACAGCATCGGTACGCCCTTGGAGACGGCGTCGGCCACCAGTGAGCGCAGCTCGCCCACCGCCGCGAGCGCGCTCTCGCGCCCGGCCCTGCCCAGGAGGGCCATCCGCAGGCGCCCGCCGGCCGGCCGCGCCGCCGGCACGAGCGCCGCGAGCCGCCGCTCCATCCCCCGGGCGGCATCGACGGCCCGGCGCAGGTCGGGCCCGGCCTCGACGATCCGCCGCAATGCGATGACGAGGTCGGTGGTCCGCGGCTCCGGATGATCGACGTCGATCCGCACGGACACGGTCTCCTCAAGCGCCCGCGCGATCTGCCGAGCGGCGGCGAGCGCCTGGTCGGCGGTCTGCGCGCCGACTCCCGGTATCTGCCGCAGCTCGTGACGGCTCGCCTCGAACACAGGCCGTACGCTGCCGAATCCGGCGCCCTCCAGGGCTCCGAGCCGCAGCCGTCCCTCGGTGACGTCCTTCAGCCGGGAGACGGGAATGCCCTCCAGCTCCTGGGCGACCAGCTCGGCGAGAAGCGGCGCGAGGGCGGCCCGCACCTGGTCGACCGCCCGGACATGATCGGCAAGCACGTCCCGCACGAGACCGGCCAACCGCTCGCCCCGTGCGACGACTTCCCGAGCCCTGCGCCCCACCGCCACGGGACGACCGCTCGCTCCCTCGCCCTCCACCATGTCGCCCCTCTTACCCCGCACATCCCGATCGAGCGGTCATCCTTCCACGGGGCACCGACAGCGCCGGGTCGGCCGAGCCCTCCACCAGGCCTGTCCCCCGTCCGAGCTACGTGCAGGTGTCCACCGAGCGGTGACGATTCCCGGGGCTCGAATCCATAGCTTTCTTCTTAGCCCGCGGCGCTCCCGTCGCGGATCTGACGTGGGGGTTTTCATGAGGTTCGTTTGGCAGCTTCTGGCGGTCGCGGCGGTCGCCATGGTCGGTGGTCAGGCGACCATGGCGGCGGACGGCAAGCCGTGGATCCAGCTTGCCATCGCCATCCCGTCCGTGGTCCTCTCGGTGCTCGTCTACCGGTGGGTGGTGGCGCGGACCGAGCGCCGCCCCGTCACCGAGCTGGACAGGGAAGGAGCCCCGGCCGCGATCGGCCGCGGATTGCTGATCGGCGCCGCGCTGTTCTCGGCCGTCATCGCGAACCTCTTCACCGCCGGGCACTACGACGTCGACGGCGTGGGGTCGGTGTCGGGCGCGGTGGGTCTTTTCGGCTTCATGGCCGCCGCCGCGGTGACGGAGGAACTGCTGTTCCGCGGCATCCTGTTCCGTTTCGCCGAGCGGTTCATCGGCACCTGGATCGCGCTGGTGCTGACCGGTCTGCTGTTCGGTCTTTCGCACCTGTCCAACCCGAACGCCAGCCTGTGGGGCGCCATCGCCATCGCCATCGAGGCCGGCGGCATGCTCACCGCCGCGTACGTCGCCACCCGCAGGCTGTGGGTACCGATCGGACTGCACTTCGGCTGGAACTTCGCCGCGTCCGGCATCTTCAGCACCGAGGTCTCGGGCAACGACACCCCCCAGGGACTGCTGAACTCCGCGATGTCGGGCCCGAAGGCGCTCACCGGCGGCGACTTCGGCCCGGAGGGAAGCGTGTACTCGGTGCTGTTCTGCGTCATCGCGACGATCGTGTTCATGTCGCTGGCCCACCGGCGCGGCCACGTGCTGCCCCTCCGCGGGCGCGCCGGGCGCGCCGACACCACCGCTACACTCCCCCGATGAGCATGTACCGGCGGGCCACGCAGTGGTGGCACCGGTCCGACGTCACGGTCCGGGATCTGCCGCTCGGGTTGTTCTTCTTCGTCGCCTCGTTCCCGACGACGTCCCACGGGACGAAGATCGGCGGCCTGCCGGACCGTCCCTTCGACGCCCTGGCCGTCGTGGCGATCGCCCTCGAATGCCTCCCCCTCGCCGTACGCCGGCGGTTGCCGGTCGTCTGTGTCGCCCTGGTGGCGATCGGCTTCGCCATCGACCAGTTCCGCGGCTACCACACGATGGCGGGCACCGCCCTGCCGATCGCGCTGATGAGCCTGGGGGCCCATCTGGAGTGGCACAGGCGTGCCGTCGTGCTCTGCCTCTCCTTGGCGTACGTGCCGCTGGCGGTCGGGTTCTCCCGGCTCGGCTCGGGCGAACCGACGAGCGAGCTCGTGACGTTCTATGTGGCGCTCGCCTTCGCCTGGGGTGTCGGGGCGTGGCTGCGCTCCACCCGGGTCGCGGACGCCGAACGCCGCAGCCGTATCGCCACGGACACCCGCGTCGCCGAACGCACCCGCATCGCCAGCGAGCTCCACGACGTCGTGACCCATCATGTGACGGCGATGGTCGTGCAGGCAGAGTCGGCGCGTTATCTCACCGCCTCACCCGAACGCCTCGACCAGACCCTGACCGCCGTCACCGACACCGGCCGGCGGGCCATCACCGACCTGCGGCACCTGCTCGACCTGCTCAACCCCGACCACGGCACCGATGACAGGACACCGCCCGTGGGCAGGCTGCTCACGCTCGTCGAGCAGACGCGCCAGGCCGGGCAGCCGGTGGAGTTCACCGAGGAGGGCACGCCCGCGGAGTCGACCGGCAGCGCCGAACTCGTCGCCTACCGGGTCGTACAGGAAGCCCTGACGAACGCCCTCAAATACGCGCACGGCAGCCGCACCTCGGTCCTGGTGCGGCACGCCACAAGGGAGATCACCGTGGAGGTCAGTACGGACGGGTCCGGCTCGCGGGCCGGGTCCCCGGGCGGGAGCGGGCGGGGTCTCGCCGGGCTCCGCGAACGGGTCGACGTCCTGGGCGGCGACTTCAGCGCGGATCCGCAGGCGGCCGGCGGCTTCGTCGTACGGGCGCGCATACCCGCGGGGAGCTCGTCGTGACCGTACCGATCCGGGTCCTGGTCTGTGACGACCAGCTGCTGATCCGCAGCGCGCTGGTGACCATCATCGACGCCCAGCCCGACATGGAGGTGGCGGGCGAGTGCGGAGACGGACGGGCCGCGGTCGACCTCGCCGCCCAGGTGCGTCCGGACGTCGTGGTGATGGACATCCGCATGCCGGTGCTCGACGGCATCGGGGCGACCCGCCTGCTGGCCGGCGCCGGCGTGCCGAACCCCGTCAAGGTGCTCGTGGTGACCACGTTCAACCTGGACGAGTACGTCTACGAGGCGCTGCGCGCGGGGGCGAGCGGCTTCCTGCTCAAGGACGCGCCGCCGGCCCAACTGCTGCACGGGATACGGACCGTGGGCATGGGCGCGGCGCTGCTGGACCCCGACGTGACACGTCAGCTCGTGGGCAAGTACGCCGCCCGTATCCGCCCCACCGACAGCACCCCGCGGGACGTCCCGCTGACCCCGCGAGAGCTGGAGGTCCTTCGCCTCATCGCGAACGGCCTCTCCAACAGCGAGATCGCCGCGGCCCTCGTGATCAGCCCGGAGACCGTCAAGACCTTCGTCTCCCGCATCCTCGCGAAACTCAACCTCCGCGACCGCGTCCAAGCAGTCGTCTACGCCTACCGCCAGGGCCTGGTGACCTGACCGACGGCAGACCCCACAGGGCCGGAGCCCTGTGGGGTATCTGTCTGCCCTGTGGTCAGGACGACGCCGTCGTCCCCGTCGACCGGAGCTGGTGGCGGGTGTGGAGACGGCCCCGGCGCTTGGCCGTCCGCAGGAACATGACCGTGGGAACGACGCAGACCAGGATGGCGAAGATGCTGGCCTCCGGGCCGAAGCTGCCTCCGGTGATCGCCTCGGGGCCCGACAGCACACCGTGCAGCAGGCCGTCGGGCAGGTCCTCGTTGCCGGAGACCGTGACGCCGAAGATGCCGCTCAGGGCGAAGTTCCAGCCGAAGTGCAG
>NZ_LIPP01000432.1 GCF_001418335.1 Streptomyces aurantiacus | reverse complement strand
CCCCCACCCCGACTGTCCCCGCAACCGCTCCGGGCCTGGGGCCGGAGCCCGGTTCGGAATCGGAATCGGAATCGAGGTCGGGGGTGGGGGTGGGGTCCGCGGCGACGCTCGGCTCCGTGGGTCTCGTACTCGCCGGAGGAATCTCCGTCCAGTTCGGCGGCGCGCTGGCCGTGAGCCTCATGCCGCGCGCCGGGGCGCTCGGCGTGGTGATGCTCCGGCTGGCGGTCGCCGCGATCGTGCTGATGGTCATCTGCCGGCCCAAGCTGCGCGGGCACTCGCGCGCCGACTGGGGCACGGTCGTCGTCTTCGGCGCCACGATGGCCGCGATGAACGGCCTCTTCTACCAGTCGGTCGCCCGCATCCCGCTCGGCCCCGCCGTCACGCTCGAAGTGCTCGGCCCCCTGATCCTCTCGGTCCTCGCCTCCCGCCGAGTCGTCAACCTCGTCTGGGCCGGCCTCGCCCTCGGCGGCGTCTTCCTGCTGGGCGGCGGAGGCTTCAGCAGCCTCGACCCGGTCGGCGTCGCCTTCGCTCTGTCGGCCGGCGCCATGTGGGCCACGTACATAGTCTTCAGCGCACGTACGGGGCGCCGCTTCCCGCAAGCCGACGGCCTGGCGCTGGCCATGGTGGTCGCGGCCGTGCTGTTCCTGCCCCTGGGCCTCATCGAGTCCGGCGACAAGCTCCTGAATCCGACCACGATCGCCCTGGGCTCCGCCGTGGCGATCCTCTCCTCCGTCCTCCCGTACACACTGGAACTCCTGGCCCTGCGCCGCATGCCGGCCTCGTCCTTCGCGATCCTGATGAGCCTGGAACCGGCCGTCGCCTCGATCGCCGGCTTCCTGATCCTGAGCCAGACCCTGTCCGTCACAGAGGGGCTCGCGATCGCCCTGGTCATCGCGGCGAGCATGGGCGCGGTGCGGACACAGGTGGGGCGGGGCAAAGCCAAAAACGTGGGCTGACCGGAGGCGTGCGCCGACCGCGGTCTCGGGCCGACTGCGGTCTCGGGCCGAATTCGCGCTCGGGCTGGAGCGCACGGGTGCCCCAGCCACCGGACACCGGCCTCACCCGCCGTAAACCAGCCTCACCCGCCGCACGCCGGCCCCACCCGCTGCCCTGCGCGAGTCCCCGTGTGCGGGAAAATCAATGCAAGCACGCTTGATTGTTTCTTCGGCCGCTGCCATGCTCCAGAGCGCACCGCCGCGGCCCGCACACCGCGGCACGCGCCGCACACCGTCGTGCCCCGAGGGGAGCGCCATCGTGTCCGACCCGTCGTCCGTGATCGACGATCTGTGCCAGGAGAGCGAGCAACTCGACGCACTCGTGGGGAAGTTGGGTGCGGATCGCTGGGCGCTGGCGACTCCCGCGCCGCGGTGGACCGTCGCCCACCAGATCGCGCACCTCGCCTGGACCGACAGGGCCGCCCTGCTCGCCGTGACCGATGCCGCGGCCTTCGCCCTGGAGGTCGAGAAAGCGGCGGCCTCGCCCTACGGCTTCGTGGACGAGGGCGCGGAGAAGGGGGCCACGCTGCCCCCGGCCCGGCTCCTCACCGAGTGGCGCGCCGGGCGGGAGTCGCTGGAGAAGGCCCTGCGCGCGGCACCCACCGGGACACGCTTCCCCTGGTACGGGCCACCCATGTCGGTCGCCTCAATGGCGACGGGCCGGCTCATGGAGACCTGGGCCCACGGCCAGGACATCGCGGACACGTTGCATGTGATGAGACCACCCACAGATCGACTCCAGCATGTGGTGCGCATCGGTGTGCGGGCCCGGAACTTCGCCTTCGGGGTACGGGGGCTCACCCCGCCCGAGGAGGAGTTCCGCGTCGAAGTCACCGCACCCTCCGGTGCGGTGTGGACATACGGTCCCGAGGACGCCGCCCAGCGCGTCACCGGCCCCGCCCTCGACTTCTGCCTCCTCGTCACTCAGCGGGCCCACCGCGCCGACCTCGCGGTACGGGCGGAGGGCTCCGACGCCGACCACTGGCTGGACATCGCACAGGCCTTCGCGGGCCCACCCGGCGCGGGCCGCGCGCCGAAGGGAACCGCGGAATGAGCGGCGAGGCGACCGGCGGTGTGACGGCCAGTGGCGCGACGGCCGACGGTGCGACGGCCAGTGGCGCGCCCGTCGGTGCGACCGGCCCCCACCCCCATCCC
>NZ_LIPP01000431.1:871-1607 GCF_001418335.1 Streptomyces aurantiacus | reverse complement strand
CGGTCGCCCGCGCCGACCGTGCCGGTGGTGTGCAGGGCGGGCCGGGACAGGTTCACCTGTGCGGCGGCCTTCGTAGCCGTGGACTTCGGTGCGGCGGACTTCGGTGCGGCGGACCGAGATGCCGCCCCCGCGTTCTTCGTGCTCCCGGCACCGCACGTGCCCTCTTCGAAATCGCCCGACCAGCCCTGCTTGACCGCCCATGGCCGGTCGAAGGAGCCGGCGATGCCGAAGTGCTGGTCGAAGGAGTCCGCGGCACAGCGAGTCGACTGCCGCAGGTTGGACATGATGAACTCCCGTACGGGCACGGGTGCTTGTTCCAGGATGTAGCGGTAGACCTTGACCGTGTCACGGGCCGAGATGGCGGTGTAGCCCCAGTAGCCCTCGTAGCCGGCGGGCGGCCCCTCCGTGTCGCTCAGGCGGAGTTCGGTCACCATGCGGTCGATGATCGCCGAGCCGCCGTTGACGGTCCAGTAGTGGTCTGCCGCGTCGTCGTAGCTGCTGCGGAGCATCGGTTCCAGCAGGGCGCGGTCGGCGGCGGGGACGGTGTAGTCCGGATCACGGTCCCAGAAGAAGTCGAGCACCAGCAGCAGTTTGACGACGGAGGCCGAGCGGAACTGCATACTCGCGTTGAGCTGGTCGGTGAAGACGCCTGTCTGCCGGTCGTACACCGCGACCCCGGCGGTGACACCGGCCGGGACCTCGACCTGCGCGGCAGCGGTGGACACCGTGCCCCTGG
>NZ_LIPP01000431.1:0-765 GCF_001418335.1 Streptomyces aurantiacus | reverse complement strand
GCGGCCCAGGGGGCCGGTGTGTCAGTGTGTGTAGTCCCTCAGGTGGGCGAGGACAGTGTCCACGTAGGGCCGCACGGACTTCGGCACGCCGCCGGCTTCGATGACCGTACGGTCGCTGGTGCGGTATCCGGCGGCTATCAGTCCGGGCAGGTTCTCACGCAGGTCGCTCTGCTTGAAACGCTGGTCGAGCCAGCAGGTGAACACCGCCATGGTCGCGATGGCGTCGGGAGGTGACATGTAGTCCTTGTCACCGTCGCGGTCGCCGTCCACGGCCCATGCCTTGAACACCGCCGGCGTCCACATGGCGATGCCGTGCTCGCCGGTGGCGGACCGGGAGGCCTTCGGGTCGAAGCCACTCTCGGCCTTGAGCATCGCGGCCAGTAACACAGGAGTCACCTCCTTGTCCGTGCACCGCTTCGCGGCGTCGGTGATGACCGGCCGCAGGGTGACCGGCACNNAGGGTGGCCCCGGTCGCCGACGATGTCGGCTTCCCGGGGGCGTCCTTGTCGTCGAAGGGCACGAAGGCCACTGCTAAGCCGGCGACGGCCGCGCAGGCGGTGAGGCCGGAGACGAGCAGGACCGCCGGACGCCGATACCGGGACCCGGGGAGGCGTGCGACGTGCAACGCCCTCACCCGGCGGGACAGTTCACCCGCGTCCAGGGCGGCCCGGGAGGCGTGGTCCGGAGCCAGGCAGCCGACGATCAGCTTCCGCCACCCGGGCTCCAGGGAGTCCTCCAGGCGGAGCGGAGCCGATCCGCTCGCAT
>NZ_LIPP01000430.1 GCF_001418335.1 Streptomyces aurantiacus | reverse complement strand
GCATGCGTTCGTGCACGGGCTGCATGTGACGTTGCTGGTGAGTGCGGGGTTGTTGTTGCTGGGGGCGGTGATGGCGCTGCGGTTGCCCCGGGCCATGGAGTGTGGGGAGCCGGTGGTGGTGGTGCCTGGGCCTCGGGAGGGGGCCGGGGCACCCGTGCGGGTCGAGTCTGTTGGCTGACGGCCGGTTGGTGGCTGAGCTTCAGGAGTTTCCCACCCGCACCGCCCGTGAAGCCCGCTCGGCCCGTGCGGGTTTCCTGTGGGGCGTCCCGCCGTCGGCGCCTGCGGGTCGTGTGGGCCTACCGCGGCTGCCGGGCCTGCGGCGTGCGGGAGGGAATCTGGACGTGCGGCATGCCGCGTCGTAGCGTCGGGGCCTGTCCTTGATGAACAGTGCTAGTTTTCCGTGCCGGAGGCTTCGCCATGTCCGCTTCCCCTCCTTCTCCTCCTTCTCGTCCTTCCTCTTCCTCGAAGCTGCCGCCGTTCGACCCCGCCGATCCGCTCGGTGTCGACGACTTGTTGAGCGTGGAGGAGCTGGCCGTCCGGAGCACCGTGCGTGCGTGGGCGGCGGACCGGGTGCTGCCGTATGTCGCCGAGTGGTACGAGAAGGGGGAGCTGCCGGGCATCCGGGAGCTGGCGCGGGAACTGGGCGGCATCGGCGCCCTCGGCATGTCGCTCGACGGATACGGGTGCGCCGGCGCGTCCGCCGTGCAGTACGGCCTCGCCTGTCTGGAACTGGAGGCCGCCGACTCCGGAATCCGCTCGCTCGTCTCCGTGCAGGGATCGCTCGCGATGTACGCGATCCACCGGTTCGGCAGCGAGGAGCAGAAGCAGGAGTGGCTGCCCCGGATGGCCTCCGGCGAGGTCATCGGCTGCTTCGGCCTGACCGAGCCCGACCACGGTTCCGACCCCGGCGCCATGCGCACCCACGCCGAGCGGGACGGCGGGGACTGGGTCCTCACCGGACGCAAGATGTGGATCACCAACGGGTCGGTCGCGGGAGTGGCCGTCGTGTGGGCGCGGACCGATGACGGGATCCGCGGATTCGTCGTGCCCACCGACAGCCCCGGTTTCTCCGCGCCGGAGATCAAGCACAAGTGGTCACTGCGCGCGTCCGTCACCAGCGAGCTGGTGCTCGACGAGGTGCGGCTGCCCGCCGACGCCGTACTGCCCGAGGTCACCGGGCTCAAGGGGCCGCTCAGCTGTCTCTCGCACGCCCGGTACGGAATCGTGTGGGGCGCGATGGGCGCCGCACGGGCGAGTTTCGAGGCGGCGGTGGAGTACGCGAAGACACGTGAACAGTTCGGGCGGCCCATCGGCGGATTCCAGCTCACCCAGGCCAAGCTCGCCGACATGGCGGTCGAACTGCACAAGGGGATTCTGCTGGCCCACCACCTGGGCCGGCGCATGGACGCGGGACGGCTCCGTCCCGAGCAGGTCAGCTTCGGCAAGCTCAACAACGTACGAGAAGCCATCGACATCTGCCGTACGGCACGCACGATCCTCGGCGCCAACGGGATCTCGCTCGAATACCCCGTGATGCGCCACGCGACGAACCTCGAATCGGTGCTGACCTACGAAGGCACCGTCGAAATGCACCAGTTGGTACTGGGCAAGGCGCTCACCGGGCTCGACGCGTTCCGGTGAGCCGCCCTGCTCAGCTCTGGTTGAAGAAGCCGTCCGTGCGACGGGCGGCGGGCTCCCCGCTGACGATCTCGGTGTCGGCGGGGGTCAGCAGGAAAACCCGGTTCGACACGCGCTCGATCGAGCCGCGCAGGCCGAAGATCAGGCCGGCCGCGAAGTCGACGACGCGCTTGGCGTCGGCCGCCTCCATGGCCGTGAGGTTCATGATGACGGGAACGCCGTCGCGGAAGAGCTCGCCGATGCCACGGGCGTCCCGGAAGCTGTCCGGGGTGACCGTGCCGATCCGGCGGCCCTTCTCCTCGGCCGCTTCCGAGGCCACCTTGACCCGCGGATCCGTGACCCAGACCTCCCGGCTCCCGGTCTCGGATCCGTCGGTGTAGTCGTCGTCGTAGTAACGCTCGTCATCGTTGTCGTCGACGAGGCCAAGCCAGGCACTCGCCTTGCGCACCGATCCCATGGACGCCTCCTCTCACAGCGGTCTTTCTTCTTTCCGCATCCCCATGGTCGTCCATGATGCGGATGTCGCGCCAAGGGGATAGACGCCGCGCGGGGGTTTCGTGACGGTACTGGTGCACAGCGATTACGTCGAGAGGCCGCGTACCCCAAGGGTCCTGCGGTACACCGCTGCTGACTGAGAGTGAAATATGATTCTTCGCGGCGGACGGGTGACGGCTGGAGCGTCCGGGTGAACGAAGCGGTGATCGACACGCTGAAAGAGGCGGTCGGTACGATGCCGCAGCTCGACGTCAGCCACATCACGGGACACATCACGGGGGATCGGTATGTTCGGAATCGTCAGGCCCTGCAGTCATCGACTGGGCGAGAACCTCAAGACCCAATGGATGGCGCATTTGTGCGGGTTGTGTCTCGCGCTGCGTGGGGACCACGGGCAGTTCGCACGCGTCGTCACGAACTACGACGGCTTGCTGATATCGGTTCTGACGGAGGCTCAGGCCGCGCCCGACGGAAAATGGCGGCGCACGGCGGGGCCCTGTCCGCTGCGCGGAATGCGCACCGCGTCGGTCGCTCAGGGCGAGGGTGCGCGGCTCGCCGCCGCCGTGTCGCTGGTGCTCGCCTCGGCGAAGATGCGCGACCACATGGCCGACGGGGACGGACTGTTGGCGCGCCGGCCTGTGGCGCTCGCCGCGCGCCGGGTCGCCGCGAACTGGGGCCGGGCCGGCGCCCGGACCGGCTCCGACGTCGGGTTCGACACGGCCGTGCTGATCGACGCCGTGGACCGGCAGGTGGGCATCGAGACGCTCGCCGGGCCCGGTACGCCACTGCTGACCGTCACCGAGCCGACCGAGACCGCGACCGCCGCGGCCTTCGCGCACACCGCGGTCCTGGCCGGCCGGCCGGGCAACGCGGAGCCGCTCGCCGAGGCCGGCCGGCTCTTCGGACGCCTCGCCCACCTGCTGGACGCCGTGGAGGACAGGGAGGCCGACGCCGCGGCGGGGGCCTGGAACCCGCTGACCGCCACCGGGGCGTCCCTGCCGGAAGCCAGGCGGCTCGCCGACGACGCGCTGCACGGGATACGGCTCGCGCTGCGCGACGTCGAGTTCACGGACCCGAAGCTCGCGCACGTACTGCTCGCGCACGAGCTGCGGAACTCGGTGGACCGGGTGTTCGGCACCACGTCCTGCTCGCACGGCGTCGAGCTGTACGGGCCGCCGCCGGGCAACCCGTACGCGCCGTCCGGGCCCGGCGGACCGCCCCAGCCGCCGCCCGAGCCGCCGCACCGCAACCGGCGCGGACTCCTCGCGGGCTGCGCCGTGTGGATGGGCCTGGCCTGTACGTGCCAGGTGTGCTGCGGCGAGTACACCGACCCGTGGTCGGGGGAACGCAAGCCGGCGACCTGTCAGAACTGCGGCGACTGCTGTCAGTGCTGCGACTGCTGCGGGAAGTGCGGTGACTGCTGTGGGAACTGCTGCGACGGGTGTGACGGGTGCGGATGTGATTGCAGCTGCTGAAACAGCCGGAGGAACGGGAGAGGAGCGCGAGGGGAGGGGTGCGCGTGTGAAGGCCCGGGGGCAGGTGCGGAGAACACGGAAGGCGCCCGCCCTCGAAGGGCTCGGGCGCGCAGGGGGTCAGCTCAACAGGACGAGGACCACACTCGACCGAAGTCGATGTGGGAGCGCGTGACCAGCCACTGCCGCAAATGCATGCGCATAAGTGGAACAGGCATTCGGGTGCACGTCAACTGACGTGAGACGTACCGCTCACAGTGTGGACAGCCTTGACAGGCCGGGGAAACGCCCCCGTACTCTCAACGGACGGCCCTGCTGAGGGGCTCGGCCGTGCACGCCGTACGACGCCCTCGGGCGTCCGGCGTGACTGCGTGATCTGCGTGATCTGCGTGAAGGCACCACCCGTGTTCGACTCGACGCATCACGGAGCCTTCGCCATGCCCTCACTCACTGTCCCCCTGCGCCGACTCGGCCAATACCGCGCCGTGCGGCACCACCGGCGCGGTGCGGAGTTCACGCGATGAGCGGGGTGCGCCCGTCGCTGGTCATCGTGGGGGCCGGACCGCGAGGGACCGGGCTGCTGGAGCGGATCGCCGCCAACGCGCCCGAGCTGTACGCCGGTTCGGGGCCTGGCGAGCCGGGCCTCGACGTGCACCTCGTCGATCCGTTCCCGCCGGGCGGCGGACGCATCTGGCGCGAGGAACAGCCACCGCTGCTGTGGATGAACTCGCAGGCCCAGGACGTCACCATGTTCACCGACGAGACGGTCGACATGGCCGGACCCGTCCGGCAGGGCCCCACCCTGCACGAGTGGGCCGAACTCGACGGACGCGTCTTCGCGGACCGGCAGCGACAGGGCGGCTACCTGCGCTGGGTGTACGAGCGGACCGTCGCCGCGCTCCCTCCGGGCATCCGCGTCCGGCACCACCCGCACCGCGCCGTACGGGTCGAGGGCCCGCGCGCTGGGCGTCAGCAGGTGTGGCTGGACGGCAGGCCGCGTCCGCTCCCCGCCGACCTCGTCGTCCTCGCGCTCGGCCATCTCGACGCGCAACTCGACGATGAACAGCTCCGGTTGGCGGCGTACGCCCGCGCCCACGGCCTCGTGCACCTGCCGCCGGACTTCACCGCCGACAGCGACCTGTCCAACCTCGGCCCCGGCGAGCCCGTGCTCGTACGCGGCTTCGGGCTCGCCTTCGTCGACCTGATGGTCCTCCTCACGGAAGGGCGCGGCGGACGCTACGAGACCGGCGCCGACGGGGAGTTGACGTACCGGGCGTCCGGGCGCGAGCCCGTGCTGCACGTCGGGTCACGGCGCGGGGTGCCGTACCACTCGAAGATCGGCTACGACTGGACCGGTGAGCGTCCGCCGCTGCCACGCTTCTTCGGGCCGGGCGAGGTGGACGAACTGCTGGCGCGTCCCGGTGGCTTCGACTTCCGGCGGGACGTGTGGCCGCTCGTCGAGAAGGAGCTCGGCTTCGCCCACTACCACCGGCTGTTCGCGGCGCACCCCGACCGCACGGCCATGGCCTGGCCGGACTTCGAGGAGAGGTACGAGAAGTACGCCGCCGCCGACAGCGCAGAGACCCGGGCCCTGGTCGCCGCCGCCGTGCCCGACCCCGCCGACCGCCTGGACCTGGCCGCGCTCGACCACCCGCTGGCCGGGGTACGCCATGCCTCGTACGGCGCGTTCCAGGACGGCCTGCGGGCCTATGTCGAGGAGGACCTGAGGCGACGTCACGACCCCGCGGGCAGCCCGGACCTGGCGGTCTTCCTCGGACTCCTGTCCGTCTACGGGCAGTTGGTGCGGCTCGGCGACATCGGGCCCTGGTGGCACGGCTTCTTCAGCTACCTCGCGTCGGGGCCGCCCGGACCGAGGCTGCGGCAACTGCTCGCCCTGTCCCGGGCCGGAGTACTGAACTTCCTCGGCGCCGGCATGACCGTGTCGGCCTCGGACGGAGTCTTCCGGGCCACCAGCGCCACCGTGCCCGGGGAGCACGTCGAGGCCCGCGCGCTCGTCGAGGCACGGCTGCCGCACCCCACGGTCGAGCGGACCCGGGACACCCTGCTGCGCGAGCTGTACGCCGAAGGGGCCGCCGCGACGCCCGAGGGCCTGCTCGCCGTGGACCCCGCCGACGGACGCGTCCTGGACCGGTCCGGCGTCCCGCACCCGCGGCGGTTCGCGCTCGGACCGCACACCGACGCCCGGGGTTCCGGCGCGTTCACCCGGCCGCGTACCGGAGGGCCCGCCTTCCGGCAGAACGACGCCACGGCGCGCGCCGCGCTCGCCTTCCTGCGCGACCTCTCCTGTCGGGCCACAGCCGCGTAATCGCCGCCGCGTAACCGCCGCCGCACCCGCCACTCGTACCCGTGCAGCCGCTCGTACCCGGCGCCCGCACCGGTACCCGCGCCCGCACCGCGCATCCGCTCCCTTCTCCCGCCCCGAGGACCCCATGTCGCTGACCAGTGATCCACCCCTTGCCAAGGCGCCGGCCGAGCCGGAGGACTACGGCGCGCTCAAGGTGGTGCCCGTCCGGCACCCCTGGCGCTGGGCCGCCGTCGTCGTGACCGCCGTGCTGCTCGCCCAGTTCGTCCACGGGCTCGCCACCAACTCCGGCTGGGAATGGGAGGTGTTCGCCGAGTTCTTCACCGCCGAAGTGGTGCTCAAGGCGGTCTGGGTCACCCTTCAACTCACCGTCTACGGCACGGCGTTGGGCTTCGCGCTCGGGATCGTGCTCGCTTTCATGCGGCTGTCCGACAGCGCGTTCCTGAACGCCGTCTCCTTCGCGTACATCTGGGCGTTCCGGTCCATCCCGCTGATCGTGCAGCTGCTGTTCTGGTTCAACCTCGCCTATCTCTACAAGGAGCTGGAGTTCGGTATCCCCTTCGGGCCCGGCTTCTTCACCTTCGACACGATGGGTCTGGTCGGCGCGATGAGCGCGGCCGTCCTGGGGCTCGCCCTGCACCAGGCCGCGTACGCCGCGGAGATCGTGCGCGGGGGCGTACTGGCCGTCGACAGCGGGCAGTTGGAGGCCGCCGCCGCGCTCGGCATCCCCCGGCTGCGGCAGATCCGGCGGATCGTGCTGCCGCAGGCGATGCGCTCCATCCTGCCGAACGCCGCCAACGAGGTGATCTCCCTCTTCAAGGGCACCTCGATCGTCTCCGTCATGGCGATCGGCGAACTCTTCTACCAGGTCCAGGTCATCTACGGACGCAACGGCCGGGTCGTACCGCTGCTCATGGTCGCGACGGCCTGGTACATCCTCCTGACCACCGCGCTCTCCATCCTCCAGCACTACGTGGAACGGCACTTCGCGAAGGGAAGCACCCGATGAGCGCGCCCACCACCCCCGCGCCGGCCGACGGAACGAACGGCGCGACGACCGATGAGGCGGCCCTGCCCATGGTCGATGTCAGGTCCGTGCACAAGAGCTTCGGTTCGCTGGAAGTGCTCAAGGGAGTCGACCTCCAGGTGCGCGTCGGCGAGGTCACCGTCGTCCTCGGCCCCTCCGGCTCCGGCAAGTCCACTCTGCTGCGCACCATCAACCACCTGGAGAAGGTCGACCAGGGCTGGATCAGCGTGGACGGCTCGCTGATCGGCTACCGGCGCTCCGGCGACAAGCTCTACGAGCTGCGCGAGCGCGAGATCCTCAGACAGCGCACCCGGATCGGGTTCGTCTTCCAGAACTTCAACCTCTTTCCGCATCTCACGGTGCTGGAGAACATCGTCGAGGCCCCGGTGTCCGCGCTGAGGCGGCCCCGCAAAGACGTCACGGCGGCGGCCCGCAGGCTGCTCGACCGGGTCGGGCTCGCCGAGAAGGCCGACGCCTACCCGAAGCAGCTGTCCGGCGGACAGCAGCAGCGCGTGGCCATCGCCCGGGCGCTCGCCCTGGAGCCCAGGCTGCTCCTCTTCGACGAGCCGACGTCCGCGCTCGACCCCGAGCTGGTCGGCGAAGTCCTCGACGTCATCAAGGACCTGGCCCACCAGGGCACCACGATGATCGTCGTCACGCACGAGATCGGCTTCGCCCGTGAGGTCGCCGACACCGTCGTCTTCATGGACGACGGCCGCATCGTCGAACAGGGCGCCCCCGGCGACGCACTCGACACACCGAGGCACGAACGCACCCGCGCCTTCCTCTCCAAGGTCCTCTGACCGTCCCCGTCCGTGACCCGCGCAACCACAACCACCCCTCTCAGCCCAGGAGTTCACTCATGACATCCCGACGCACCCTCGCCGCAGCCGTCGCCGCACTCGTCGTCGCCCCGCTGCTCAGCGCCTGCGGCGGTGACAGCGACGCGGCGACCGGTACGGGCTCGTCCGGAACCAAGAAGGTCGGCGGCGTCAACATCGGCCCGGACCAGCACCGGATCCGTGGCAAGAAGGCCGACGAGATCGCCGCGCTCGTCCCGGCGGCGATCCGCGAGCGCGGCACGCTGAGGCTAGGCCAGAGCGCCGACGCGTCACCGCCACTCGGCTTCTACGCGACCGACGACAAGACGAGAATCGGCTCCGAGATCGACCTCGCGACCCTCGTCGCCGACACCCTCGGCCTCAAGCTCGACAACGACGAGGTCTCCTGGGAGAACCTCTTCGTCGGCCTGGACAGCGGCAAGTTCGACGCCGTCTTCTCGAACGTCACCGTCACCGAGGAGCGCAAGGAGAAGTACGACTTCGCCACCTACCGTCTCGACAACATCGCGTTCGAGGCGAAGAAGGGCAGCGGCTGGAAGGTCGAAAGCCCGGAGGACGCCGCGGGCAGGACGATCGCCGTCGCCTCCGGCACCAACCAGGAGAAGATCCTCGTCGACTGGAGCAAGCAGAACGAGAAGGCGGGCCGCAAGGGCATCACGATCAAGTACTTCCAGAAGGACACGGACTACTACCTGGCCCTCCAGTCGGGCCGTATCGACGCCTATCTGGGCCCGAGCCCGTCCGCCGCGTACCACGTGGCCAGCGCGGAGCAGTCGGAGATCATCGGCACGCTCTCGGGGGCCGGGGACGACCTCCAGGGCAAGATCGCCGCGACCACGAGGAAGGGCAGCGGGCTCGTCGACGCGTACGCGGCGGCCGTCAACCACGTGATCGAGGACGGCAGTTACGCGCGCGTGCTCAAGAGGTGGGGCCTGGCGACCGAGGCCGTGCCGAAGTCGGAGATCAACCCGCCGGGCCTGCCGAAGATCTGACACCGGCCCCGCCCCCACCGCCTCCACCGATCCGGCTTGCTCCCGTGTCACCGATCCCGCGCCGCTGCGGCCGCTCGTCGCGGCGGCGGTCGGGAGCCCCCCAGAAAGGCTCTCCTTCCCATGACAGCACCGCACGGCCGGGGGCTGCTGCACCTGGCCGCAGCCATCGATCAGGAGGCGGCCCCCGATGTCTCGGCCTATGTCGAACTGACGCGGCTCGCCGAGCGCGGCACGTTCGACTTCGTGACACTGGGCGACACCTTCGCGCGGCCCGGGCTCGACGCGTTCGACGTGCTGGCACGGGTCGCGCCCGCCACGAAACGCATCGGCCTGGTGCCGACCGTCACCACCCCGCACACCGAGCCGTTCCACGTCCAGGCCGCCCACGTCCAGGCCGCCGTGGCGACCCTCGACCGGGTGAGCCACGGGCGGGCCGGCTGGTGTATCGACGTGTCGACCGGTCGCTTCGTCGACCGCGACAAGCCGCACCATGTCGACTTCGAGGGCGACACCTTCTCCGTACGCGGTCCCTCGACCATGCCGCGACCCGCGCAGGGGTACCCGGTACGAGTCGTCGACGCCACGGACCGGCATGCCCGGGCGACCGCGGCCCGGTACGCGGACGTGGCACTGGTCCGGGGCGCGAACCCGGCACAGGTCGGCGCGGTACGGGCCGAGTTGCACGCCGCGGCACTCGCACAGGGCCGTGACCCGGACGAGCTGCGTGTCCTGGCCGCCCTCACCGTCGACCTCGGTGACGGCGAGCGCGCGGCCGAGCGGGGCCACGGCGGAGGCGGCCCCCGGCAGACCGCGCAGGGCCCGCTGTACCGCGGGGGTCCCGTCGACCTCGCCGAACTGATCGCCCGCTGGCACGAGACCGGCGCCGCCGACGGCTTCCACCTCATCCCCGTCGAGCCCCGCCGAGACCTGGAACGCCTGGTCAACGGCACGATCGCGCTGCTTCAGCACCGCGGGCTGTTCCGCACCTTCTACCCGGGCGGCACCCTCCGCGAGCACCTGGGGCTGGCCCGGCCCGCCAGACTGTGACCGAGGCGTGGGACCGGCCGTCCTTCGGCGGCACCGCGGACTCATAGCACGGGAAACACGGGCGTTTTTCGGCGATGCCACGAGCGGGCGCGGCAGTTGCCGGCGCCGGTTTCCGCGACCGGCGGCGCCCGACGCGCAGGGGCGTACGACGGTGCACTTCGAGGCGGGCCCCGCTTCCGCCGTGTGCGTTCGCGGACCCCTTCATCTGCCCATTCCCGCCGCCGGGAAATACCCTGAGCGCGGGGACCGCGGCGGAGACCGCGGCCGGGAACGCGATCCACTCCGGCAATCCGCACAGAATCCACACATCGGCCCCGACGGGGGCAACCCCCCTGGGGAATACGCAAGTTGAACGCCGCACGGCCGAAAGGCACCCTTGCGTCCTTCGGGTGCGCGGCCAAATACTCCCCCCAGCGCTTGTCAGGGGCACGGCATGTTCGGAATCCGGACAATCTGCCTCTGGCGTGCGCCTCACGGGCCCCGACCCCACGCGGGCCCCCGACTTCCCTTTGGAGGGAACGAACAGTGAGGACCAAGCGCACCACCCCCCGTAGCGGCATAGCGAGACGGACCCGGCTGATCGCCGTGACCACCGGACTCGTGGCCGCGGCCGCGTTCACCGTCCCCGCGGCGAACGCGAGCGACGCATCGACGTTCACCACGTCCCAGCTGAAGAGCGCCAACTCATCGGTGCTCAAGGCCGATGTGCCGGGTACCGCCTGGGCGACCGACGCGAAGACCGGCAAGGTCCTCGTCACGGTCGACAGCACGGTCTCCAAGGCGGAGATCGCGAAGATCAAGCGGGCCGCGGGCAGCAATGCCGGTGCCCTGGAGATCAAGCAGACTCCAGGCAAAATCAACAAACTGATCAAAGGTGGCGACGCCATCTATGCGAGTAGCTGGCGCTGCTCGCTCGGCTTCAACGTCCGTAGCGGCAGCACGGACTACTTCGTGACCGCCGGTCACTGCACCGACGGCGCGGGCACCTGGTGGTCCAACTCCGGGCACACGACCACCCTCGGTACGACGTCCGGCTCCAGCTTCCCGACCAACGACTACGGGCTGGTGCGCTACACCAACACCTCGGTCACCAAGTCCGGCACCGCCGGCAGCGTGGACATCACCAGCGCCGCCACCCCGAGCGTGAACACCAACGTCATCCGCACCGGTTCCACCACCGGCACGCACACCGGACGCGTGACCGCTCTCAACGCGACCGTCAACTACGGCGGCGGCGACGTCGTCTACGGCATGATCCAGACCACGGTCTGCGCCGAGCCCGGCGACTCCGGCGGTCCGCTCTACGGCAGCAACGGTGTCGCCTACGGTCTGACCTCGGGCGGCAGCGGCAACTGCAGCTCCGGCGGCACCACGTTCTTCCAGCCGGTCACCGAGGCCCTGAGCGCCTACGGCGTCAACGTCTTCTGATCGGTAGGCAGATCGGTAGGCAGATCGGTACGCACCAAAGCGATATCCGCGTGGCCTGACTGCAGTCGGCAGGACGAGCCCCCGCACCGCGTCGTCCGCGGTGCGGGGGCTCGTCCCGTGGGCCGTTTCGTTCCGTTCCGGCTCACCCGTCGGTCCGTGGTGTCGCGCACAGCCAGTCCAGTATGTCCGGGAGTGCCTCCAGCGCCGAGAAATGACCCGCCTCCGGCTCCAGGACGGGGCGGGCGCGGGGGATGTGCCGGGCCAGCCACTCGAAGTGGCCCACCGGCGAGAAGGTGTCCTCGGCGCCGTGCCACAGCAGCACGGGCCGGGTGATCCGCGCCGGGTCGAAGCCCCAGTGGCTCAGCAGCGCGAGGGTGTCGTCGAGCCAGCCGTACGCCGAAGTGCGCAGCGCCTCACGGTAGTTGCGCAACAGCATGTCGCTCATGGCCGGGGCGGAGACGATCCGCCGGTCGGAGTCGGTGAGGCCGTCCCGGACCGACGCGAGGAGCTGGGCCGGGTCCGCCCGGATCTCGGCGGCCCGCGAGGCGAGCCGGTCCGCGAAGTCCACGGGGTCGGTCAGCGCCCGGGTGAACTCCTCGACGTTGGACGCCGCCATCCCCTCGAACCACTTCAGCCCCTCACCGGCGGGCGGCGCGAGGCTCGCCAGCACGGCGGCCCGCCGTACCCGGGTCGGCAGCAGCGCCGCGCAGGCCAGCGCGTGCGGGGCGCCGCCCGACCGGCCGAGGACCGCGAACCGGTCGAGCCCGAGCGCGTCGGCCAGCGCGGCCACGTCCCGGGCGGCCTGCGCCACCCGGCGGCCGGGACCGCGGTCGGAGTCCCCGTACCCGGGGCGGTCGTACGCGATGAACCGCACCCCGGGCCGTGCCTCGATCATGTCGTGCGGCACCACCCCGAGCCGGCAGCCCGGTGTGCCGTGCAGCAGCACCACCGGCGTGCCGTCCGGGTCGCCCCACTCCTCGAACGCCAGCCGCCGTCCGTCCCGCATCCGTATCCCGCTCGGCACCTCTGTCCTCCATCTCCCCATGACTCCGCACCGGAGTTACCGTCGAAGTACACGCCTTGCGCGCCCGATACGGACCCTGGGGGTCGTCATGATCGAGGAGCTGGTGACGGCGGGAGTGACGCTCGCGTCCGTCGGAGTGGTGTACGCGATGGCCGCGGCCCGAGTCGTCAAACAATACGAGCGTGGAGTGGTGCTCCGGCTCGGAAGGCTGCGATCCGGGGTGCGCGGTCCGGGATTCACCCTGATCGTGCCCTTCGTGGACCGGCTTCAGAAGGTCAACATGCAGATCGTGACCATGCCGGTGCCCGGACAGGACGGCATCACCCGGGACAACGTCACGGTGCGCGTGGACGCCGTCATCTACTTCAAGGTGGTGTCCGCCGCCGACGCGGTCATCAAGGTCGAGGACTACCGGTTCGCGGTCTCGCAGATGGCACAGACGTCGCTGCGCTCGATCATCGGCAAGAGCGAGCTGGACGACCTGCTCTCCAACCGCGAGAAGCTGAACCAGGGCCTGGAGTTGATGATCGACAGTCCGGCCGTGGAGTGGGGTGTCTCCATCGACCGCGTCGAGATCAAGGACGTGTCGCTGCCGGAGACGATGAAGCGGTCCATGGCACGCCAGGCGGAGGCCGACCGTGAACGGCGGGCCCGGGTCATCAACGCGGACGCCGAACTGCAGGCCTCCAAGAAACTGGCGGAAGCCGCCGGAGTGATGTCGGAGCAGCCCGCCGCGCTCCAGCTGCGGCTGCTGCAGACCGTGGTGGCGGTCGCGGCCGAGAAGAACTCCACGCTCGTGCTGCCCTTCCCGGTCGAGCTGCTGAGGTTCCTGGAGCGGGCGCAGCCGGCACCGCAGCCGCAGCCGGCTCAGCAACAGGTGGCGCAACCGGCGCGGCAGCAGGTGGCGGATTCCACGCATCAGGCGCCCCGGCCGGCGGCCGAGAATCAGCCGTCGCTGTCCGAGTCCCCGCAGTCACTGCCCGGGCCCGAGCAGCAGTCGACGCCGCAGTCGCCGCAGCAGTCGATCCGGCCGCAGGACCTGTCGGCGCAGGCGCAACAGCTGCTGGCTCAGTGGCAGCAATCGATGCAGGAGCAACTGCCGCCCGTCGAGGCGCCGTTGGACCCGGGCTTCGGAGGGTCGAAATCCGGACAGGACTAGACCTCACGGAATGACGTTAGTTACTCGCTCGTAGTATTTGCGATGGGGACCGACGTGGTGTGACGGTGGCTTGTCAACGCGCGTAAACCATGTGGGGGCGCGCGGTGATTGTAGTGTGCGCGTCCTGAAGTCGACCTTGTGTGCTCCTGGGCGGCCTAGGAATAGTGGGCGGTGTCCGTTGGCATGGACGCGGCTTTTTTTATGAGTCGTCTCCCTTGCCGTACACCTCTCGGGCGCGCTGGTCCCCACAACCGCCGCGTCCGACCCCCCACAGGAGGACACAAGTTGAAGCACCGACGCATACCCAAGCGGCGGGTCGCCGCGGCAGGCGCGGGCATCGCCGCACTGGTCGTGGGCGGAATCACCTTGCAGAGTGCGAACGCGAGTGAGAACGCGTCCGCTCCCGAGCTCAAGATCCTCTCGGTCACGGCGGCCGGAAATCTCGCCTCGACACTCGGCAAGGACCTCGGCACCGACGCGGCGGGAACGTATTACGACGCGAAGGCCAAGAGCCTCGTCGTGAACGTCCTCGACGAGACCGCGGCCGACACCGTCGAGGCGGCCGGCGCCAAGGCCAGAATCGTCGAGAACTCCCTCGCGGAGCTGAAGAGCGCCCGTACGACGCTGAAGCAGGACGCGACCATCCCCGGCACCTCGTGGGCGGTCGACCCGTCGACCAACAAGGTCGTCGTCACCGCGGACCGCACGGTCACCGGCGCCGAGCTGACCAAGCTGTCGAAGGTCGTCGACGGGCTCGGCGGCACGACCGAACTCAAGCGGACGAAGGGGGAGTTCAAGCCCTTCGTGGCCGGCGGTGACGCCATCACCGGTGGCGGCGGCCGCTGCTCGCTCGGCTTCAACGTGGTCAAGGGCGGCGAGCCGTTCTTCCTCACCGCCGGGCACTGCACCGAGGCGATCACCAGCTGGTCCGACTCCTCCGGCACGGTGATCGGCGAGAACGCGGACTCCAGCTTCCCCGACAACGACTACGGCCTGGTGAAGTACACCGCGGACGTGGACCACCCGAGCGAGGTGAACCTCTACAACGGTTCCGCGCAGCAGATTTCCGGCGCGGCGGAGGCCACCGTGGGTATGGAGGTCACCCGCAGCGGGTCGACGACCCAGGTCCACGACGGGACGGTCACCGGTCTCGACGCCACCGTGAACTACGGCAGCGGTGACATCGTCAACGGGCTCATCCAGACCGACGTCTGCGCNNGACGTTCTTCCAGCCGGTGACTGAGGCGTTGTCGGCGACGGGGACGGAGATCGGCTGACGGCTCCGCCGGGTTGCCTGTTTTGTGTGAGCCCCGCTTCCACCTGTCTGGTGGGGGCGGGGCTCTCGCGTTGTTGCGTTGTTGCGTTGTCGCGTTGGGGGGGGG
>NZ_LIPP01000043.1 GCF_001418335.1 Streptomyces aurantiacus | reverse complement strand
TACGAGGGCGGCGTCGAACTGGAGGTGGCGGATCCGTACCGCTTCCTGCCCGCGCTCGGCGAACTCGATCTGCACCTGATCCGTGAGGGCCGGCACGAGCAGCTGTGGAAGGCGCTCGGGGCCCAGCCGATGGAACACCAGGGCGTGGCGGGCACCCGCTTCACCGTGTGGGCACCGAACGCGCAAGGAGTGCGGGTCGCCGGGGACTTCACCTTCTGGGACGGCACGCAGTTCCCGATGCGGTCGCTGGGCGCGGCCGGGGTGTGGGAGCTGTTCCTGCCCGGTGTCGGCGAGGGCGCGCGGTACAAGTTCGAGATCACGTCCCGGCACGGCGGCCGGTTCCTCAAGGCGGACCCGATGGCCCGCCGCGCCGAGGTGCCGCCCGACACGGCGTCCGTCGTCACGGCCTCGCACCACGAGTGGCACGATGCGCAGTGGCTGGCCCACCGGGGCGACATCCCGGTGCACGAGGCACCGTTCTCGGTGTACGAGGTCCACCTGGCGTCCTGGCGCCTGGGATTGACGTACCGTCAGCTGGCGGACGAGCTGCCCGCGTACGTCAAGGACCTGGGCTTCACGCACGTCGAGCTGATGCCGGTCGCCGAGCATCCGTTCGGCGGCTCCTGGGGCTACCAGGTCACCGGCTTCTACGCCCCCACCTCCCGCCTCGGCACCCCGGACGACTTCAAGTACCTGGTCGACGCGCTGCACCGGGCCGGCATCGGCGTGATCATGGACTGGGTGCCCGCGCACTTCCCGAAGGACGACTGGGCGCTGGGCCGCTTCGACGGGGGGCCGCTCTACGAGCCCGGGGACGACCGGCGTGCCGAGCATCCGGACTGGGGGACCTACGAGTTCGACTACGGCCGGGTGGAGGTGCGCAACTTCCTCGTCGCCAACGCCGTGTACTGGTGCGAGGAGTTCCACATCGACGGGCTGCGGGTCGACGCCGTCGCCTCCATGCTCTACCTCGACTACTCCCGGGACTCCGGTCAGTGGACGCCCAACGCCTTCGGCGGCCGGGAGGACCTCGACGCGAAGGCGTTCCTCCAGGAGATGAACGCGACGCTGTACCGGCGGGTGCCGGGGGTCGTGACCATCGCGGAGGAGTCGACCGCCTGGGACGGGGTGACCCGCCCCACCGACACGGGCGGTCTCGGCTTCGGGCTGAAGTGGAACATGGGGTGGATGCACGACTCGCTGGAGTACATCCGCCACGAGCCCGTGCACCGCAAGTACCACCACAACGAGATGACGTTCTCGATGGTGTACGCGTACAGCGAGAACTACGTGCTGCCGATCTCGCACGACGAAGTCGTCCACGGCAAGCAGGCGCTGGTGTCGAAGATGCCCGGCGACTGGTGGCAGCGGCGCGCCGATCACCGCGCCTATCTGGGCTTCATGTGGGCCCACCCCGGCAAGCAGCTCCTCTTCATGGGCCAGGAGTTCGCGCAAGGCGCCGAATGGTCGGAAGGGCACGGGCCCGACTGGGGGCTGCTGGATCCGGCGTACGGAGCGGAGGCGGACCACCGGGGCGTGCGTGACCTCGTCCGCGAGCTCAACGGCCGGTACCGGGAGACCGGGGCGCTGTGGGAGAGGGACACCGATCCTGCCGGGTTCGCGTGGGTCGCCGGGGACGCGGCGGAGGACAATGTCTTCGCGTTCCTGCGGTTCGCGGCGGACGGGGAGCCGCTGTTGTGCGTCTCCAACTTCTCGCCGGTGGTCCGGCACGAGTACCGGCTGGGGGTCCCGGCCGGCGTGCCCGCTTGGCGGGAGGTCCTGAACACCGACGCGCTGCGGTTCGGCGGCAGTGGCGTCACCCAGGGCGGTGCCGTGCGGACGGACGGGGAGGTGTGGCAGGGGTGGGCGGCCAGTGTGCGGCTCACGCTGCCGCCGCTGGCGACGGTGTGGCTGCGGCCGACGTAGGTGCCGGCGGGGCGGGTGCCGGTGGGACAGGTGCCGACGATGTGGCCCGGTCGGTTCGTGACGGGCGTACGTGACGGCGGGCACGTCTCGTGCGGGCCGTTCGTTTCACGGTCGCCGCTTTTCGGCACCGACCCCCGCAGCGCAGAGCAGATTGGACTCCCGTGGCCGACACCGTGTCCCCGTGGCCCCACTCCCCCGTCAAGGTCGGCCTGGTCGGCGCCGGTCCCTGGGCTCGCGGTGTGCACGCGCCCGTGCTCGCCGCCGGACCCGAGACGGAGCTGACGGCGGTGTGGGCGCGGCGCCCGGAGGCGGCGCGGGAGACCGCCGAGCCGTACGGGGCCGTCGCGGTGGCGCGTTTCGAGGAACTGCTCGACCGGTGCGAGGCGGTGGCCTTCGCGGTACCGCCGGCCATCCAGGCGGACCTCGCCGGGCGCGCGGCGAAGGCGGGCAAGGCGCTGCTGCTGGAGAAGCCGATCGGGCTCGACGTGCCGTCCGCGCGGGGGCTCGTGGACGTGATCGACGAGGCCGGGGTCGTCTCCCAGATCGTCCTCACCAACCGGTACCACCCCGTGGCGCGGGAGTTCCTGCGGGCCGCGCGGGACATGGAGGTGTCGGGAGCCCGTTCGTGCTGTCTGAGCGGGGCCTTCCTCGGAGGCGACTTCGCGACCCCCTGGCGTCTTGAGCACGGCGCGCTGCTGGACCTCGGGCCGCACATCCTGGACCTGCTGGACGCCGCCCTGGGGCCCGTCGTGCGGGTCCGCGGCACCGGAGATCCGCGCCGGTGGGTCGAGTTGACGTGCGAGCACGAGAGCGGTGCGGTCAGCCAGGCCTCGCTGTCCGGATCGGTCGACGTACAGCCCGGGGTCATGCGGGTCGAGCTCTTCGGCCCCGGGCCCGGCCTCGTGTACGACAGCGCGGACCTCGACCACGACGAGTGCTGGCCGGTGCTGCGCCGGGCCTTCGCGACAGCCGTACGCACGGGGGTGTCCGGTGAGCTAGACGCCCGCCGGGGCCTCTACCTCCAGGAGCTGATGGCGCAGGCCGCGACGACCGTCGAGGACTGAGTCCGCGCGCCGCGCGAGGACGGGACCGCCTTCGTCAGGCGCTCACGCTGTAGCGGCGCAGCGCGGGCATCGTGATGGCCAGCACCAGCGTGGAGACGACGACCAGCAGGCCACCGCCCGCGACCGCCGTACGGGCGCCCAGTGCCGACCCGGCCGTGCCGTGCAGCACGTCGGCCAGCCGTGGACCGCCCGCGACGACGACCGTGAAGACGCCCTGCATCCGGCCCCGGAGTTCGTCGGTGACGGCCGAGAGCAGGATGGCTCCGCGGAAGACCATGGAGACCATGTCGGCGACCCCGGCGACGGCGAGGAACGCCACGGCCACCCACAGGTTGGAGCTCAGCCCGAATCCGGTGACGGCCACGCCCCAGGCCACCACCGCGACGATGACCATGAGGCCGTGTCTGCGCGCACCGGAGAAGGTGCCCGACACCAGTCCGCCGAGCACCGCGCCGATGGGAATCGCCGCGAACAGCAGTCCGAGCGCCAGGCCTTCGCCGTACGGCGCGTACGTCTGCGAGGCGAGTTGGGGGAAGAGCGCGCGCGGCATGCCGAAGACCATGGCGATGATGTCGGCGAGGAAGGACAGCAGCAGTACCTGGTGGAGCGAGATGTAGCGGAAGCCCTCCACGATCGCCTTCAGCCCCGCCCGGCCCGCTGCCGCCGCGGCGGCGGTCAGGGGCGGCAGCGCGGGAAGCTTGTAGACGGCCCATACCGTGGCGCACAGGGCCAGGGCGTCGATCAGGTAGAGCTCCGCGAGGCCCACGACGGGTATGAGCGCTCCGGCCAGCAGCGGTCCTGCGACCAGCCCTGTCTGCATGACGGTCGAGCCCAGAGCGTTCGCCGCGGCGAGTTCCTCCTTGGGCACCAGCCGGGCGATGGAGGCTACGCGGGCCGGGGAATTGAGGCCGAAGAACGCCTGCTGGAGCGCGAGCAGCACCATCAGCACGGCGACCGAGGCGAGTCCGGTGACGGCCTGTATCCAGAAGAGCAGGGACGTGACGGCTATGCCGGTGTTGGTGACGAGGAGCAGCTTGCGCCGGTCCACGCTGTCCGCGATGGCGCCGCCCCAGAGCGCGAAGACGACGAGGGGCAGCAGCCCCGCGAAGCTCGCGTAACCCACCCAGGCCGAGGACCCGGTGATGTCGTAGATCTGCTTGGGTACGGCGACGGCGGTGAGCTGGCTGCCCACGGCGGTGACGATGGTCGAGGACCAGAGGCGGCGGTACGCGGGACGACGCAGCGGCCGGGTGTCCATCGCCCACCGCCGCCACCCGCTCCGCTCCCGGTCCGCCGGGGCCGTCGGGACGGCCCGGTCCGCGGGAGCGGCCGGGCTCGGCGGCCCCTCGGACTCGGCCTGCTCCGCCGCGCTGTTGTCCGCACTGCCCTTGCTCGTGTCCACACCCGTCCTGGTTGCTCGATACATCTTTCGATGAAAGGTTCACTATCGCCGATGCGGAGCGGTCCCCGCGCGGCGGGTCGCTCCGTGGGACGCCGGTCGCTCCGTGGGACGTGGCTCAGTTCGCCGAGCCCGGATCGGCGGCCCCGGCCAGGAGGATCGCCGCCTGCTCGCGGGCGTGGTCCAGGGCTCCGGGGAAGATACGCAGGCCGTGGGCGACGAGGGCGCCCTCGTGGATCAGCATCAGGGTACGGCCCAGGGAGTCGGCCGTGGCGGGCACGAGCGGGCGTACGAGATCGGTCAGCAGCGTGAGCATCCACTGCTTCTGGCCGTTGATGAGTGCGTACGCCGGGTGGGACGGATCGTCGATCTCCGCATGGGCGTTGACCATGCTGCAACCTCTGGGGCTGTTCGCGTTCGTCCAGTCGCGCGAGGCGTCGAAGACGGCCAGCACACGGCCCTGCGGCGACGCGGAGGCGGCGAGGCGAGGGGCCAGGAAGGCACGCCAGCGCTCGTCCCGGTCGGCGAGGTACTCGACGACGAGCTGTTCCTTGGAGCCGAAGCGGTCGTAGAGCGTCTTCTTGGTGACTCCGGCCTCCGCGGCGATCAGGTCGACGCCGACGGCATGGATTCCCCGCTCGTAGAACAGCCGCCCGGCGGCCTCCAGGACACGGCGGGCGGCGGGGGTCATCGGTACTCGGCGGGGCGCGTCAGTGGTGCTCATCCCTCCATACTAAACCGATCTGTATACTCGACGTCATGTATACAGATCGGTATACCCTCGTGTCCGCCATCCGCCGTAGGAGGTGTGCGGCGTCATGAACATCCTTCTCTCGATCGCGTTCGTGGGGGCCTGGAGCTCCGGTTTCATCGGGGCCAAGCTCGGGGCGGGCAGCGCCTCCCCGGTCACGCTCCTCATGTGGCGCTTCCTGCCGCTGGCCCTGGTCCTGGGCGTCGTCGCGCTGACCGCCGCCCGTGCGTCCTGGCGCGGTCTTGGACCTCGCGACCTGCTCCGGCAGGCCGTCATCGGGGTGCTGTCGCAGAGCGGCTACCTCCTCACCGTCTACTACGCGATCCAGCTGGGCGTCTCCAGCGGGACGACGGCCCTCATCGACGGCACGCAGCCGCTGGTGGCCGGAGCGCTGGCCGGGCCCCTGCTGGGCATGGCGGTGTCGCGCACGCAGTGGCTCGGCCTCGGACTGGGGGTGGCCGGTGTCGCCGTCGTCACCACGGCCGACGCGGGCGCCGCGACGGGCGTGGCCCGGTGGGCGTACCTCGTGCCGTTCGTCGGCATGCTGTGCATGGTCGCGGCGACCTTCCTGGACCGCCGGGCCCGCGCGGACGTCCGCCCGATGGTGTCGATGACGATCCATGCCGTCACCAGTGCCGTCGCGTTCACGGCGCTCGCCGCCGCCACCGGAGGGGTGGTGCCTCCGGCGGACGGTTCGTTCTGGACGGCCGTGGTGTGGCTCGTGGTGCTTTCCACGTTCGGCGGTTACGGGCTGTACTGGCTGATTCTCAGGCGGTCCGGGGTGACCGAGGTCAACACCCTCATGTTCCTGATGGCACCCGTCACGGCGGTGTGGGGTGCGCTGATGTTCGGCGAGCCCTTCGGGACGCAGACGGTGACGGGACTCGCGCTCGGCCTGCTGGCCGTGGCCGTCGTGCACCGCGGTGACAAGGAAAATCACGGGGATCAGGGAAACCAGGGGGACCGGGACCGCCGTGACGAACACCTGGACCACGGCGACCGCACGGTCCGCCGGCGGTCCCCGGAGCCGGCCGACCTCACACCCCGGCGATCAGCGTGACACCGAGCACGATCATCGTCGCGGCGATCAGAGCGTCCAGTACCCGCCACGCCGACGGCCGGGCCAGGAGAGGGCTGAGCAACCGCGCACCGAAGCCGAGCGCGGCGAACCAGACCAGGCTGGCGATCACCGCACCGAGGCCGAAGGTCCAGCGCAGAGCCCCCCGGTCGGCCGCGATGGAGCCGAGCAGGAACACGGTGTCCAGATAGACGTGCGGGTTCAGCCATGTCATCGCCAGACAGGTGAGCACGGCCCGCCGTCGCGAGCCCGCCGCCCCCACCGGGTCCGCCGGCCCCGCCGTCACGGTCAGCGCCGAGGGTTTCAGGACCCGGCGCGCGGCGAGGCAGCCGTACCCGATCAGGAAGAGGCCGCCGATCAGCCCGACCGCGGTCAGCACCGAGGGCCAGGCCACCACCACGCTGCCGACCCCGCCGACGCCCAGTGCGATGAGTGCCGCGTCGGACAGGGCGCAGATGCCCACCACGGCGAGCACGGCGTCGCGGCGCACGCCCTGGCGCAGGACGAAGGCGTTCTGGGCACCGATGGCGACGATCAGGGAGAGGCCGGTGCCGAATCCGGCGGCCGTGGCGGTCAGAGCGTTGTTCACGGGCTCCACGCTAGGAAGCCGACCGCGACAAAGTACAGCTAAAGATTCTTACGTATCCTTAGCGTTTGTGATGACAGAACTTCCTCTCGACCAGGTGCGGACCCTGCTGACCGTCGTGGACGAGGGCACCTTCGACGCCGCGGCCGCCGTGCTGCACGTGACGCCGTCCGCGGTGAGCCAGCGGGTCAAGGCCCTCGAACAACGCACCGGGCGCGTGCTGCTGATGCGTACGAAGCCGGTCAGGCCGACCGAGTCCGGCGAGGCCGTCGTGCGTTTCGCGCGCCAGCTGGCCCGGCTGGAACGCGACACCCGGGCCGAACTCGGCATGTCGGGCACCGAGGAACCGACGCGCCTGTCGATCGCGGTGAACGCCGACTCGCTGGCCACCTGGTTCCTGCCCGCCCTCTCGCGCGTGCCCGCGGAACTGCCCCTCTGCTACGAACTGCGCCGGGAGGACCAGGACCACACGGCCGCGCTGTTGCGCGAGGGGCTGGTGATGGCGGCCGTCACCTCGTCACCGGACGCGGTGCCGGGCTGTTCGGTGCGCCGTCTGGGCCATATGCGGTACGTGCCGGTGGCGAGCCCCGCCTTCGCCGCGCGGTGGTTCGGCGCCGGGTCCGGCACTCCGCTGCGGGAGGCCGTCGCCGACGCGCCCGTGGTGGTCTTCGACCGGCGGGACGATCTCCAGGACGCGTTCGTCCGCAAGGTCGTACGCGGCCGGCGCGGCGCGAGTGCGGTGCGGCACCTCGTGCCGACCTCCGAGAGCTTCGGCGAGGCCGTCGCCGCCGGGATGGGCTGGGGCATGGTCCCCGAGGTGCAGGCGGCCCCCCTGCTCCGCGCCGGACGGCTCGTCACTCTCGCGCCGGACCGGCGGATCGACGTGCCCCTGTACTGGCAGCAGTGGAAACTCGACTTCCCGGCACTGGCGGCCGTCGCCGAGGCCGTCATGGCGGAGGCCGCCGAGGCCCTGGACGACGGCCGGGCCGGCTGAGCGGCCGACTGAGGAGCCGGGCGTCAGGAGGCCGGGGACGTCAGGAGGCCGGGCCCTGCCCCGCCTCCCGCTCCAGGAAGCTGATCACCTGGGCCGCGAGGCTGTCCATGGCGGAGTCGGGGCGGGCGCCGACCGGGACGGACGCGTCGTGCGGGCCGATGCCGCCCGACCAGAGGTACCGGCCGGTCCATTCGTCGTCGACCTTCAACTGCACCTGGATGTCCACCAGGGGCAGGCAGCCTTCAGGTGCCGCCGCGTACAGGACCGAGGTGACGCGGCGCAGCGGGTAGACGTCGAAGCCCTCGATGAACTGGGAGTTGCGCCAGTCCAGAAACGCGCTCTCGCCGTCGCCTCCGACCCGGATGTCGATCTGGCCGTCCTCCAGGTGAATGCCGAAGCTGTCCGTCGTCCGGTTCTCGACGGTCACCCGGAACCGGAAGTAGACCAGCCCCTCGGCCGCGTCGTCACGCCCACGCGGCGGCTCGGCCTTTTCCAGACCGTGGACGCGAACGCGCAGGCCGGCATGCTCGTCGTCGTACTCCTGCCAGTCCCCGACCACATTCGGCTCGTACACGGTCCACCTCTCGACCTCAGAGGGCTGCTTCCTATCTGTGCGGGCGACGGGGTGTCAAATGAGCGGAATGAGCAGTGGCCAGGGATTTCGCCCCACTTGATCATCGATCAAGCCGTGCGCAGCCAGAACCCTCTTCCCGGACGTCACGGGCGTCCTCCCCTGCGTGCTGCACATCACGTCCCACGCCCGACCGTCGAGACGGCCGGCGAGACGACCGCCGAGACAGTCGGCGAGGCGGATGCCGACCACGGGGACGGTGCGTGCTGTGCGATGCTCCAGCGACATGACGGCCGACGGTGAGGCAGGGCGAGCGAGGCATGGCATTGCAGATCAGCGCCACCAACCCGGAGCATCCCGCGCTCCTGCTCGACCTGCCCTGGCAGCTGCCGCTGGAGGAGTGGCCTGAGCACTACCTGGTGCCGCTGCCGCGGGGCATCTCACGGCACGTGGTGCGGTACGCGCGCGCCGGCGCCGAGGTCGTGGCGGTCAAGGAACTCGCCGAACGGCCCGCCCTGCGCGAGTACGAGCTGCTGCGCGGTCTCGACCGGCTGAACATCCCGGCGGTGGACCCGCTCGCGGTGGTCACAGGCCGCACCGACGGGTCGGGCGAACCGCTGGAGTCCGTACTCATCACCCGGCACCTGGGCGGCTCCATGCCCTACCGGTCGATGTTCGAGACGACCATGCGGCCCGCCACCATGCACCGCCTCATGGACGCGCTGGCCGTGCTGCTGGTCCGGCTGCATCTCGCGGGGTTTGCCTGGGGGGACTGCTCGCTGTCCAACACGCTGTTCCGCCGGGACGCCGGAGCGTACGCCGCGTATCTCGTCGACGCCGAGACCGGCGAGACGCATCCGCAACTGAGCCCCGGGCAGCGGGAGTACGACCTCGACCTGGCACGTGTCAACATCAGCGGGGAGCTGCTGGACCTGGAGGCGTCCGGCGCGCTCCACCCGTCGGTGGACCCGATCGAGTTCGGCATGGAGATCTGTGGGCGCTACACCGCTCTGTGGCAGGAGCTCACCCGGACATCGGTGTACCCGGCGGGCAAGCACCACTACATCGACCGCCGGATCAGGCGCCTCAACGAACTCGGCTTCGACGTCGCGGAGATGCAGATCGCGCACTCCTCCAACGGCGACACCGTCACGTTCGTACCGAAGGTCGTCGACGCCGGGCACCACCAGCGTCAGCTGCTGCGGCTAACCGGGCTGGACACCGAGGAGAACCAGGCGCGGCGGCTGCTGAACGACCTGGAGAGCTGGATGGCCACCCAGGACGACCACGCACCAGGTGATCCCCTGACCACCCGGCCCGAGGTGCTGGCCCACCGGTGGGTCCGGGACGTCTTCCGGCCCACCGTGCGGGCCATACCGCCGGACCTGCGCGGCTCCATGGACCCGGCCGAGCTCTACCACGAACTGCTCGAACACCGCTGGTACCTGTCCGAGCGGGCGCAGCACGACATCGATCTGGACACGGTCGTCCGGGACTACGTCGCGAACATCCTGCCCACCGTGCGGGACGCGCTTTCGCCCTCGACGGGCGCCGCCGGGCCGGCCGCTCAGAACGGCGGGACGACCGCCACCGGGGAGGGCGCGTGATGCACGACCGCGTGGGCCACCGAACCGATCCGTGAGCCCACGGCCGAGCGGTGCGCGCGCCGGCCGACCACCATCAGCTGGGCCCGGGCCGCCACCGAGAGCAGCACCTCGCCCGCGCTGCCCATCTCGACGTGCTGGGTCACCGGTACGTCGGGGAAGCGCTCCAGCCAGGGCGCCAGTGCTTCCGCCAGCGCCTTCTTCTCGTACGGTTCCAGGCCGCCGGCCTCGTCGAGGAGCGCCAGTGAGCCGGGGCTGTAGGTGAAGACGGTGGGCAGGCTCCAGGCCCGTACGACGCGCAGGGCGGCGCCGCGTGCCGCCGCCGCCTCGAAGGCGAACTCCAGGGCTGCCGCGCTGTCCTCCGGGCCGCCCTGCTGTCCGACGACGATCTCGCGGCCGCCCGCCTCCGACTCGGCCTGGTCCGCGGCGCGTACGAGAACGACGGGCCGCGTGGACTCGGCGATGACCTGCTGGCCGACGGAGCCGAGCAGGAAGCCGACGATCGCGCCGTGGCCGCGCGAGCCGAGCACCAGCGTCTCGGCCTGCGCCGCCGCGGAGACGAGCGCCTCGACCGGGCCGCCGTCGACGAGGTCGGTGGTCACCGTCAGGCCGGGGTGGCGTTCGGTGACGTCACCCGCGGTCCGTACGAGCGCCTCCCGGACGTCTGCCGTCCGGTCCTGGTCCTGGTCCTGGTCCTTGCCGCCGTCGGACTTCTCCCAGGCGTGCACGACACGCAGCGGAAGCGCTCGGCGTACCGCTTCCCTGGCCGCCCAGTGCAGGGCGGCGAGCGATTCGGCGGTACCGTCTGCTCCCACGGTGATCGGGCGGGTCATGTGATGGCCTCCGTTGCGTCGGTCGAGGTGCCCACGCTACCGAGCGGCGCCGCCTGCCTGCGCGGCGGTGCCGATCACCCTCCCAAGTCCGGTCCGCCACCGGCGTCCCCCTGGCATGCTGCCTCCATGCCGACACCGACAGGACCGCGCCCGCCCGTTTCCGCGCCGCGCGCCCCCGCCCACGGCCTGCGGATCCGGGCTCGCCGGCTCACTCAACGGGTGCGCGGAGCGGGGCACGTCCTGCACGACGTGTCGTTCGACGCCGCTCCCGGACAGCTCGTCGTGATCGCCGGCAGCAGCGGGGCGGGCAAGACGGTACTGCTGGAAACACTGGCGGGGCTGCGCGGCGCCGACGAAGGGGCGGTACTGCACGACGGCGTCCGACCGGGCGCGCCCGGGCCGGAGTTCGGGTTCGTACCGCAGGAGGACGTCCTCCACCGCGACCTCCCGCTGCACCGGACCCTGATGTACGCGGCGGGTCTGCGCATGCCCCCGGGGACTTCCGCCGCGTCGGTCACCGCGGCCGTCGACCGGGTCCTGGACTCCCTCGGACTTTCCCACCGGGCCGGGACGCCGGTGCGCGCGCTGAGCGGCGGTGAACGCAAACGGGCCTGTGTCGCCGCCGAGTTGCTCACCGGCCCCCGGGCACTCTTCCTCGACGAACCGACCTCCGGGCTCGATCCGGTCACCGGCGCCGCCCTGCTGCGGACCCTGCGTTCCCTCGCCGAGGACGGCACCACCATCGTGCTCACCACCCACGTCCTCGCCGATCTGTTCCGCGGCGACCGTGTCGTGTTCCTCTCCCCCGGCGGGCAGGTCGCCTACGCGGGCGAACCGGGCGCCCTGTGCGGGGCGTTCGGGGTGGACACGGTCGAGGACGTGTACGGCGTCGTGTCCGAGGGGGTCGTGGCCGACGGTGTACGGACCGAGCCGGCGCCCGACGAGCCGGCCGTCCCGCGCACCGGTGCCGTGCGACCCCTTCCCCGGCAGCGCGTCGGCGCCGTACGTCAGTGGTCCCTGCTCACCCGGCGCGGCACCGCCCTGCTGCTGCACAACCGGCTCTCTGTCGCCGTGCTGGCGGGTTCGCCCGTGATGATCGTGGCGATGTTCGCGGTGCTGTTCCGGGCGGGGGCGTTCGACCCGGCGGACCCTGATCCGGGCTCGACCGCGATGATCATGTTCTGGATCGCCTTCGGTGCCTTTTTCTTCGGGCTCACCTACGGACTGCTGCAGATCTGCACGGAACTGCCCGTGCTGCGCCGCGAATGGCTGGCAGGTCTGCGGATCGGCCCGTACGTCGCCTCGAAACTCACGATCATGCTGCCGGTGCTCGCGGGCGCGGACGCCCTGCTGCTCGCCGTGCTGCGCGCCCTTGACCGGCTGCCCGCCGCGGGCTGGGACACATATGTCTCGCTGTTCGTGTCGAGCGTGCTGGCCTCGGCCGCCGCGCTCGCGCTGGGGCTGCTCGCCTCGGCCGCGGTGACCGAGCCGGGCCAGGCGACGCTGATGCTGCCGCTGCTCTGCTTCCCCCAGGTGCTCTTCTCGGGGGCCTTCGTGCCGGTGCCCCGGATGACGGCCGCCGGGGAGGCGATCAGCTGGGCGATGACGAACCGCTGGGCGTTCGAGGCGCTCGGCAGCGGTGTCGGCCTCGCCGTACTGTGGCGCGACGGGACCTCCGGCCTCGGCCCGCCACTGCTCACGTCGTACGGGGACTCGTTCGCCGGTCCCGCGAGCCGCGGCTGGCTGATCCTGGCGGGCTTCGCGCTGCTGTTCCTGGCGGCGACCTGGGCGGTCCTGGTGCGCAGGTGCCGGGGCGGAGTAGTGCGCGCCCGGTCGGGACGGTGAGCCCGGCCTCGTGGCCCTCGGTCGCGTGGCCCTCGGTCGCCGGGCGTCCGTCAGCAGCCCCCTCTCGCCTCCAGACCGGCGGCGCCGGGCGCCCGGTCCCGGTAGGTCTCCTGTACGAACGTCAGGAACGTGTCGATGTCCCTGGGCTGTGACGACAGGCCGAGCGAGACACGGACCGCGCCCGCCGACGGCAGGTGCAGCAGGTCCAAGTACTCCTCCAGGGAGGCGAGTCGTCGGCGGGCGGCCGAGCGCAGCCGGCTCGGTGGCAGGGCGAAGGCCGCCTCGCCCGCACCCGGATTGCAGAAGCAGCCGGTGCGCAGCGAGATGCCCCGCGAGGCGCTGTCGCGGGTGACGACCCGTTCGTCGATGACGCGGCCGTCGGCGTCCAGCAGATTGAGCGCGACGGTCCCACCGCGGGCCACGAGGTCGTACGGGCCGTACACCCTGACCAGCGGGGAGCCGTCACTGTGTCGCAACTCCCGTAATCCGATGAGGAGTTGGTCGGTGAGCGCGGTCACGTGCGCGTGCACCCGGTCCATGCCGATGCCGTTGATCCACGCCAGCCCGGCCGTCACGTCCGGAATGGAGAGGAAGTTGACCGTGCCGTCCTCGAAGGCCGCCTCGTCGTCCGCGAAGACGTGCCACTGCGCCTGCGCGCTGACCGCGTAGATCGTGCCGCCGGAGAACCAGGGCCTGCGCAGCCCGGCGAGCGCCTCCCGGCGGGCGATCAGGCTGCCGACGCCGGTGGGGTGGCCGAAGACCTTGTACCAGCTGACGACCGTGAAGTCCGGGTGGTACCGGCTCAGGTCGAGGGTGTTGGCGGGAACGAACGCCGCCGCGTCGAGCAGGACGTCGTAGCCGCGGGCCTGTGCCGCCGCGATCCAGGCGAGCGGATGCTGGACACCGGTGAAGTTGCTCTGCGCCGGATACGCGAGCAGCCCGTGTCCGCGCACGCCCGGTCGCCGCGATCGGGGCCGTCGGCCGACGCCCTGGCGGCGCGTGGGCAGGGCGGCCCGCAGCCGCCGTTGGTCCACTCGGAGCCCGGGGCCGCCCACGGGTACGTACCTCGTGGACGCTCCCCTTGAACGCGCGTACTCCCGCAGACCGTTGACCGAGTTGTGGTTGTCGAGCGGCATGACGAGTCTGCTGCGGCGGTCGAAGGGATAGGCCTCGCCGACCAGGCGCAGCGCGCCCGTGGCGTTCGGGGTGAAGATCACGGCGTATTCGGCCGGGTCGGCGTTGAAGTGACGCAGCACCGCCCGGCGTGCCTGGTCCAGCAGCAGTCCCGAGGCGCGGGAGGCCGGGCTCCCGGAGTGCGGGTTCCCGTAGAGGCCGCCGGTGATCCGGTCGGCGCTCCCCCGGACGAGTGAGGCAGGGGCGAGGCCGGCTCCCGTGTGGTCGAGGTAGGTGTGCCCGTCGGCGTCGAGGTGGGCGAACTCCCGGTTCCGCAGTTCCGCCAGGTCTCTCTCGCGGGTGCCGTCGTCGGGTATGCGGCCGGTGCTCCCTGTCGTGTCCACGGATCTCCTCCCCCATGGGACGGGCCCTCCCCGCGTGCCGGGGCGTGCCCGGTTTTCCCCACATCATGCTGCTGTCCGCCGAGATCGGAAGGAGTTGCCGATATTCGGCGCGTCCACGCGGCGCCGGCCACGGACGCCGCGCCTTCCGGCCTCCTTCCGCTCTCCTTCCAGCCTCGCCGGCCTCGCTCCTGCCTCGCGAGATCGTGCGTCGGCCGTGCGGTCGCGGGGCCCCGGGGCCTGCGGGACGATGCGTACGGCAGGGAAAAGAGCCGGACGCGGGGACGAGCGACGCGTTGCGGGCGTACCACGGCAGGCGTGACCGTGACATCGACGGGAAGGAGTGAGCGCCGGTGCCCGATCTCCTGGGCTCCCTCCCCGAGGACCAGGGACAACTGCTCCGGGACGCGGCTCCCGGCGTCGAGTTGGCGTCCCGGCCGATGCTCGCCACCCTGAGCGACCGGCGCGAGTTCCCCGGCGAGTGGCTCTTCGAGCGGAAACTCGACGGCGTCCGCGTGCTGGCGGTGCGCGAGGGCGACCGGGTCCTGCTGCGCTCGCGCACCGGCAACCGCCTCAACGAGACGTACCCCGAGATCGTGGACGCGCTCGCCGCCCAGTCGTGCACGGACTTCACCGTGGACGGTGAGATCGTCGCGTTCGCGCACGGCCGCACCGACTTCGCCCTGCTCCAGCAGCGCATGGGGCTCACCCGGCGCCGGGACGTCGAGGCGAGCGAGGTCGCGGTGACGTACTACCTCTTCGACCTGCTCAGGCTGGAGGGCGCGGACACGACACGGCTTCCGTTGCGTACCCGCAAGTCGCTGCTCCGTCGCACCCTGACCTTCCGTACGCCCCTCCGTATGACGACCCACCGCAACGAGGGCGGCGCCGAACTCCTGGCCGACGCCTGTGCCCGGGGCTGGGAGGGGCTGATCGCGAAGCGGGCCGACAGCCGCTACCAGCCCCGTCGTTCACCGGACTGGCTGAAGCTGAAGTGTTCCCTGGAGCAGGAGTTCGTGATCGGCGGCTTCACCGAACCGGGCGGCAGTCGCGCCGGGTTCGGTGCCCTGCTGCTCGGCCACTTCGACGGCGAGGGGCTGCGGTACGCGGGCAAGGTGGGTACGGGTTTCGACCGCCGTGCGCTCCTCGCGCTGCGCGGCGCTCTCGACGAACTCCACGTTCCCGCCTCGCCGTTCACCGGCCGGGTGCGCGAGGCGGGCGCCCACTGGGCCGAGCCGGTGCTGGTCGCGCAGATCGCGTTCACCGAGTGGACGCGGGACGGCATGCTGCGCCATCCGCGGTTCCTCGGGCTGCGCCACGACAAGCAGGCACGCGACGTCGTCCGCGAGCGGCCGGTGTGATGCGGGCAGCCGGTGTGGGGCGGTCGGCCCGGCGCCCATGTCGGGCGGCGATCCGCGGCCCGGCTCCTCACACCTCACCTCACCTCACACGCGGACCTGGATCGTGTTCAGCTCGGTGTCCCGCGCGTCGGGCAGGTTCATGCCGGCGTTCAGCCCTGTCCGCAGGTAGCGCAGAACGGGCTCGGTGAGACGTTCGCCGGGCAGGACGGCCGGGATGCCCGGCGGGTACGGCGTGATCATCTCGGCCGATACGCGGCCGGCCGCCCGGTCCACGGGGACGGCCTCCGCGGGGCCGAAGTAGGCGTCACGGGGCCGGCAGGTCTGCTCCATCCGCAGGTCGGGACCGCTCGGCACGTCGACCTCCGGCGCTCCGGCCGCGAGCTCCCCGGCGTGTGCCGCGAGGTCTCGCAGCGCTTCGAGCAGCGGGTCCGTGGTGGCGGGCGAGTCGGCATGGGTGAGTTGGGCGCTGATGCGCCGGTGATCGGCCAGGTGCATGTCGACGTGGTGTTCGGCGCGCAGCCAGTCGGCCGCACGGTAGCCGCTCGTGCCGAGGCCGCTGACGTCGATGACCACGGGCAGCGGGTCGAAGGCGGTGGACAGACCCGGTCCGACGAGGTCGTCACGGCCGAGGACGCGCAGACCGGGGATCTCGTCGAGGGCGGCACGCACCCGTGCGGCGAGGCTCAGCGCGTCGCCGAGGAGGGTCCTGCCGTGCAGTGCCATCTGACGGCGCCAGGCGTCAAGTCCCGCGTAGATGAGGACCGACGGGCTGGTGGTCCCGAACAGGTCGGCCCGCGACCGCAGGGTGTCGGCGTCGATCAGGGAACCTCGCAGATGGAAGACGGAACCCTGTTCCAGGCCGCTGCCCATCTTGTGGATGCTGGTCACGCAGACGTCGGCGCCCGCGTCCATCGCCCAGGACGGCAGGTCCGGGTGGAACGGCAGGTGGGCACCCCAGGCCTCGTCCACGACGAGGGGGACGCCCCGGGCGTGACAGAGCTCCGCGATCTCGTCGAGCGCGGCACAACTCCCGTACGGGGTGGGGCTGGTGACCATGGCGCCCCGGGCGTCGGGATGCTGGTCGAGCGCCTCCTCGAAGGCGGCGGGACCCGGCGCGTGCGCGAAGCCCTGCTTGGGGTCCCACTGGGGGTCGGCCCAGACGGGCTCGATCCCGGCGACGATCAGGCCGGAGACGACCGACTTGTGGGCGTCGCGTCCCACGACCAGCTTCTCGCCCGGACCCGCCACGGCGAGCAGGGCCGCCTTGACGGACAGGGAACTGCCGCAGGTGGTGAAGAACGTGTGCTCGGCGTGGACCACGTCCGCCATCAGCTTCTCGGCACGGACCAGCACGTTCCCGGTCGTACGGCGGTCGTCCAGGCCTCCGGACGCCAGGAGGTCGGAGTGGAAGACGGCGTCCCCGAGAATCCGCCGGGCCTCCGGGTCCGCGCCGCGAGCCTGCTTGTGGCCGGGTGGTGTGAAGGCCAGCTCGCCCTGTTCGTGGTACTGCCGCAGGGCGTCGAGTACGGGCGCTTCGGTGTGATCCATACGGGTGGTTCTCCTTCGGGCGGACCGCGGCGACGCGCGGGAGGCCTACTTCCTGCGGTCGTCCTCCACGGCGTGCTCGTTCGCCCCGGGGCTGGGGCTGATCGGATCGCCCGGACCCACGCCTCGGCCCTTCGAGGTGTCCGAGGTGTCCGTGTCCTCCTCGTGGCCCTGCTCCTTCAGCTCCTCCAGGGCCTCGTCGGTCGCGGTGCGGGTCTCCTTCTCGCGCTGCACGGGGTGTTGCGGCTTGTTCGGCATACGCCGACGAGTACCCCGTGCCCCGGTGCGCAGTCAGGTCCGCGCCGTCACGTCCGCTCCGCCCGTACGATCACCAGTTCCTCGTTCTCCTCGCGTGCCGCGACCCGGCCGGACTCCCTGAGCCACGGCAGCCGTGAGCGGAGCACGGGCCCGAACGGGATGTACGCCCGGTCGCTGACCGTGGCCCGCAGCCCCGAGCCGGCCAGCCGGTCCAGGGTCTCCTCGGTGCCGCTCAGCGCCGACTGGGCGATGAGCAGGACACCGCCGGGCCGCAGGGCACGCGGGGCCTCCGCACAGAGGCGGTCCAGGACCGTGCGCCCGTCGGGCCCGGCGTTCCAGGCCCGCTCGCGACCATGGGCGCCCGACAGCTCCGAGGGCGGCGTGGGGACGTACGGCGGATTGCTGATGATCATGTCGAAGGACCGTCCCTCGACCGGTTCGAGGAGGTCACCGCGGTGGACCGTGAGGCGCTGCCGGGACCGCAGGGCGTTCAGCCGGGCGGCGAACACGGCCCGCCAGGCGATGTCGACGGCCGTCACGCGAGCGCCGCTTCGGGCAGCGCAGATCGCCAGGGTCCCGGTACCGGTCCCGAGGTCGAGGACGTCCGTACCCGGGGCCGGTCCCTCACGGTGGACGGCCCGGGCCAGGAGAAAGGTGTCGGCCTGCGGCGCGTAGACGCCCGGCGGCGCCGTCAGGGGGACAAAAGGGCGTGACGGGTCGACAAGGAAAGCCATGAGGGTGGTCCTCCGTCCGGGCGCCCGGTCGGGGGCGGGAGGTTGAGTGCGCTCGGCCGCCGCAGGCCCGGTCGGGCACGTCTGTTCAGCCGACGAGTGCCCTGGGACCTGCCCTCCACACCTCATCCGTCCCCGGTACCTCGCCCGTCCCGTGCGCGGACGCGCGTACGCCCCCGGCGGTCACGGGTGGGACCCGCGGACCGTTCGGGGGCGTACGTGCGAAGGGGCCGCCGCTCTACCGGCCGGACTTCTTCATGCCCTCGGAGGCCTTGGATGTGAGCTTCTCGGCATCGCCCCTCATCTGCTCGCCCCGGCCCTCGCCCGCCATGGACTTGTCGTCCATGGACTTGCCGGCGGCCTCCTTCATCTTGCCCTTCATCTGCTTCGCCTTGCTCTTCGCCTTGCTCATGACGTTCCGTCCTTCGGATGAGGGTTGGACTGGCGTCTCCACCCTGCGCCCGACACCCACCCTTCGCAATCCGTGAGGGCTCGTCACCCTGAGCGACAGCGGATCGGCACGGTCGGCCCCGGATGACGTCAGACGCCGGTCCGGCTCCCGACGAGCCCGGCGGTGCGCCCCGTGACGAGTGTGTTTTGTCGGGTCGTTGGTGGTTACTTCGGACGTGTGGCAGGCCGCCGGCGTACCTCTCCCGGGAGGGTTCGGCAGTGAGCTCGCCACACAGCCGCCCGACTCGGGAGCACCCCGCGACGGGCGGCTGGGTCGGTGCTACACCCGGAACCGCGACCGGGACCGTGACTCACGGCCGACTCACGGCCCACTCACGGCCGGGAGCCGGACTCACGACCGGAACCGGAACCGGAATCGCGGCCGGTACCTGGATTCGGAGCAGGATCAGGACCACGACCAGGATCAGGATCAGGATCATCGTGATCCGCGAGGGCCTCTTCGCGGACCTTGGCGCAGCAACCGCTGAGCAGCCGCGAGACATGCATCTGCGAGATGCCCAACTGCTGCGCGATGCGGCCCTGGGTCATACCCCTGAAGTAGCGCAGATAGAGAATGGTCCGCTCGCGCTCGGGAAGCGCGGCGATGCAGGGCTTCACGGCCTCCCGGTCGACGACCAGGTCGTAACCGGTGTCGAACTCACCGAGGGCGTCACCGAGCGCGTAGCCGTCGTCGCTGCCGGGCAGCTCGGCGTCGAGGGAGAGCGCGGTGAAGCTGTCGAGTGCCTCGAACCCGGCCCGTACGTCGTCCTCGGTCATCTGCGCCTGCGCGGCGATCTCGGCGACGGTGGGCCGGCGGCCCGGGATGGTCTGCGACAGTTCCTTCGCGGCGGCGCGGACCCGGTTGCGCAGGTCCTGGACGCGCCGCGGCACATGCAGAACCCACATGTGGTCACGGAAGTGGCGCTTGATCTCGCCGGTGATGGTCGGGATGGCGTAGCTCTCGAAGGCGTTGCCGCGCTCGGGGTCGTAGCGGTCGACCGCTTTGACGAGGCCGAGGGCCGCCACCTGGGCGAGGTCCTCGACGGACTCACCCCTGCCCCGGTACCGCATGGCGATACGGTTCGCCATGGGCAGCCAGTCCTGTACCAGTCCGTCACGCAGGGCTTGGCGCTCGGCCCCGTCGGGCAGCGTGGCGAGCCGTTCGAAGGCCGCAGCCGTGTCGGGGGCGTCGTCGTGGGGATGCTGCTTCGTTCTGACGGTGATCGGCATGCTGCGTCGCATCTCCCTCGGGGTGCTCACGGAACAGTCACCATGGGAGGGCGCGCGATCGGGCCGGCCGGGACACAACCGGGGCCTGGCTCGCCAGCTCCCTCGGGCGTGCCTCCAGTCCGAAGCACTATGCATAAATTCCCCCAAAAGGGACATGTCCAAACTATTCATTTCATAACACGATGTACCGCAATCGGCTGGTCATGGAGAGTGCAGAGCAGCGGCGAGGCCTGAGTCCGGGCCGTCGCGCCGCCGGCCGTACGGGCCGGGCCTCCGGCGCGAGTCCGGGTCCGCATCCCCGTCCGCGTCCGCGCAGGTAGACGTTCCCGATCACGGGTACCCGGCGCGCATGGAACCTGTAGCCGAGCGCCCGGTCACCGAAGTCGCGGAAGTCGCGGGACCGGAACTCCCGCCGGGCCGCGGAGAGATCTCCTCGGCACTCATCCAGTATCTGCGCAGTACAGGACCGCTGCCCGACGAGACCTCCCTCGCCGGCGCCGAGCCGCTCGGCGACGATCTCCAGCTCGCGCTCCACCTCTGTTACGAGCTGCACTACCGGGGCTTCGCGGGCGTCGACGGGGCCCGTGAGTGGGACCCGGATCTGCTGAGGGTCCGCGCGGCACTGGAGAAGCCGTTCCTGACGGCGTTGCGCGCCGGGGCGACCCGGCACGACCACGCGGACGAGGCGCTGGACGAGCTGCTCGTGGAGCCCGTCGACGGCGAGGGCGTCTCCCATTTCCTCCAGGACAAGGGCGAGTTGTGGCAGCTGCGCGAGTACGCCGCCCAGCGCTCCGTCTACCACCTCAAGGAGGCCGATCCGCACGCCTGGGTGCTGCCGCGCCTGTGGGGGCGTGCCAAGGCCGGTATGGCGGCGGTGGAGTTCGACGAGTACGGAGCGGGGCGCGCCGAGCGCGTACACGCCCAGCTGTTCGCGGACCTGATGACCGACCTCGGCCTTGATCCGGTGTACGGGCGCTACGTCGACGCGAGCGGCGCCGAGGCGCTGGCCGTCGTCAATCTGATGTCCCTCTTCGGTCTGCACCGGACGCTGCGCGGCGCGCTGGTGGGCCACTTCGCCGCCGTGGAGACGACTTCCTCCCCGGGCTCAAGGCGGCTCGCGAGCGCGATGCGGCGGACCGGCGCGGGTCCGGCGGCCGAGCACTTCTACACCGAGCACGTCGAGGCCGACGCGGTGCACGAACAGGTCGTACGCCGTGAGGTCGTCGCCGGCCTGCTGGAGGTGGAACCGCATCTCGACGGTGACATCGCGTTCGGCGTCGACGCCACCGGATGGCTGGAGGACCGCCTCGCGGACCGGCTGCTGGAGGCTTGGCGGTCCGGCCGGTCGTCCCTGCGGACACCCGTGTGAGCTGTGTCAACTCTGTGAGCCGTGCGAGGGAAGGAAAGGTGGTGAACGGCCGTGACCGACTCCCCCGCCGAACGCCCGCGTCGGATCGTCGCCCGCCGTGAGGGGCCCCTGCTCGTCGAAGGGCCGGTCGAAGTCGTCCTGGAGGACGGTACGACCGTGTCCTCCGACCGTTTCTGCGTGGCCCTGTGCACCTGCCGGCGCAGCCGCATCCATCCCTGGTGCGACACCAGCCATCGCCGCCGCTCCCCGACCGCGCACCCAGGTTCCGACCACTGAAGCGCGGTCGCGTCCAGACATATCGCGCTCGCACGTATATTCGAATACGCGGTAACCTGGAAACATGTCCACGCATCTCCAGGGATCACTCTTCGACCAGAGCGACGCCATCCGCCTCGGCTCGCTCGCCGGGCTGCGCCGGACCGTGCTCGGCGACGGGGCGTGGATCGATCTACTGCCCGGCTGGCTCCACGGCGCGGACCCGCTCTTCGCGCGGCTCGCCGACGAGGTCCCCTGGCGGGCCGAGCGACGCCAGATGTACGAGCAGGTGGTGGCCGTACCGCGACTGCTGGCCTTCTACGGCGCCGACGACCCGCTGCCGCATCCCGTTCTGGACGAGGCACGGAACGCCCTGTCCGACCACTACGCGGAGGAGCTGGGGGAACCCTTCACCACCGCCGGGCTCTGCTACTACCGGGACGGCCGGGACAGCGTGGCCTGGCACGGGGACCGGACCGGTCGCGGCGCACACCGGGACACGATGGTCGCCATCGTCTCCGTGGGAGCTCCGCGGGACCTGCTCCTGCGACCCCGGCGCGGCGGTGCCGCGGTACGGCGCCCGCTCGGGCACGGCGACCTGATCGTGATGGGCGGTTCCTGCCAGCGCACCTGGGAACACGCGATCCCTAAGAGCGCACGGGCGGCGGGCCCTCGCGTCAGCATCCAGTTCCGGCCGCACGGCGTGCGGTGACTGTGCGGTGACTTGGGGAGCGACTGGGGGGCGACTGGGGGGCGCCGCGTCGACGGCGCCCCCGGCACGTCACGGATGGTGCACCGGCACCCGGTTGCGGCGCCGCCACGAACGGGCGCGGCGCGGTTCCTGGTCCGGCAGCCAGCCGAAGGTGAGGCAGCTGCCCACGACGCCGAGGAGGAGTCCGATGAGGAAGCCGCCCAGGTTCGAGGTGAGCCAGGTGCCCAGGGAGAGCAGGACGCCGCAGATCGAGTAGAAGAGGCGCTGCGCGGGGTTGAAGAGGACCAGCAGTCCGCAGACCAGCATCAGGACCGGCAGGAGATAGCCGGCCAGGCCCTGCATGCCGATGTGCATGACGACCTTCAGCGATGCCTTCTCCGTGAGGAGGATCTCCGTCCCGCCCAGCGTGAGCAGCAGCCCGCCCCAGAACGGACGGGCCGCGCGCCAGCGCCGTAAGGCCGCCATCAGCAGCCCTGCTCGCTGAAGCGGAGCCGCAGCCCGGGAAGCTTGAACACCGCTGCCGTGGTGGCGTAGTTGGTCTGCCGCAGATTGGCGATCTTGACGGTGTCGGCCTGTTGGCTGAAGACACCCTTGGGGCCCTGTACGCCGGCCTTGTCGAGGGTACTCGCGTCGTTGCCGATCTCGATGTTGCCGAAGGCCGCGTCGCCCGTGAGCTCGGTGGAGTCGGTGGTGAGGTCGGTGGCGGTCACCTTCTGGGCGCCCTGGCCCGCCGTGATGAGCAGGTTGGTGCCGCCGAGGTCGACGCTCTGGCACAGCTTGGTGAGTGTCGCGTTCTTGATCGCGGAGACCACCACGAGGACCTGGCCGCCGGTGTCGCCCTCGTTCGGGCTCCCCTCGGCCATCTGGTCGAGGGCACCGAACTGCTCGAAGCCCCGGCCGTCGAGGTTCGTCGCGGTGACCGTGAACGCCATACCGGATATCGCGAACTGCACACCCAGGGCACCCTGGGCGGTGAGAATCATGAGGCCGGCGGCGATCGCGGTGGCAGGAACCGCCATCACCGCGGCGCGGCGCAGACGGACCCGCCCCCGTCTCTCGGGGCCGTCCGACAGGGAACCGCTTTCCGGCACTTCGGACGGCTCAGGGGTGGAACCGGCGGACGAGCCGGCGTCCGAGGGCAAGGCCATTTTCTGCTCCCAGGGCATGGTCAACGTGAGGTGGGACAACAGGTGGCACGTTGTCCTGGCGCGGACAGCGAATGCGGCGCACGCCTCCTGACACCTCCCGGTGGGTGCAAGGGCTTTCTCGTTACGCAGCAGTAGCCGCGACGGAAGTTACCCGCGGTAAGCGGCGAGGGTCAAGCACCTTGTGCAAATAGGAAGTCGGAGATGTGACGAAGCCATGGAGGACCCTTCCGCGACACCGGAAAGAGTCCTGCCGCGCAGCCCGGAACCGACGCGTCGCGGAACCGCGGACCATCCGGCCCGACCTCTGACTCCACGTCAATTCCCTTGCGGTGTCTTGACGTTGAACCGTAGTCAGGGCTACAACTCTCTCTGGCTACGCACGGATCCGTGGCGCCGGATCCGTCCGGCGACGCACGTCCATTCCCGGGTTCCGTCCCGTCCCACGGTCGGCACGCCCGTCACACGGCCGGCACCCCGGCCCTGCGTCCGGCAGACCGACTCACGTGCGATCCGCGTTCACTCCTCCACGGCACCGGCACGGTCGCCTTTCCCCCTCCGGGACCGCGTCCGGTCGCCCACCCGCCGGCCCCGTGCCGGAGGCCGTCCTTCGACGTCTCCGGCCGAACCCCGGCAGCCGCCGCAGGCCCGTCGCGTACGGAGAAGTCGCGACGGGCCAGCGGCGGCCACCTCCGCCACCCCACTCCCGAAATCGAGGCACCCTCATGCGTACTCGGACTTCCCTCGCCCTGGCCGCCGCCGTCACGGCTCTCACCCTCTCGGCGGCCGGCCCCGCCTCCGCGGCCGACGGCACGGTCCTGACCACCGGCGGCGCCGGCGGCACCGCGGTCGCCGCCGGTGATGTGCTCAGCGCCTCCCTGGCCGGCGGCACGAACGCCACGCTCTACTCCAGCAGCACCGGCACGAGCGGCGTCTCCTGCTCGTCGTCCGCCTTCGTCGCCGAGGTCGTCGACAATCCGGCCGCGCCCGGCACGGCCACCGAGTCGGTCACCAGCCACACCTTCGCCAGCGCCAGTTGCACCAGCAACGTCACCGGCGTGCTCGGTGTCACCGGCATCACGGTCGACAACCTGCCCTACACCACGGCCGTGACCTCCGGGGGCGCCCTCACCATCACCCCGGCCAACGGATCGACCATTCAGACAACTGTCGCGCTGCGCACGCTCCTTGGCAGCATCACATGTGTCTACCGGGCGCCCAGCCTGTCCGGCACTGCGAACAACGCCGACAACAGCATCTCGTTCACGAACCAGCAGTTCACGAAGTTCTCGGGCTCGTCGCTGTGCTTCAGCAACGGCTACTTCACCGCCAAGTACGCCCCGGTCACCGACACGACACAGGCAGGCCCGGCGGTCTTCGTCAACTGACCCGGCCAGGAATGCGGATACGCGTAGGGGGCGGGGAGATCCCTCTCCCCGCCCCGTACCCGTGCGTGGCTCAGTCCAGGTCACTCTTCTTCAGGTAGCCCGAATCGATGAGCACCTGCTTGTAGTTGGACTTGTCGACGCTCACCGGCTCCAGGAGGTACGCGGGAACGACCTTCTTCCCGTTGTTGTACGTCCTGGTGTCGTTGAGTGCCGGCTTGTTGTCGTGGACCATGGAGTTGACCATGTACGCGGTGACGAGCGCCAGCTCGCGGGTGTCCTTGTAGACGGTCTGCGCCTGATCGCCGTCCACGAGCGACTGAATCGAGGGCACCTCGGCGTCCTGCCCCGTGACGATGGGCAGCGGCTTGCCCGGGGAGCCGTAACCATGCTTCTTGAGCGCCTTGATGATGCCGAGCGACATACCGTCGTACGGGGACAGGACCGCGTCGATGTCCTGGTCGGCGTAGTCCGTGTCGAGCAGCTTGTTCATGCGCCTCTCCGCCGTGGGACCGTCCCAGCGCAGAGTGGTCATCTCCTTCATCTCGGTCTCCCCCGATCTGACGATCAGGTCGCCGCTCTGGATGTACGGCTCCAGGACCTCCATGGAGGCCCGGTAGAAGTAACGCGTGTTGTTGTCGTCGGCGGAACCCGCGAAGAGTTCCACGTTGAACGGGCCCTTGCGGCTGCCGTTGACGAGTCCGAGCCCCTCCACGAGGAAGTCGGCCTGCAGGGTGCCGACCTTCAGGTTGTCGAAGGACGCGTAGTAGTCGACGTTGGGGGTGCCGAGGATCAGCCGGTCGTAGGAGATCACCGGCACGTCGGCCGCTTTTGCCTTCGCCAGGACGTCGTTGAAGACCTTTCCGTCCACGGAGGCGATGACCAGGGCGTCGACACCGCTCTCAAGCATGGCCTCGACCTGCGCGACCTGGTTCTTCGGGTCGTTGTCGGCGTACTTGAGGGTGGTGGTGTAGCCGAACCCCTTGAGCTCGTCGGCCATGTTCTGGCCGTCGTTGATCCACCGCTGTGATGTCTTCGTGGGCATGGCGATGCCCACGGACGCGGCCTTGCCGTCGCTGCCGGTGTCGGAGTCTCCACTGCACGCGGTGAGAGATATGGACAGGACCGTCGAAATGGCCGCAGCTACGGTGGTGCGGGCGCGCATGCTCATCGTTCCTCACTGGATGAAAGGCAGTCGGCGGAACTCGGGGCCGGCGGTGCACCGGGGGGCACGATCCCGGCCGGACCGGCAGGCCGTGATGGTGCCGTCCGCGGCACACGGCTGGGGAGTCCGTGGTGCGTGGTGTTCGGTGCCGAGTTCAAACCGAGGCTGCCCTGACGGGGGTTCGGGGCGCCGTACCGAAGGACCGCACTGCACGTACGGGCCGGAGGTGGACGCCAAGGTTGATCGGTGCCCGGCTGCGTGAAGCCTTCCGGGGCGGACTGGGTTCACCGGGTCTCGGTGAGGGGTGAAGCGTCAGACCGGACGGTATGTCTCTCGCGCTGGGACTCTGCTGAACCCGCGCACGAGCAGGCCGGGTTGACCGGTCCACCCACGTGCGGGGACTCGAACGTGGGGTGCGCGGGGCAGCCTATCCGGGTGCAGGGTCACTGTGGCGCTCTTTCGTCACATTAGTTGCGACCGCGCACGATCGGTCATGTCAAGCCAGACAGCACTTCGTGTGTTTTACGGTCAATCCAGTCTCAACCACCGTCCCACGGTGACTGACTGTGCGGTCACGCGCACGTCACGATCTGACGCCGCCGCGAGATCGCACAGGAACACACGGTTCTCCCCGAACCGAACTCGGAGGGCTGACAGCACAACTCGTTCGAACATTTCACGCCGCCGTTCGACCGGTCGGGAGGCGGCCTCTTCTCCCTCCGACCGGTCCAAGGGCGGCGCGAGCCTCGCAGCGGTCGGCTTCTCAGAGGCCCGCGTCGCAGCACCCCTCCCGCCGCATCAGCCGTCCCGCCTCCAGCCAGTCGTCCTCACTCGCCGTCCGACGAGTGGCGGGCCTGGACACGGGCTCGTACGCGGCCACGAGGTCGTCGGTCGTGTACGGGACCCCGCCCCGGAGCACGCCGACCGTGCGGACGAGCGTGTCGAAGTCGGTGAAGGGGTCGCCGTCCACCACCGTCAGGTCGGCGAGCCTGCCGGGCCTGACCGTGCCGAGGTCGCCGTCGAGGCCGAAGAGCCGGGCGGGCAGGACGGTCACCGTACGCAGGGCCTCGACAGGGGACAGGCCGCCCCGGTGCAGCGCGCGCAGGCCCAGGTGGAGGGAGAGGCCGACGGGGACGAGCGGCTGGTCGGTGCCCAGCGCCACGAGGCCGCCCGCTGCCAGGATCCGCCGGTAGATGTCGATCTCCCTGCCCAGAGTGGCGAGTTGGGCCGGAGTCGGCGGTACGCCCGCCCCCTGCCGGACGAGGGCGCTGTCCCAGGGTGGCATCACGGCGGTGACCCGGGGATCGTCGGCGAGCCCGGGGTCCGCGCCCAGGAGGGGCGCGGAGGTGAACGGGGTGGCGATGAGACCGAAGTCGACACCCTGCGCGGTGTAGATCTCCAGCAGATCCTGGTAGGCACGCCCGGACGAGGTGGTGGCGTGCCCGAACTCGCCGCGCTGCGTGGCCTGCAGATGGGTCGTCAGGTCCTGGCCCAGTTGCACTCCGGGGGAGAGCAGATGGCTTCCCGAGCGCACACCGAGCCGCTCGTGCCCGAACCGCGCGGCCTCCTCCATCACCCAGTCGGGCGCCCGTACGTAGGTCTTGACGAAGTCCCAGTCCAGCGCGGCGCCCCGCTCCAGCGAGCGCCGCAGTCCGTCTCTCGTGCGATGCGCGCGCCCCATGCTGTACGCGACCCGGGAGCCGTCGAGCAGCTCGCCGGTGGTCAGCAGCCGGGGTCCGGCGAGCTGACCTGTCGTCACCGCCTCGCGGATACGGGCCTGTTCGTACGCGAATCCGCCGAGGGACACGGCGGTGGTGATGCCGTAGGTGAGCTGGCCGACTGTCTGACGGCTGCCGTAGGTGACCTGCCACGGGTGGGTGTGCGTGTCCCACAGGCCGGGCAGGACGGTTCGCTCGGAGGCGTCGATCCTCGTCGTCGCCGCGCGTCGCCGGTGCGGTTCGACGGCGGTGACACGTCCGCCGCGTACCAGGATGTCGACGTCGTCCCGTACGGAGTCGCCCGTGCCGTCCCAGAGCCGGCCGGCGTGCACCACGGTGTCGGCGGGTACGGGTCTGCGCCCGTCGAGCGGTACCCGGACGGTACGGGCCCGGCCGCCATCGACGCCGATCAGTCGCAGCCGGGCTCCGGAGAGGTACAGCAGGGTCCCCGAGTCGCCGGACCAGGAGGGATGGTCGGCCGGTTCCGTGGTGAGGGTGCGCAGGGCGCCGCGCGGGGTACCGTCGGGCGCGACGGGCAGCAGACAGAGCGCGGACTCGACGATCACCGCCATCCAGCGGCCGTCGGGCGACCAGACGGGTCCGGAGTCGTAGCGGTCGGCGATCGAGACATGCGGTGCCACCGCGTGCAGCCGGTCCTGCCCGGTCGTGGTGTCGACGACCCGGACGAGGTTGTAGCCCTCCCGGAAGCGGAGGTTGAGGCGGTTGCGGTCGCAGAACGCGAGATACCGGCCGTCGGGCGACCAGCTGGGACGCCCGGGGAGTCCTCCCGCGCCGAGCGGGGTCGCGAGGATCTTCTCGGTGCCGCTTTCGAGGTCACGGACGACGAGCCGGCCGGTCAGGTCCAGGCAGGCGAGCCGTGTCCCGTCGGGTGAGAGCGCGGGATGGACCCGCCCGCCGGTAGCGAGCGCGGTCTCCTCCCCGGTGGCCGGGTCGTGTCGGTACACGCCGAGCAGTCCGTCCCGGTCGTCCGCGTACAGCAGCGCGTCTCCGTCGCGCGACCACGAGGGTCCGAGCAGGTACTCCGTGGCCGCCGCCCGGCGCAGTCGCTTCGGCGCGCCGCCGCCCGAACTGTCGGCCAGCCAGAGCGAGTTGAGCGCGGCGAAGGCGACGTGCCGCCCGTCGGGCGAGAGCGCGGGCAGGTGAATGCCCCGTACCGGCCGGGCTCGCCCCTCCCCCAGGTCGTACTCCTTGGCTTCGTAGTGCGGCTGTTCCACGGGCAGCACGCCCTCGAAGGGGATCACGTCCGGCCGCGCAGGACTCTCCGGTCGTACGAGGGTGAAGTCGCCGTCCACAGTGAGCAGCAGCTCGCCCGCCGCCGTCCAGCGCGGCGGCACCGGCGCGATGTCCCCGCGGACCTCGACGGGTTCGCCGTCGACGACGAGCGCGCAGGAGCCCTGCGGGGCCGCGGTCGTGCGCAGATACGCCAGACGGTCGCCGTCCGGCGCGAGAGCCGGAGTCATGATCTGCGCGGTCGTGGTGTCGGTGTGTGCCACGACGACCGGTCCTGTGCCGTCGGCGGGTACGGCGGCGACGGTCCGGGCATCGAGGCCGGCGCCGTTCGCCGTGGTGACGCCCTTCGCGCGGACGAACAGGAGCCGCTTCCCGTCCGGTGACCAGGTGGGGTCGAAGTCCTCCCAGGTCCCGTCCTGGACGGGACCCGGCTGACCGGGCAGGCCGGTCACCTGGACGACGGCTCCGGTGCGCAGGTCCAGCACGTGGACGCGGTACGGGCTGCCGGTCACCGGGTCGCCACCGCGCTCGGAGGCGAACGCGATGCGGGTGCCGTCGGGCGACCAGGCCGGGCCGCGGTCGTCGAAGGGCCCGTCGGTCCGCCTGCGTACGTCCGAGCCGTCGGGGTGCATCGTCCAGATGTGGAAGCCGCCGCCCTGGTAGGCGCAGAAGGCGACGAGGCTGCCGTCCGGCGCGTACACGGGCCGGTTCGGTTCGAGGCCCGCCGGGGTGAGGGGGACGGCCCTGCCGCCGGTGCGCGGGAGCGACCACAGCACGTTCTGGATCTCGGCGATCAGCCGGTCCCCGCCGGGTGCGAGGGTCGCCGAACCGTTGGTGGCCGCGGTGAAGGACAGGGAGAGCCCGCCGCGCGGCTGGGCCGCGGCGGGTGCGACGCCGAGGGCGGTGACGGCGCCCGCGGCCCCCGCGGACGCGAGGAGCTGACGGCGGGAGAGGAAGAGGGAGGGGAAGGGGGAGAGGGCGGTTTCGCCCCGGTCTCGGTCCATGACTCAGCACGCTTGCGCACCATGCGGCCCATGAGCAACAGCGCCTTTCCAGCCGGACGGGCGACAGGTTGACGGAGCGTCAGCCCTACCGGCTGTGCAGGGTCCGTGCCACCTTCGGGCCCAGCCAGCGCTTGAGTCTGCGCAGGGATTCGAGCCGCCCGGCCGCCCGGTCGATGCGGTAGTAGAGCTGCGGCGGCACGTACGGCAGCAGCGGTGAGTGCCGCTGGCCGAGGAGCGCGAACATCTGCGCCGGCGGGAGGTCGATGTAGCGCGGCAGGTTCTCGTACCACTGGGCGCTGTGGCGGGCCGCGCTCTGCACGGACAGCAGCGCGGACTTGCGTTCCTTCTCGTACGCGGCCAGTGCCGGGGCGAGTCCGGCCCGGCCTGACCCGGAGCGCGTGCTCAGGGCGTCGGCCAGGGCGATGGCGTCCTCCAGGGCGAGGGTGGTGCCCGCCCCGATGGAGTAGTGCGTGGTGTGGGCGGCGTCGCCGAGCAGGACTACGTTGCCGTGCGACCAGGTCCGGTTGGTGAGCGTGCGGAAGTTCAGCCACTGCGCGCTGCCGCCGGCCGTCGCCCGGCCGATGAGCCGGTGTCCGTCCAGCAGCTTGACGAACAGCTCTTCGAGGAGGGCGAGCCCCGCCGCCTCGTCGGCCCGGTCGAGACCAAGGCCCGTCCAGGTCTCCGGCGAGCACTCGACGACACAGGTGCTGCGGTCGCCGCTGAACCCGTAGGCGTAGCACCAGATCCAGCCGTGCGGTGTCTCCACGAAGGCGAAGGTGAACGCGTCGAAGACCTTCGTGGTGCCCAGCCAGATGTAGGTGTTCCGGCCGAGAGCGACCTCGGTGCCGAAGTGGGCGGCATGGCGCTCGCGCACCGCGCTGCGGACACCGTCGCAGGCGACGACCAGATCGGCGTCGGGCAGTGCGGCCCCGTCGGTGATCTCGTCCTCGAACTCGACGCGTACGCCCAGCGAGCGCGCCCGCTCGGCGAGGATGTCCAGGAGCCGGCCCCGTCCGATGCCGAAGCCCTCGTCGCCTCGATGTCTGGTCGTACGGTCGCCGATGTGCGCGACACCGTCGCTCCAGCGCACCGAGCTCTCCCGCACGGCGCGCGCCGACTCGGGGTCGCCCGCGTCCAGTTTGCCGAGCAGGCTTCCCCAGTAGGTCACCCCGAACCCGTACGTCGAACCGGCCGGATTGCGTTCGTGGACGGTGATCTCGTGGCCCGGGTCCTGCCGCTTCATCAGGATCGAGAAGTACAAGCCGGCGGGTCCGCCGCCGACACAGGCGATCTTCACGCGCACCTCCCAAAGTGACTGAAAGTGGTCAATTGAGAGCACAGAGTAGGTCCGTTATGGTCGGTCCTCCGACGCAGCGCGCCGCGTGTCGGAGCGGCTCGGCTGTGAGGAGCGGGCGAACCTGGGCATGCGAACAGCAGTACCGGGCGAGCCAGGGAAGGGCTCATGGACACCAACACGTGGATTCTGGTTCTCGCCGTCGCGGCCGTACTGGCGACGGTGCTCGCGGTGGCGATCGTCCTCACCGTCCGGCTGGTCCGCGCCCGGCGCGACCTGCGCCGCGCCGGTCTGCCGACGGGACCCCGCTGGGTCTTCTGGGGAGCGGTCGCCTATCTCGTACTACCGGCCGACCTGCTGCCCGACCCCGTCTACCTCGACGACATCGGCGTACTGCTCCTGGCACTGAGGTCGATGCGTGGTTCGGCCGACCCGGTGCGGTGATGTATGTCTGCGGGTGCGTTGTGGCTGGTCGCGCAGTTCCCCGCGCCCCTTACGGGGCCTTGCCCCTCGCGGGCCGCGCCCGTCAGGGGCGCGGGGAACTGCGCGCTCGGCCACGACGAACCCGCAGCCGCCCATCACACCCCACCACCCCAGCGGGCGGCAGTCACCAGCGAAGCTCGACCTGCTTCTTGATCCGCCGCTCATACAGGTCCGAGATCGCCGCCAGCGTCTCCTCCGACAGCGGCGGCAGCTTGCCGGCCGCCGCGTTGGCGCGGGCCTGCTCGGGCGAGCGGGCGCCGGGGATCACCGTGGTGACTCCCGGCTGCTGGGCGATCCACGCCAGCGCCAGCTGCGCCGGGGTGACGCCTTCCGGAGCGAGCGCCGAGAACTCGGCCGCCGCCTCGACACCGGTGGTGTAGTCGACGCCGGAGAAGGTCTCGCCCTGGTCGAAGGCCTCGCCGTGGCGGTTGAACGTACGGTGGTCGTTCTCCGCGAAGACCGTGTCCTTCGTGTACTTGCCGGAGAGCAGCCCGGAGGCGAGCGGCACGCGGGCGATGATGCCCACACCGGCTTCCCGCGCCGCGGGCAGGACCCGCTGGAGGGGCTTCATGCGGAACGGGTTGAGGATGATCTGCACACTGGCGACGTTCGGCCGGGCGATCGCGGTCAGCGCCTCGTCACAGGTCTCGACACTCACCCCGTACGCGGCGATGCGCTCCTCCGCGACGAGGGTGTCCAGGGCGTCGAACACCTCGTCCGACGAGTACACCGCGGTCGGCGGGCAGTGCAGCTGCACCAGGTCGACACGGTCGACACCGAGGTTGCGGCGCGAACGGTCGTTCCAGGCACGGAAGTTGTCCAGGACGTAGTTCTCCGGGACCTGGTCCACCCGGCGGCCCATCTTCGTCGCGACCAGCACGTGGAGGTCGGGCCTGCCGCGCAGGAACGTGGCGATGGTCTCCTCGCTGCGCCCGTCGCCGTACACGTCCGCCGTGTCGAAGAACGTCACGCCCGACTCGGCGGCGGCCTCCAGGACCGCCAGGGCGTCCTTGTCGTCCACGTCGCCCCAGTCGGCACCGAGCTGCCATGTGCCGAGGCCGATGACCGACGCCCGCTGTCCTGACCTGCTGAATTCTCGCTCGTCCATGGGGTCAGTCTGGCACCCGCCGGGCGCTCGGCGGGACGCCGCCCCCGTGATGGGTCCGTTCAGGCGACGGCGGCGGGGACGGTCACTCCGGTGAGGCGTTCGGACTCGGTCCACAGGCGGCGGTTCGCGTCCGCGTCGAGGGCGCGGCGGGTGATGCGCGCGGGGGCGGTCGGGCCGACCAGTTCGAACCGGCGGCCGGGGCCGTAGTAGCCGCCGGCCGTCGCCTCGGGGCTGGTGGCCGCGTACAGCTGCGGTTCGGCACCCTGCTCGACCTCCTGCCTGGGCAGGATGCGGGTCTTGGTGAACGGCGCGCGCCTCGGTTCGTCGGAGCCGAGGCTGGCACCGGCGGTCTGGAGGTTGGTCACGGTGTAGCCGGGGTGGGCGGCGGTGCTCAGCAGGTTCCAGCCGCGCTCGGCGGCGAGGGCGGCCAGTTGCCTGGTCATCATCAGGTCGGCGAGTTTGGACTGGGCGTACGACGGGACGGACCGGTACCGGCGGCGCTCCCACTGGAGGTCGTCGAAGTCGATACGGCCGAAGTTCGCGCTGCCACTGCTCATGGTCGCCACGCGCGGCGCCCGGGCGGCGAGCAGGGCGGGCAGCAGACGGACCGTGAGGGCGAACGGGCCCAGGTAGTTGCTGCCCATCTGGAGTTCGAACCCGTCCACGGTGGTCAGCCGGGTGGGCGGGGTCATCACTCCGGCGTTGTTCACCAGCAGGTCGAGCGGGGCGCCGTCGGCGAGTATCCCGTCGGCGAACGCCTCCACGGAGGCCAGGTCGGCCAGGTCGACGCGCCGCACCTCCAGCCGCGCGTGCGGATGCCGGCCGAGGATCTCGGCGCGGGCCTGCTCCCCCTTGGCGACGGTGCGCACGGCCAGCACGACGCGGGCTCCGGCCGCCGCGAGACGCCGCGCGGTCTCCTTGCCCGTGCCGCTGTTGGCACCGGTGACGACGGCGTACTTCCCCGTCTGGTCGGGAACTGTGTACGAGGTGGTGGGCACGGTGGCTCCTTCGGGATGCGCGGCCCTCCGAGGAAGAGAAACAGAAGATAGAAGACCGCCGGTCTGTTGCATCGCAAGCTAGCAGACCGCCGGTTCGATAACAACAGACCCCCGGTCTGATGTCAGTCGGCAGCCGACCGCGGGTCTGTAGACTCCGGTCATGGCAGACACCTTCCAGCGCGCCCGCAGCGAGGAGCAACGCGCCGTGCGCCGCCGGGCGATCCTCGACACCGCGGGCGCGATGCTCGGGCAGATGCCGGTGGCGCAGCTGAGCCTGAACGAACTGAGCCGCCGGGTGGGGCTCGCCAAGTCGAACGTGCTGCGCTACTTCGAGTCCCGCGAGGCCGTCCTGCTGGAGCTGCTCGCCGGCGCGACAGAGGAGCTGCTGGACCATCTCGACGCCGCGCTCTCCGAGGCCGTCGACGCCGGCGCGCCCGTGTTCGAGCGCGCCGACCAGGTCGCCGCCACCATGGCCGGCGCCCTCGCGGACCGTCCGGTGCTGTGCGACCTGATCAGCGCCCAGGCGGCCGTCCTGGAGCGGAACGTGTCGACGCGGGTCGCCACCGAGTACAAGCGTGCCTCCGTCACCCAGGCGTTCACCCTGGCGCACCAGGCCCGACGCCACCTCCCCGAGCTGGACGAGCGGGACAGCGTGCGGTTCGTCGCCGGAGCACTCATGATGGTCATGGCCGCCTGGCCGCACGCACACCCGTCGGCGGCCGTGCTCGCGGTCTACGAGTCCGAACCCGAACTGGCGGTTCTGCGCGTCGACTTCCGGACGGCCCTGCGTGAGTCGCTCGAAATCCAGCTGTCCGGGCTGCTGGCACGGGCGTCACGCTGACCGACCGGGCGTACGAGGTCCAGGGCCCGGGGTCACCAGGGGACGACGCCGTCGTCCTCGAAGAACGAACCGGTCGGGCCGCCGTCGGGCAGCGTGGCGAGCCGGACCGGGGTGGCCGCGCCCTGCTCCGGGGTGCGGGACCCGAAGAAGCCGGTGAAGTCGGTCGCCACCAGACCCGGGCAGGCGGCGTTGATTAGGATGTTCGTGCCGGCGAACTGCCGGGCGTAGTGCACGGTGACTGCGTTGAGGAACGACTTCGTCGGCGAGTAGGCCGCCATGATGGGGCCCACGTCGATGTCCGGGTCCGTCTGCCGGGTCAGGGATGCGACGGAACTGGAGAGGTTGACGATGCGGGGTGCCGTCGAGCGCCGCAGCAGCGGCAGCATCGCGTTGGTGACACGGACGACACCGAGGACGTTGGTCTCCACGACCGTGCGCACCACGTCGAGGTCGAGCGTGGTCGGGTCCTGCTCCCACCGCGCGGAGATGCCCGCGTTGTCGACCAGGGCGTCCAGGCGCCCGGCGGCCCGTTCGACCATTTCCACGGCATCGGTGACGCTCCGGTCGTCGGTCACGTCCAGCGGCACCCCGAAGGCGTCCACCCCGGCGGCGCGCAGCTCCTCCACGGCGTCCTCGCGCCGTGCCTCGTCGCAGGCCCCCACGCCCACGCGGTATCCGAGGGCGCCGAGTCCGCCCGCGATCGCGTAGCCGATTCCCTTGTTCGCGCCGGTCACCAGTGCGATCTTCGTTTCACTCATGCGCCGATGGTCGCTCGCGGACGAGCGGCGCGGCCAACACCGATACAGTGCCCTGTCATACCCGGCAGGTATCACAGAGGTACGCTGGGGCCGTGGACACCTTGGAGACCCGCGAGCTGAGGTACTTCATGGCCGTCGCGGAGGAACTGCATTTCGGCCGCGCGGCCGAGCGCCTGGGCATGGCCCAGCCACCGCTGTCCCGGGCGATCCAGCAGCTTGAGCGGCGTCTCGGTGTCGCCCTGCTGGCCCGCGCACAGCCGCTCCCTCGCCCT
>NZ_LIPP01000429.1 GCF_001418335.1 Streptomyces aurantiacus | reverse complement strand
GCTCCGGCGGTGGAGGCGGCAACCCTCGCGGGTCCGGCGGTGGGGGCGGTGGCTCTCGTGGCTCGGGCGGCGGTGGCCCCCGTACCTCCGGCAGCGGATACAACTCACGGGGAGCCGCCGGCAGCGGCTCCCAGCAGAACGGCGCGCAAGGGCCCGACGACAGGCCGAAGCGGCCCGGCAAGCCCCGTCCCGAGGAGCGTCGCTACGACGTAGGCCCCGGCGCCACCCACGAGGGCGCGAAGTCGGGGCGCGGCAACGCGGCCCGCGGCGGTGCCAAGGGCGGCCCCAAGCAGGGCCAGTCCCGCGGCGGCCGTACGGAGAACGCGCGCTCCCGTGAGTTGGAGACGCGCACCGAGGAGCGCAACAGGGACCGGTACGCGGGCAAGCCCGACGCCAAGACGGTCAAGACCTTCCCGGGCGCCGAGCAGGAGGGCGAGCGCCTGCAGAAGGTGCTCGCGCGCGCGGGCTACGGCTCACGCCGTTCCTGCGAGGAGCTGGTCGAGCAGTCGCGCGTCGAGGTCAACGGCGAGATCGTCGTCGAGCAGGGCATGCGCGTCGACCCGGAGAACGACGAGATCAGGGTCGACGGGCTGACGGTGGCCACGCAGTCGTACCAGTTCTTCGTGCTCAACAAGCCCGCCGGTGTCGTGTCCACCATGGAGGACAACGAGGGCCGTCAGTGCCTCGGCGACTACGTGACGAACCGCGAGACGCGGCTCTTCCACGTGGGACGGCTCGACACCGAGACCGAGGGCCTCATCCTGCTCACCAACCACGGTGAGCTGGCGCACCGCCTGACCCACCCCAAGTACGGCGTGAAGAAGGTCTACCTCGCGCACATCGTGGGCCCGATCCCGCGCGACCTGGGCAAGCAGCTCAAGGACGGCATCCAGCTGGAGGACGGGTACGCGAAGGCGGACCACTTCAGGGTCGTCGAGCAGACCGGCAAGAACTACATGGTCGAGGTGACGCTGCACGAGGGCCGCAAGCACATCGTGCGGCGCATGCTCGCCGAGGCCGGCTACCCGGTCGACAAGCTCGTGCGCGTGTCGTTCGGGCCGATCGCCCTCGGCGACCAGAAGTCGGGCTGGCTGCGGCGGCTGTCCAACACCGAGGTTGGGATGCTGATGCAGGAAGTCGGCCTCTAGAAAGAGCATTGGTACCTGTTCGGTACCTGTTTGGTACGGCATCGGCCGGTTCCGGGACTTCCCGGGGCCGGCCGATGTGCGTTCGGGGGTTGTGGGCGTGCGGTTCGCTATTTATAGTCGTACTGACCATTAAGGGAACGCCCTTGCCGGGCGCGGCCGATGGAGCGGGGTCCACGGGGGTGGTCCCGGTCCGGGCCGTCGCCCGGCAAGGTGATCGCACACGTGGAGAAGGAGGGGGGCATGGAGGGCTACGACAAGCACGCCTTCGAGCCCTTCGCCGTCACCGTCGACCTCGCGGTGTTCACGGTCCGGGCGGGCGTGCTCCAGGCGCTGCTGATCGAGCGCGGACAGGAGCCGTACGCGGGCCGCTGGGCGCTGCCCGGCGGGTTCGTGCTGCCGGCGGAGTCCGCCGAGACGGCCGCCCGGCGCGAACTCGCCGAGGAGACCGGCCTGTCGGACGTCTCCGGGCTGTACCTGGAGCAGTTGCGCACCTACAGCGAGCCGGACCGCGATCCCCGGATGCGCGTGGTCTCCGTCGCGTACACCGCGCTGCTGCCGGACGCTCCCGAGCCGCGCGGCGGCGGGGACGCGGCGAGCGCGCGCTGGCTGCCGTACGACGGTGTCGGGCCGCTCGCCTTCGACCACGACCGGATCCTCGCCGACGCCCATGACCGGGTCGGCGCCAAGTTCGAGTACACCTGCCTCGCCACGGGGTTCTGCCCGCCGGAGTTCACCCTCGGGGAGCTTCAGCAGGTCTACGAGACGGTGTGGGGGACCACTCTTGACCGCCCGAACTTCCGGCGCAAGGTCCTTGCCACGTCCGGGTTCGTCGAACCGGTCCCGGGCGCGGCGCGGCTGACCGGAGGTCGGGGGAAACCCGCCGCGCTGTACCGGGCGGGGGCCGCCACGGCGTTGCATCCGCCGCTGCTGCGACCTGCGCCCGCGCCGTCCCAGCCGTCTCCGTCTCCCTCGCCGTCTTCGGCGCCGTCTTCGTCTTCGGAAGGACGATTCTCATGACCACGACCGTCAGGAAGCAGGCCGCCACCGGCGCGTTGGTCGGGCTCGCCCTCGGGGACGCGCTCGGTTGCCCGACCGAGTTCAAGGACGTGCCGTCGATCCTCGGCACGTTCGGGCCCTGGCGGGAACTGGAGCTGCCCGATCCCGCGTACATCACCGACGACACGCAGATGACGCTGGCGCTGGCGCGGGGGCTGCGTACGGCCATGGACCGGGGGCTGCTCGGGCCCAAGCGGCTGGAGAGGCCCGTGCGCGAGGAGTTCGTGGACTGGTACCAGTCGCCGGAGAACAACCGAGCGCCCGGCCGGACCTGCCTCGTCGCCTGCGAGAAGCTGCGGCGCGAGGACCGGCTCTGGCAGGACGCCAGCCAGGTGGGCTCGAAGGGCTGCGGCGCCAACATGCGCGTGACGCCCGTCGGTCTCGCCCCCGGACTCAGCGACGAACAGCGCGCCGGCGCCGCCCAGTTGCAGGCCGCTCTCACCCACGGCCACCCGACGGCCCTTGCCGCATCCGATCTCACCGCGCACGCGGTACGGCTCCTCGCGCAGGGCGCCGAACCGACGGGACTGGTCGGACTGCTGCGGTCGTACGCGTACGAGAACCGGACGAGCTACCACGAGCGCTGGCTCGGCGATCTGTGGACCCGAGCCCAGGACCCGACGCCGACGCACTTCATCTCGCGGGGCTGGGACGAGTGCCTGGAGGTCCTGGAGCGGCTTGAGCGGGCCCTGCGGTCGCCGTCCCCGGAGACGGACCCGTGCCTCGCCACCGGTGCCGGGTGGATAGCCGAGGAGGCGCTCGCCACCGGTCTTCTGTGCTTTCTGCTCTTCGTGGACGAGCCGGTGACGGCCCTGCGCCGGGCTGCCTGCACCTCCGGGGACTCGGACTCGATCGCCTGTCTGGCCGGCGCCTTCGCGGGGGCGTACCTCGGCGCCGACGCATGGCCCACGGAGTGGGCCGACAGGATCGAGCACCAGGGCGATCTGATGGCGTTCGGCGCGCTCTGGGATGCCTGACGGGACCTGACGGGATCCTCTCCGCCGAGTGCCGCGAGGCGGGCGGCCGGACGAGGCAGGTCAGGCGAGGCTGATCGAGTCGCCGTCGACCGTGATCTGCTTCGCCGGGAGCGGCTTCGGTGCCGGACCGCCGGCCACCGAGCCGTCGGCGACACGGAACCTGCTGCCGTGGCACGTGCAGTTGATCGTGCCGTCCGAGACATTGGCGACGATGCAGCCCGCGTGGGTGCAGATCGCCGAGAAGGCCTTGAAGTCGCCCTGCTCGGGCTGGGTGACGACGACCTTCTCGGCCTTGAAGATCTTGCCGCCGCCGACCGGGACGTCGCCGGTCCTGGTGAGTTCCTGCCCGCCGGGCGCCTCGCCTCCGCTCGCGCTGCCCGAGGGAGCCGCGGAGGAGGCCTCCTCCGTGTCGCCCCCGCCGTTCTCGTCGCCGTACTCGCTGCAGCCCAGGAGCAGTGCGCTCGCCGTGCCCGCCGCGAGCACCGTGCGCCGCGTCGAGGAATTCGTCATGTCGTCACTCCGAAGGTACGGAAGAACCAGAGGGCGGAGGTCAGCCAGATCACCGTGAGGGCGGAGAAGACGAGCCCGCCGACGATGGGCAGTACCCAGCCGGGCAGTCGCTCCGAGCGGAGCAGCAGCATTTTGGCACTGAATGCACCGAAAAAGAAGCAACCCAGGAGTGAGTGCCACAAGACACGCGGTTCGTATGTCTGGTAGCCCAACGCGTACAGACAGTGCACCGCGACAGGTACCGCCACAAGGAACGCGATCCGGCCCGACCAGCGGTGCAGCGCTCCGGACCAGCTCGGGCCCGGCAGCCGCCCGTACAGCATGAGCGCCGAGACGAGCTGTACGACGGCGAAGCCCGTCGCGACGGTGGCCAGCCACGACTTCACCGCGCCCGTGCTGCTGAAGCCCGCGAGGTTGAAGGCGGTGCCCTCCGGGTCGTGCAGGTTCCCGTAGGCGCCGAGGCCGACCGCGACCGCGCTCGCGACCAGGGCGGGTACGAGATAGCGGGCGGCTCCCGGGCGGCGGGGGACGGGGCCGTGCGGCGGGAAGCCCTGGGTGGCGGCGTTCGGATCCACGGTCATGGTCGGCTCCCTGCGGTCACGCGGGTCACGCGGGCACGCGGTCGGTGGGGCAAGGCGCGGAACGAAGAACGGAGCGAACTGTGCGGCGCGAAGAGCGGAGTTACGGAATCGGGGGTCACGGGGTCACGGGGTCACAGGTCGCGCGGTGAGCTGCTTTCCGTCGACCGTCACCGCGCCGGTCTCCGGGTCGATACGGGGTGCAGGCGTGGGCTTGCCGTCGCGCTTGAGGATGCCGACCTGGCGGCCGTCCCGCAGCACGATCCAGCCGCCGTCGACCTTGGCGCCGCGCACGGTGGCGGTGGCGCGGTACAGCCCGGAGGGCTTGACGGCCTTGTCGGCCGTGAAGCCGTACTTGCGCTGCCCCATGTCGACGGTGCCGCGAATCCGTTTGCCGGTCAGCTGTCCGGTGAGGACCTGGTCCTTGTCCTTGCCGCCCGTGAGGCGCATGCTGCCGTCGGCCTCGACGTCGCCCTTCAGCCACGACTCCTGGTTCCGGCCGTCGCAGAAGTACGCGACCGCCTTGCCGTCGCGCAGGGTCACCGCGACAGCGGAGGAGTCGTCGTCCGTGCGGCCCGCGTAGTCGCCGTTCCGCACGGCGGACCTCGACGGGCCGGGCGACAGTGGCGGGGACGGTGACGGTGACGGCTTGTCCGGCGTCACCGTGGCCGTCGCGGTGGGTGCCGCCGTGGGCGCTGGGCTCGACGACACGGCGTCGGCCGGCGACTCGCTCCCGGTCGATGCGCTGCGCGTCCCCGTCGTCGCGTTGACCGACAGCATGAACAGGGCGAGCAGCAGCCCCGCGAGGAGCGTGAAAAGTGGTCCGGAACGCTTCATCGTGCCTCCCCCGAGGCGTGGCGCGGACAGCCTCACCATGCAAGCGGACCCGCGGCCCCGGCGTCCAGAGGCGTACATGAGCGACTTCGCGGCAATCCGAGGACGATCACGCCCAAAGCGTCACCTCGCTCCACGTGGCAGGAAGGGCGCGCCGCGGCCGTCTCGGCAGGCGAGCGCCGCGTCTCGGCCGGCCGAGGGACAGCCCTTAGGCTGGACGCACCAAAGCCGATCCGTACATCAGCGAGGAGCATCACCGTGGCGGTACGAGCGGTCCGGGGCGCCGTCCAACTGGAGCGGGACGAGGCCGGGCACATGGACGCGCAGGTCAGCGAGCTGCTCACCGCCATCCTGGAGCGGAACGGGCTGACCAACGACGAGTTGATCAGCATCTGGTTCACGGCGACCCCCGACCTGCACAGCGACTTCCCGGCGGCCGCGGCGCGCAAGCTCGGCATCGTCGACGTACCGCTGATCTGCGCGCAGGAGCTGGACATCGAAGGTGCGATGCCCCGGGTCGTACGGGTCCTCGCGCACATCGAGACCGACCTGCCGCGCGCCGACATCGCGCATGTGTACCTGGGTGCCGCGGGCGAGCTGCGCAAGGACATCGCCCAGTGAGGACCGCGCTCGTCATCGGCACCGGCCTCATCGGGACGTCCGCCGCGCTCGCCCTGGCCGCGCGCGGCGTCGTCGTACACCTCACCGACCGCGACCCGGAGCAGGCCCGTACGGCCGTCGCGCTCGGCGCCGGCACGGACGCGGAACCCGCGGGCCCCGTCGACCTCGCGATCATCGCGGCGCCGCCCGCGCACGTGGCCGCGGCGCTCGCGGACGCCATGCGGGGCGGCCTGGCACGCGGCTACCTCGACGTGGCCAGCGTCAAGGGCGGGCCGCGCCGCGAGCTTGAGGCGCTGGGGCTCGACCTGTCCGCGTACATCGGTTCGCACCCCATGTCGGGCCGCGAGAAGTCGGGCCCCCTGGCCGCCACCGGCGACCTCTTCGAGGGGCGTCCCTGGGTGCTGACGCCGACCCGGGACACCGACACCGAGGTGCTCAACCTCGCGCTTGAGCTCATCTCGCACTGCCGGGCCGTCCCGGTGGTGATGGACGCCGACGCCCACGACCGCGCGGTCGCGCTCGTCTCGCACATGCCGCACCTGGTGTCCAGCATGGTCGCCGCGCGGCTGGAGAACGCCGAGGAGGCGGCCGTACGCCTCTGTGGGCAGGGCATCCGCGACGTGACCCGGATCGCCGCGTCCGACCCGCGGATGTGGATCGACATCCTCTCCGCGAACCCGGGCCCGGTCGCCGACCTGCTCGCGGACGTCTCCGCGGACCTGGACGAGACCGTGCAGGCCCTGCGCGCCCTCCAGTCCTCCGACCAGGCCAAGCGCCGCGAGGGCACCACCGGCATCAAGGACGTCCTGCGCCGCGGCAACGCCGGCCAGATCCGCGTCCCCGGCAAGCACGGCACCGCCCCCACCCCGTACGAGAGCGTCGTCGTCCTCATCGACGACCAGCCGGGCCAGCTGGCACGCATCTTCGCCGACGCGGACCGCGCGGGCGTCAACATCGAGGACGTACGCATCGAGCACGCGACGGGTCAGCAGATCGGCCTGATGGAGCTGATGGTGAAGCCGACGGCGGCACCGGTGCTGACGGCGGCCCTGCGGGACCGGGGCTGGGCGATCCGGCAGTAGGGCCGGGCGCGCCTGCAGGGGCGCGGGGAACTGCGCGGCCAGCCCCCACGCACCTGCACCCGCACCCGCACCCGCCACACGTCCGAGCCCAGCCGCGGCACCCCTCGGAGAGGCCGGCGCAGGGGTCGTAAGACGGGGTCCGGAGAGCCAGTAACCTTGTTCGGGGCGCGCTCGTGCCCCGAACAAGCCCAGCAACCCGTACCAGGAAGGTGTCCGCACCCGTGGAATCCACCGCCGCCCGGACCGCCCCGGCCGTGATTGTCGCCATCGACGGTCCCTCCGGCACGGGCAAGTCGAGCACCTCGAAGGCCGTCGCCACTCAGCTCGGCCTGAGCTACCTGGACACCGGCGCCCAGTACCGGGCGATCACCTGGTGGATGGTGACCAACGGCATCGACGTCGACGACCCCTCCTCGATCGCGGCGGCGGCCGGGAAGCCCGACATCGTGTCCGGTACGGACCCCGCGGCGCCGGCCATCACGGTCGACGGCACGGATGTCGCGGGCCCCATCCGCACCCAGGAGGTCACCTCGAAGGTCAGCGCGGTCAGCGCCGTCCCCGAGGTCCGCGCCCGGATCACGGAGCTGCAGCGCTCGATCGCGGCGGCGGCCGGGCGGGGCATCGTCGTCGAGGGCCGGGACATCGGGACGACCGTGCTGCCCGACGCCGACCTCAAGATCTTCCTCACCGCCTCGCCGGAGGCCCGCGCCGCCCGCCGCAGCGGTGAGCTCAAGGGCGCCGACGTCAACGCGACCCGCGAGGCCCTGATGAAGCGGGACGTGGCCGACTCCACCCGCAAGACCTCACCGCTCGCGAAGGCGGCCGACGCGGTCGAGGTGGACACCTCCGACCTCACACTCCAGCAGGTCATCGAGTGCGTCGTCACCCTCGTCGAGGGGAAGCGGGCCACGAGGTGAGCGAAGCCCGGCACGAGGTGAGCGAAGCCCAGACCGCCCGGCGGGCCGACATCGGCCGCCGTATCGGCGTCGGCCTGATGTACGGGCTGTGGAAGCCGCGCGTCCTGGGCGCCTGGAAGGTCCCGGCGACCGGCCCGGCGATCCTCGCCATCAACCACTCCCACATCATCGACGGGCCTGTGGTCATGGGCGTGGGACCCCGGCCGACGCACTTCCTGATCAAGAAAGAGGCGTTCGTCGGCCCGCTCGGCCCCTTCCTGCTCGCCGTCGGGCAGGTGAAGGTGGACCGTGCGGTCGCCGACCGCACCGCGATCACCCAGGCGCTGGGCATCCTGGACGACGGCGGCGTCCTCGGGATCTTCCCCGAGGGCACCCGCGGCGAGGGCGACTTCGCCTCGCTGCGCGGCGGGCTCACCTACTTCGCGGTGCGCAGCGGGGCCCCGATCGTGCCGGTCGCCGTCCTGGGAAGCACGGAGCGGCGCGGACGGTTGGTAAAGGAGCTGCCCCCGCTGCGGAGCCGACTCGACGTCGTCTTCGGGGACCCCTTCGAGGCGGGTGACGGCAGCGGACGGCGTACGCGCAAGGCACTCGACGAGGCGACCGTACGCGTCCAGCGGCAGCTCACCACGCACCTGGAAAACGCCAGGCGTCTCACCGGACGCTGAGCGACACTTGATTTGAGTACTTGAGTAGTGGATCGACCCGGAACGGGCCGGTTCCACCGATCACCACGATGAACGAGGTACGGACTTCATGAACGACCAGATCCACTCCGAGAGCTCGGGCGGGGAGCACGAGCACGGGGCACTTGGCGACGCCGAGTACGCGGAGTTCATGGAGCTCGCCGCGGAAGAGGGTTTCGACACCGAGGACATCGACGGTGCGATCGAGGAGGCGGGCCACGGCCCGCTCCCGGTCCTCGCCGTGGTCGGCCGCCCGAATGTCGGCAAGTCGACCCTGGTGAACCGCATCATCGGCCGCCGCGAGGCCGTCGTCGAGGACAAGCCGGGCGTCACCCGTGACCGCGTCACCTACGAGGCCGAGTGGGCGGGCCGCCGCTTCAAGCTGGTCGACACCGGCGGCTGGGAGCAGGACGTCCTCGGCATCGACGCGTCCGTGGCCGCGCAGGCCGAGTTCGCGATCGAGGCGGCCGACGCGGTCGTCTTCGTCGTGGACGCCAAGGTCGGCGCCACCGACACCGACGAGGCGGTCGTCCGCCTGCTGCGCAAGGCCGGCAAGCCCGTCGTCCTGTGCGCCAACAAGGTCGACGGACTGAGCGGCGAGGCCGACGCCTCGTACCTCTGGTCCCTGGGCCTCGGCGAGCCGCACCCCGTCTCGGCGCTGCACGGCCGCGGTACCGGCGACATGCTGGACGCCGTCCTGGAGGCGCTGCCCGAGGCCCCGGCACAGACCTTCGGCATCGCACTCGGCGGCCCCCGCCGCATCGCGCTCATCGGCCGCCCGAACGTCGGCAAGTCGTCCCTCCTGAACAAGGTGGCGAACGAGGACCGCGTGGTCGTCAACGAGGTCGCGGGCACCACCCGCGACCCGGTCGACGAGCTCATCGAGCTGGGCGGTGTCACCTGGAAGTTCGTCGACACGGCCGGCATCCGCAAGCGGGTCCACCTCCAGCAGGGCGCCGACTACTACGCCTCGCTGCGCACCGCCGCCGCCGTCGAGAAGGCGGAGGTCGCGGTCATCCTGCTGGACGCCAGCGAGAACATCAGCGTCCAGGACCAGCGCATCGTGACGATGGCCGTCGAGGCGGGCCGCGCGATCGTCCTCGCCTTCAACAAGTGGGACACCCTCGACGAGGAGCGCCGCTACTACCTGGAGCGGGAGATCGAGACCGAGCTCCTCCAGGTGGCGTGGGCGCCGCGGGTCAACGTGTCGGCGCGTACGGGCCGCCACATGGAGAAGCTGGTCCCGGCGATCGAGGCCGCGCTTGCGGGCTGGGAGGCACGTGTCCCGACGGGCCGCCTCAACGCCTTCCTGGGCGAGCTGGTCGCCGCCCACCCGCACCCGATCCGGGGCGGCAAGCAGCCGCGCATCCTCTTCGGCACGCAGGCGGGCACCAAGCCGCCGCGCTTCGTGCTCTTCTCCTCGGGCTTCATCGAGCACGGTTACCGCCGCTTCGTGGAGCGCCGGCTGCGCGAGGAGTTCGGCTTCGAGGGGACCCCGATCCACATCTCGGTGCGGGTGCGCGAGAAGCGCGGCAGGAAGAAGTAGCCACACGGACGCTGTACGTACAGGGGTGTACGTGCAGCGGTGTACGTGCAGCGGTGTACGTGCA
>NZ_LIPP01000428.1 GCF_001418335.1 Streptomyces aurantiacus | reverse complement strand
GCCCCCACGCACCCGCAGACAACAAACCGGCCAAAGCCCCGCAGGGGGGCGCGGGGAACTGCGCGACAAGCCCCCACGCACCCGCAGCCAAAAACCGGCCGGCAAAACTCACCCGCGCAGCCGCCCACCACAGTGCGGCCACGGACTCGTCCCCCGCCGCACATAAAGCTTCTTCGCCCGGAACGTCTGCTCGGCCGCCGACGCCTCCTGCGGTCGCCCCGACCCGCCGAGGCTCTGCCAGGTCCGGGTGTCGAACTGGTAGAGCCCTCCGTACGTGCCCGACGGATCGACCGCCCCCGGCCGACCGCCGGACTCGCACTGGGCGAGCCCCTGCCAGTTCAGGTGGTCGGCGCCCTGCACGGACATGGGGAGCGGCTTCGTGCCCACCTTCACCACCTGCGCGCGCGGCTCGTGCACCACCTCGGACTTCAGCCTGCGCGGCTTCTGCTGGACGCCGTTGACCGTCCGCAGGGCGTAGGTGACGCGCCGCAGCCCGGGCTGTCCCGCCCGCTCCACGACCTCGGTGCCCCGGAACAGCTCCGGGTCGTCCGTCCGCCGCACCTCGAAGGGGATCGACTCCTCGCGGACCTCCTTCATGCCGGTGATCCGCATGACCGTCACGGTCTGCCCGTCGCGCGGGAAGCTCTCGGGCGGCACGGACGTGGTGTCCTGCCCGTGCAGCGTGACCCCGGCCTCGTCCACGGCCTCGCGGACCGTCGCCGCGTTCGTGCGGACCGTCCGGGCCCGCCCGTCGGCCATGACCGTCACGGTCCGCTCCGTACGGACGTCGAGCGCGAGCCCCGCCCGCCCGATCTGCCGGGCGCGCGGCGCCGACACGTACGCGCCCTCCGCGCGCACCCCGAACTCCCGCAGCGCCTCGTCCACGGTGTGCGCCGTCGTCCAGACATGGCTGCGCTGTCCGTCGAGGGTGAGCCGCACGGGCCGCCCGTACCGCACGTCGATCTCCTCACCGCTGGACAGGGCGGTTCCGGGGCCGGGGGCCACCATGTCGTGGGCGCCGACCCGGACCCCTTCGTCGGCGAGCAGTTCGCTCACGTCGTCCGCGAAGGTGTGCAGGGTGCGCGGCTTGCCGTCGACGGTCAGCTCGATCGCCTTGTCCTCGGCGACGAACGCGGAGGTGCCGCCCGCGAGGAACGCCACGACCAGCGCCTGCGGCAGCAGTTTCCGCACGTCGGGCCGCTCCGCGCTCCGGCGGCGCCGGGCGGCCCGCCGGGCTTCGGCACGTCCACCGGGGCTGGGCGGTTCGGTGGGCGTGACAAGGGGTGTGGTGAGCGGTTCGGTGAGGGGTGTGGTGACGGGTGTGGTGAGGGGCACCGCCTGCCGTGGGAGCGTCGGCGCGCCGGGAGGCCAGGGCTCGTTGCCGGGGTGCTCGTACGCGGGCCGGTACGTGTCCGGGTATCCGTACTCGTACCCGTACCGGTGCTCGTACCCGTACCGGTGCTCGTACCCGTACCGGTGCTCGTATCCGTGCTCGTATCCGTATCCGTACGGCTCGGGGTTCTCATATGTCGTCGGGTAGGCCGGGCCATACGTCTCGTACTGCGAACTGCTCACGACGACACGCTCCAGAAGGCCGGTGGGGGATGGAGGCGGGTGGGCGGACAGAACCTAGCGGAGCGTTCGTCACTCTCCAAAGCAGCACGACTACGCGGTGTCGCGAAGCGCCCCCGGCCGGTCCTCGGGAGCGCGCTGTCCGTTACGGCTCAGTAATCGAACGCGCGGGCAGTGTTCGCCGAGACGGCCGCCGCCAGCACGTCCTCGTCCAGACCCCGTACGGCGGCCATGGCGCGGACCGTGACCGGAATGAGATACGGGGCGTTGGGCCGTCCGCGGTACGGCACGGGGGTCAGGAAGGGCGCGTCGGTCTCGACCAGGACGAGTTCGAGCGGCGCCACGGCGAGGGCGTCACGCAGCGGCTGAGCGTTCTTGAAGGTCATGTTCCCGGCGAACGACATGTAGTAGCCGGCGCGGGCGCACACCTCCGCCATCGCCGCGTCACCGGAGTAGCAGTGGAAGACGGTCCGCTCGGGCGCGCCCTCTTCCTTCAGGATCCGCAGCACGTCGGTGTGGGCGTCCCGGTCGTGGATGACCAGCGCCTTGCCGTGCCGTTTGGCGATCTCGATGTGGGCGCGGAAGGACCGTTCCTGGGCGGCCACGCCCTCGGGACCGGTGCGGAAGTGGTCGAGGCCGGTCTCGCCGACGCCCTTGACCTGGGGAAGTGCGGCGAGCCGGTCGATCTCGGCGAGCGCCTCGTCCAGCGCGGTGTCGCCACCGGCCTCCCGGGCGCCCTGCCGGGACCAGCCGTCGGGGTCCCCATGGACGAGGCGCGGTGCCTCGTTCGGGTGGAGCGCGACGGTCGCGTGGACGGCGTCGTACGCGGCGGCCGTCTCGGCCGCCCAGCGTGAGCCCCGCACATCGCAGCCCACCTGCACGACCGTCGTCACGCCGACCGAGGCGGCCTTGGCGAGGCCCTCGTCGACCGTGCCGGACTGCATGTCGAGATGGGTGTGCGAGTCGGCCACCGGCACCCGGAGGGGGTCCGGCAGCGGCGGGGCTTCGGCGTTGGAAGGCATGCCCCGATCCTACGAAGGGGGCGGTACGGGAGGGGAACGCCGGGTCCCGCGGCGCCCGGGAGTCAGCCCGCCTTGCGGTGGTGGAACGGGTGCAGCAGGTCGGACAGGTGCCAGTGGTGGCCGGCCTCGGGCCCCGCCGCGGTCCCCACCGCCGCGATGCCCTCGGCGGACTCGGCCGGCTCCGCGGACTCGGCGGACTTCCGCTGCCGTACTGGCGCGGACGCGGACGCGGACGCCGACGTCTGGCGGCGCATCGAGTTCTGCACCGAGGAGACCTGGCCGGCGCGCATGATCCGTACGACGTGGCCGTCGCAGTTCACGCAGCCGGGCCGGCTCAGCGGTGACGGCACGACCCGGCCGTCGGCCACGTACGTCACGAACGCGGTGCCCTCCGCGTCGAGGTGGTGCTCTATCTCGTACGACTGCTCCCAGCCGTGCCCACAGCGCATGCAGGCGAAGGAATATGCCTCGTGGACCGTGTCGGTCGCCGCGGTGCGGTGTACGGGTACGGGTCCGGGGCCGGGTCCGCCGGTGATTCGACCGGTCTGCCCTGCGATCTCACTCATGCCAGCTCCTCTTGTCCGCTGGACGAGGACGGGTGCGTCCTCTATCAGTGGACGCCTCCACGGGCCGATACGCACCAGACCTGTCGAGTGTTGGAGCCGTCTTGGCCGTTCCTTGTCGGACGGCCCTCAGGACCCGGTCCGAGCTTTGCTTTTCCCGGCGGTCCTTTGCCCGCGCATGGGGCCCGTGCGCTCCCTCATGGCATCGTGCGCCCCCTCATCGCGCCCTTTCAGCCCGCGCTCGTGCGCGCGGCGTTCTTCGCCGCGACGACCGCGTCGAAGACCTCCCGCTTGGGCAGTCCCGCGTCGGCGGCGACGGCGGCGATCGCCTCCTTGCGCCGCTCCCCCGCCTCCTCGCGCACCAGCACCCTGCGCACCAGTTCGTCGGCGTCGAGCGATTCGGTGCGCTCCGGGGCACCCTCCACGACGACGGTGATCTCCCCCCGCACCCCTTCGGCGGCCCAGGCGGCGAGTTCCCCGAGGGGCCCGCGCTTGATCTCCTCGTACGTCTTGGTCAGCTCGCGGCAGACGGCGGCCCGGCGTTCGGCGCCGAACACCTCGGCCATCGCGGCGAGCGTGTCGTCGAGCCGGTGCGGTGCCTCGAAGTACACGAGGGTGCGCCGCTCGCCCTCGACGTCCCGCAGTCGCGACAGGCGTTCGCCGGCCTTGCGCGGCAGGAACCCCTCGAAGCAGAACCGGTCGACGGGCAGCCCGGACAGCGCGAGCGCGGTGAGCACGGCGGAAGGGCCGGGAACGGCCGTGACCTTGATGCCCTTCTCCACGGCGGCGGCCACCAGCCGGTAGCCGGGGTCGGACACGGACGGCATGCCGGCGTCCGTCACGAGCAGCACGCGCGCGCCGCCCACCAGCGCCTCGACCAGTTCGGGCGTACGCGCCGACTCGTTGCCCTCGAAGTACGACACGACCCGCCCGGACGGCTGTACGTCGAGGCCCTGGGTCAGCCGCCGCAGCCGCCGGGTGTCCTCGGCGGCGATGACGTCGGCCCCCGCCAACTCCGCCGCGAGCCGGGGCGGCGCGTCCGCAATGTCCCCGATGGGGGTGCCTGCGAGTACAAGGGTTCCTGCCACGGTGCCGTCGGTTCCTGTCACGGTTCCATCCTCGCAGGGGCGGCCGCGGGACTCACACAGCCCTGTTCCCTACGATGGCGCGGTGACAAGTACCGCGTCCTCCACGGACACCCGGCAGGGACAGGGCGTCGAAGAGCAGCGGCCGTCGTGGCAGCAGCGACTGCGCAGGTTCGGCTACGCGGCCGGCCCCGCAGACGACGTCCGCGACCGCCTCGTGCCCGCGTACACCGAGCCGAGCCCACGTCTGTGGGCGGCGATCGGGCTCCGCCCGGGGGCCGCCGCGCGCGTCGTGCGCTGGTCTGCGTGGGGCGGCCCGCTGCTCATCACGCTGCTGGCGGGCCTGACGCGGTTCTGGCACCTGGGCAGCCCGAAGGCGGTGATATTCGACGAGACGTACTACGCCAAGGACGCCTGGGCCCTCATTCACCGCGGGTACGAGGTCAACTGGGCGAAGAACGCCAACGACCTGATCCTGCAGAGCGGCGGGGACGTCAAGATCCCGTCGGACGCCGCCTACGTGGTCCATCCGCCGGTCGGCAAGTACGTCATCGGGCTCGGCGAGTGGATGTTCGGGTTCACGCCGTTCGGCTGGCGGTTCATGACGGCCGTGCTCGGCACGCTGTCGGTGCTGATGCTGTGCCGGATCGGCCGGCGCCTGTTCCGCTCGACGTTCCTGGGGTGCCTGGCGGGCGCGCTGATGGCCGTGGACGGCCTGCACTTCGTGATGAGCCGCACCGCGCTGCTCGACCAGGTGCTGATGTTCTTCGTCCTGGCCGCCTTCGGCTGCCTGGTCATCGACCGCGACAAGGTCCGCGAACGGCTGGCCGCCGCGCTTCCGGAGGACGACGACGGGATCGTACGCCCGGACGCGGAGGTCGCGCGGAACACGCGCCTGGGCCTGCGCCCCTGGCGCCTGGCGGCCGGGCTGATGCTCGGTCTCGCCCTCGGCACCAAGTGGAACGGGCTCTACATCCTCGTCGCGTTCGGCCTGATGACGGTGGTGTGGGACGTCGGCTCGCGGCGGGTGGCGGGAGCGCGGCGCCCCTATCTGGCGGTCCTCAAGCACGACGTGGGCTGGGCCTTCCTGTCCACCGTGCCGGTGGCGGTCGCCACGTACCTCGTGTCGTGGATCGGCTGGTTCCGGTCCGCCACCGACGGCAAGGGCGGCTACTACCGCAACTGGGCCACGGCCAACGGCCGCACCAGCGAATGGTCCTGGCTGTTCCCCGACTGGTGGCGCAGCCTGTGGCACTACGAGACGCAGGTGTACGACTTCCATGTCGGCCTGCACTCCCCGCACCCGTACCAGTCGAACCCGTGGAGCTGGATCGTCACCGGCCGCCCGGTCTCGTACTTCTACGAGTCCCCGCTGCCCGGCAAGGACGGCTGCCCGACGGACGCGGGCGGCAAGTGCGCCCGCGAGGTCCTGGCCCTGGGCACGCCGCTCCTGTGGTGGGCTGCGGCGTTCGCGGTCCTCTACGTCCTGTGGCGCTGGCTCTTCCGCAGGGACTGGCGCGCGGGCGCGATCGTCTGCGGCATCGCGGCCGGCTACCTCCCGTGGTTCCTCTACCAGGAACGCACGATCTTCTTCTTCTACGCGGTCGTCTTCCTCCCCTTCCTGTGCCTGGCGGTGGCCATGATGATCGGCGCCGTCCTCGGCCCACCCGGCTCCACGGAACGCCGCCGAGTGATGGGCGCGGCCACGGCGGGCGTCCTGGTCCTCCTGATCGCCTGGAACTTCATCTATTTCTGGCCGATCTACACGGGCCAGGCGATCCCGGTCGACTCGTGGCGGTCGCGGATGTGGCTGGATACGTGGGTCTAGCTGGGGCGTTGGCCGCCGAGTAGGGGGCCGACGGCCCCGCAGCCATCGACCGTTCTCCCCTGCCGCCCCGGTAGAGTCGGGCGCGTCGGTGGGAACCCTCGCCGAGGTCCGGCCACGGCAGCGAGGAGATCGCCATGTCCGTCAAGTCCGAGGTCACCGAGACGAGTTCGGTCGCCGAGGCCACCCGGGCCGTCGTGCGGGAGTTTCTCGCCGCCAGGGCGGCCGGGGACACCGGGCGGCTCGTCGAGCTCTTCGCCGACGACGTCGACTGGCTCCTCGCCGAGAACCCCGTCGTCCCGTGGATCCGCCCGCGATCCACCGCGGTCGAATGCGCCGCGCAGTTCACGGAACTGATGGAACACACCGTTCCCGAGGGCGCCCGGGCCTCCGTCGACGCCTTCCTCGTGGACGGCACCGACGCCGTCCTGACGGGGCACCTCTCGGGGACCGTACGGGCGACGGGAAAGTCGTTCGAGGGACCGTTCGCGCTGCGCCTCACGGTCGAGGACGGCCGCATCACCCGGCACCATTTGTACGAGAACAGCCTGTCGATCGCCGAGGCCTGCGTCGCCTAACGATCGGGGAACACCACCCCCACCCGTCACTCCCCCCGCCTACAGTGCGACAGAGGGACACCATTCTGAACGTGTTCAGAACGTGTTCAGAACGCCTTCGGAGCAGTTCACGGGAACGGTTCGCGGGAAACGGTTCATGGGGAGGGGAAAGCGCGATGCGCAACGGGGCCAAGGCCGCCCTTGTCGGCGGAGTGTTCGCTGTGTTGGTGGGGGGCGCCGGGTACGGCGCGTACAACGTGGTGAGCGCGGTCAGCGGGGACGGGGGCTCGGGGGACGGTGCGGCGAAGACCGGGCCGCCGTCGAACGACGAGGTCCGGGAGACCTCGGAGAAGTTCTTCGCCGCCTGGGAGAAGGGCGAGGCGACCGAGGCCGCGGCGCTCACCGACAACGCGAACTTCGCCGAACCCCTGCTGGCCGCCTACGCCGGCCCGGCGCACATCACGAAGGTGAAGGTCACACCCGGTACGACGACGGGAACCACCGTCCCCTACTCGGTCTCGGCGACGGTGTCGTACGAGGGGAAGAGCAAGCCCCTCGCCTACGACAGCGAGTTGAACATCGTGCGGGGCAAGACCACGGGCAAGGCGCTGGTCGACTGGCAGCCGTCCGTCCTGCACCCGGACCTCAAGGCCGGCGACACACTGGTCACGGGCGAGGCCGCGAGCCCGCCCATCGACGCGGTGGACCGCGACGGCGCCGTTCTCAGCAAGAAGAAGTACCCGTCACTCGGTCCCGTCCTCGACACTCTCCGCGACCGCTACGGCGACAAGGCGGGCGGCACGCCCGGTGTCGAGCTCGCCATCCGCCACGCGAGCGAGAGCGCGGGAGACAGCCCGCTGGTGACCCTCGCCGAGGGCGAGGCGGGCAAGCTCCGTACGACCATCAGCGCGGGCGCGCAGGCCGCCGCGGAGAAGGCGGTCACGCGGTACGCCGAGTCCTCGGTGGTCGCCGTGAAGCCGAGCACCGGTGAGGTGCTGGCGCTCGCGAACCACCGCGAGGACGGGTTCAACGCGGCGTTCCAGGGCAAGGTCGCACCCGGCTCCACGATGAAGATCATCACCGCGGCGATGTTCATCGACAACGGCGTGACCGCGATGAACAGCCCGGCGCCCTGCCCGCCGACCGCCGTCTGGCAGAGCCAGGAGTTCAACAACCTCAAGGGCATGGCGCCCAACGAGGGCGCCACGCTCGCCAACAGCTTCATGCGCTCGTGCAACACGGCGTTCATCAAGCTCATCGACGGCTCCGACGAGAAGCCGCTCACGGACGAGTCGCTCACCACCGAGGCCCAGGAGCGGTTCGGTCTGGGCAAGGACTGGAAGACGGGCATCGTCTCCTTCGACGGCAGCGTCCCCGCGTCCGGCGGCCCCAACCGCGCGGCCAACGCGATCGGCCAGGGCGAGGTCCAGATGAACCCGCTGAACATGGCGTCGGTCACGGCGACCGCCATCACGGGCACGTTCCGCCAGCCCTACCTCGTGTCGCCGAAGCTCGACGACCGGCAGCTGGCCACCGCCGACGGCCTGCCGAGCGGCACCGCCGCCCAGCTGAAGCAGATGATGCGGCTCACCGCGACCGGCGGCACCGCGACGGAGGCCATGGCCGGGCTCGGCGGGGACATGGGCGCCAAGACCGGCTCCGCCGATGTCGACGGCCAGGAGAAGTCCAACAGCTGGTTCACCGGTTTCCGGGGCGACATCGCGGCCGCGGCCATGACGGAGGCGGGCGGTCACGGAGGGGACGCGGCGGGCCCGATTGTCGCAGACGTGCTACGGACGGGCGGCTGAACTCACCCTCACAGGGCGGGACCCTAGGGTGGTGGCTCTCGTTCTCGTAGAGACTCTTGTCCTCGTCGAGACGCTCGTTCTCGTCGAGAATCGTTGAGGGCACCGGGGAAGCAGCGAAGGAACGGAAGCCGTGGGGAACAGAAGGCGCGCACCTGAGCGCGGCAGGACGAAGCCCGCCGTCATCGGCGGGCTGATCGCCGTTGTCGTCGGCGGTGCGGGGCTGGGCGGCTACGCGCTGTTCGGCGGCGGAGCCGCGGCCGACGCGAGCCCCGCCAAGAAGTCCGTGAAGAGCGGGCCCTTGTCGGCGGCCGAGGTGAAGTCGACGGCCACCGCGTTCCTCACGGCCTGGCAGAGCGGCGACGTCAAGACGGCCGCGTCCGTGACGAACGACGCCTCGGGCGCGGCCCCCCTGCTCACCGGGTACGGCAAGGAGGCGTACGTCAAGGACGTGACGCTCACCGCCAAGAAGCGCTCCGGCGACGCCGTGCCGTTCTCCGTCAAGGGCACGGTCACCTACAAGACCCTGACCGAACCCCTCGCGTACGAGTCCGAACTCACCGTCGTACGCCGCGCCAAGGACGGGAAACCGCTGGTCGACTGGCACTCCGCGGTCGTGCACCCGGACCTGGAGGACGGCGACAAGCTGGTCACCGGCGAGGCGGGGACGCCCCCGGTCAAGGCCCTGGACCGGGACGGCGGCGAGCTGACCACCGCCAAGTACCCCTCCCTCGGGACGGTCCTCGACGGCCTGCGCGAGAAGTTCGGCAAGAAGGCCGGCGGCAAGGCGGGCGTCGAGCTGCGGGTGGTCCGCGCCGGCTCCGAGGACGCCAAGGGCACGAAGGGGAGCAAGGAGAGCGAGGACGCCGCCAAGAAGGCCGCCTCCGACAAGAACCCCGACAAGACGCTGCTGGAGCTGAGCAAGGGCACGCCCGGCACGGTACGTACGACACTCAGCCCGGACCTTCAGGCGACCGCCGAGGAGCAGGTGGCCGCGAAGTCCAAGGCGTCCGCGGTGATCATCCGGCCGTCGACCGGCGAGATCCTGGCCGTCGCGAACTCGGGGCACGGCTTCAACACCGCGTTCCAGGGCTCCCTGGCCCCCGGCTCGACCATGAAGGTCATCACGGCCTCACTGCTCATCGACAAGGGGCTCGCGTCGGCGAACAAGGAGCACCCCTGCCCCAAGTACTCGACGTACGGTGGCTGGAAGTTCCAGAACGACGACAAGTTCGAGATCAAGGGCGGCACGTTCAAGGCGAGCTTCGCGCGCTCCTGCAACACGGCCTTCATCAGCCAGGCCAAGGATCTCGACGACGACGACCTGACCAAGCAGGCCCAGCAGGTGTTCGGCCTCGGCATGGACAACTGGGCCATCGGGGTACCGACCTTCGACGGCTCGGTGCCGGTGCAGTCGCAGGCCCAGATGGCGGCCTCGCTGATCGGCCAGGGCGGGGTGCGGATGAACCCGCTGAACATGGCGTCGGTCGTCGCCACGGCGAAGACAGGCACGTTCCACCAGCCCTACCTGGTCTCCCCGACCGTCGACAACCGCACGCTCGCGAAGGCGTCCCGCTCCCTGTCCGCCTCGACCCAGTCGCAGCTCAAGGAGCTCCTGCAGTACACGGCAGCGGCCGGTACGGCGGCCGAGGCCATGGCGGGACTCGGCCCGGACTTCGGCGCCAAGACCGGTTCCGCCGAGGTCGACGGCCAGAAGAAGCCCAACGGCTGGTTCACGGCGTGGAAGGGCGACCTGGCGGCGGCGGGCGTGGTCCAGCAGGGCGGCCACGGCGGCGAGACGGCAGGACCGATCGTGGCGGCGCTGCTGAAGGCGGGCAGCTGAGCCGGGTGATGCCCACCCGCAGGATGCCGGCGGCACGCTGCTGAAGGCGGGCAGTCGGGTAAGTGGGGGTTGGCCGGGTCAGCTGGACACCGGCGTGGCCGTGTACGTCCGGCGCAGGAAGCGGATCAGGGTCTTCGCGTCGAACTGCACGACCGCCACACCCTTCGCCGAGTGGAACTCCATGACGGCCTGCACCCGGCCGCAGGGCCAGATCCGTACGTCACCGGCGGCGGCCGGCGCCCGTAGCCCCTGTTCGAGCAGGTCACGGGCGACCACCCACTCATGATGGCCCGGCAGCATGATGTGCACCCTGGGTGGGTCGGCCTCCGGGTCGTATCGAAGGGCCACCGGCACGGCGGGCGGATCCTGCGCCTCGTCCGTCACGATGTGGGCGCGCGCGTACTGCTCAACGGCGGGCATCGACAGCTCCCTCTTTGGGCTGATTCTCCTCCCATGTCACGCATTTCGCGACACGAGCTCCTGGGTCACCGGATTATTCGAGGTCACCTCGCTCTTGCAAACTGTTCGCATTAAGCCACTATCATCAAACGGTTAACGGTCCTTGCCAGCCCGATCCTGCCCAGCCAGCCCAGCCAGCCAGCCCAGTCGGCCTGCCCCCGGAAGCGGAGCCCTGCATGCACGTCCCCGACGGATTCATCAACGCCCCCGTCTCCGTCGCCGCCGGAGCCGTGGCCGCCTCGGCCATCGCGGTGAGCCTGCGCGGCGCCCGCCGTGAACTGGACGAACGCACCGCCCCGCTCGCGGGTCTGGTCGCCGCCTTCATCTTCGCCGTGCAGATGCTGAACTTCCCGGTCGCGGCCGGGACCAGCGGACACCTGCTCGGAGGCGCGCTGGCCGCGATACTCGTGGGCCCCTTCACCGGGGTCCTGTGCGTCTCGGTCGTGCTCCTCATGCAGGGCATCCTCTTCGCGGACGGCGGCCTCACCGCGCTGGGCGTGAACATCACGAACATGGCGGTCGTCACCACGGTCGTGGCGTACGCCGTCTTCCGCGGCCTGGTGAAACTCCTGCCCCGTAAGCGTCGATCCATTACCGTCTCGGCGTTCGTCGCCGCTGTGATCTCCGTCCCTGCCGCCGCCGTGGCCTTCACGCTGATCTACGCGATCGGCGGCACCACGGACGTCCCGATCGGGCAGGTCTTCACCGCCATGGTCGGCGTCCACGTCCTCATCGGCATCGGTGAGGCCGCGATCACCGCCCTCACGGTCGGCGCCGTCATCGCCGTACGGCCGGACCTCGTGTACGGGGCCCGCGGCCTGACCACGCCGCTGAAGCTGCGGGTCGGCGGCGAACTGGTCGACACACCGGCCGCCGAGCCCGTCACCAGGCCCGCCGCCGGACCCGTCCCGGTCGCCGCGCGCTCCCACCGCACGGTGTGGCTGGTGGGGCTCGTCACCTCCCTCGTCCTCGCCGGCTTCGTCAGCTTCTACGCCTCCGCGAACCCCGACGGCCTGGAGAAGGTCGCCTCCGACAAGGGCATCGACGCCAAGGTCGAGGACCACTCGGCCGCCGACTCCCCCCTCGCCGACTACGGCGTGGAGGGCATCACGGACGGCCGGATGTCCGGCGGCCTCGCGGGTGTGATCGGCGTGGGCGTCACGATCGTGGCGGGCACGGGGGTCTTCTGGACGGTACGCAGGCGCCGTACGCCGGAGACGGAGGCCGCAACTGCCTCATCGTCCTCGTCGTCTCAGCTCGGGGAGTCTGCCTGATATGGGAGCAGGCCACGCGCACAAGCTCTACCGGCACGGGCACTCGCCCGTGCACGCCCTGCCGCCGCACACCAAGCTCATCGCAGTCTTCGCCTTCGTACTGGTCGTCGTATCGACGCCGCGCGAGGCGATGTGGGCGTTCGGGCTGTACGCACTGCTGCTGGCGGGCGTGGCGTACGCGGCCCGCGTCCCGGCCGGCTTCCTGCTGAAGCGGCTGCTGATCGAGGTGCCGTTCGTGGCCTTCGCCGTACTGATGCCGTTCGTGGCGCGGGGCGAACGAGTCGACGTACTCGGCCTGTCCTTGAGCGTGAACGGCCTGTGGGGCGCCTGGAACGTGCTGGCCAAGGGCACCCTCGGCGTCGCCGCGTCCGTACTGCTCGCCTCCACGACGGAACTGCGCGAGCTCCTGCTGGGTCTCCAGCGGCTACGGCTGCCACCCCTCCTCGTACAGATCGCGTCCTTCATGATCCGGTACGGGGACGTCATCACGGACGAGATGCGGCGGATGCGGATCGCGCGGGAGTCGCGCGGCTACGAGGCCCGTGGCGTCCGCTCCTGGGGAGTCCTCGCCAAGTCCGCCGGCGCGCTCTTCATCCGCTCCTACGAGCGCGGGGAGCGGGTGCACCTCGCCATGGTCAGCCGGGGGTACACCGGTTCGATGCCGGTCATCGACGAGGTGACCGCGTCGCGGGCGCAGTGGTCGTACGCCTTCGCCCTGCCGTTCGCCGCGCTCGTCGTCTGTCTGCTGGGATGGACCCTGTGACCTCTGCGACCGCACCCTCGTCTCCCTCCGCGTCCCCGCCCCCGTCGCTGGAAGTGGCCGGGCTGGCCTTCGCCTACCCCGACGGCCATCAGGCCCTGTTCGGTGTGGACTTCGCCGTCGCCCGAGGCGAGCGCGTGGCCCTGCTCGGTCCGAACGGCGCCGGCAAGACGACCCTCGTACTCCACCTCAACGGCATCCTGACCGGCGGCGCCGGGACCGTGACGGTCGCCGGGCTGCCCGTCGGCAGGAAACACATGGCGGAGATCCGGCGGAAGGTCGGCATCGTCTTCCAGGACCCGGACGACCAGCTCTTCATGCCGAGCGTCCGGGAGGACGTGGCCTTCGGGCCCGCGTCCGCCGGGCTGAAGGGTCCTGAGCTGGAGGCGCGGGTGCGTACGGCTCTGGAACGGGTGGGCATGGAGGCCTTCGCCGACCGCCCGCCGCACCATCTCTCCTACGGCCAGCGGCGCCGGGTGGCCGTCGCGACGGTACTGGCGATGGAGCCGGAGATCCTCGTCCTGGACGAGCCGTCGTCCAACCTCGACCCCGCGTCGCGGCGTGAACTCGCCGACATTCTGCGCTCGTTGGACGTGACCGTGCTCATGGTCACGCACGACCTGCCGTACGCCCTCGAACTGTGCCCCCGTGCCCTGATCCTCAGCGAGGGCGTGATCGCGGCGGACGGCAGGACCGGCGAGCTGCTCGCGGACGACGAGCTGATGCGCGCACACCGCCTGGAACTGCCGTTCGGCTTCGATCCGCGCTCGGTGACAATGGGGGCGTGACGCGCGCGGCGCGGCGTGAGCGGTGAGGGGTACGGACGTGGTGAATGTGAACGGCACAGTGGCCGAGGGCTTCGAGCCGGTCAGGGCGGCGTTCGTACGGAACTTCGAGACGCTCGGGGAACGGGGTGCGGCCGTGACCGTGTACCGGGACGGCCGGAAGGTCGTCGGCCTGTGGGCGGGCACGAAGGACATCGACGGTACGGATGTCTGGGCGCCCGGTACCGCGCAGATCGTGCGCTCGGCGACCAAGGGCGTCGCGGCGGCGGCACTTCTCCTCCTCCACCAGCGGGGCCTGTTGGACCTGGACGCGCCGGTGGGCAAGTACTGGCCGGAGTTCAAGGCGACGGGCAAGGAACGGGTGCTGGTCCGGCAGGTGCTCTCGCACCGGGCCGGCCTGCCGGTACTGGACCGGCCGCTGACGCCGCAGGAGGCGCTGGACCCGCTGCGCGGCGCCGAGGCGGTCGCACGCCAGGCCCCGGTGTGGGAGCCCGGCACGGACCACGGCTACCACGCGCTGACGTACGGCTGGCTGGTCGGTGAGCTGGTGCGGCGCGTGACGGGCCGCGGTATCGGTGAGTGGATCGCCGAGGAGATGGCCGGGCCGCTGGGCGCGGACCTGTGGATCGGGCTGCCGGACGGGGAGG
>NZ_LIPP01000427.1:22803-22993 GCF_001418335.1 Streptomyces aurantiacus | reverse complement strand
CCAGCGAGAACCCGGTGACGGCCGACCACTCGACGGTCAGTGTCTCCCCCCTGGCCCGCCGGAACGCGCCGCCCGCCCTCCCCTTCCGTACGAAGACCCGGTCGATCTCCCAGTCGCGGCGGGCGGGCAGCTGCTGGATCGAGACGTCCAGCACGGTGACCGTCTCCGACGGCTCCTCGGCCTCGACGAG
>NZ_LIPP01000427.1:22238-22752 GCF_001418335.1 Streptomyces aurantiacus | reverse complement strand
ACCTGGTCGCCGCTCGGGTCGAAGACGGCGATGCCGGAGAGATGCGAGACGAAGATCCGGGGGGTGCCTGCCGCCATCCCGGCGCCTCCTTCCTCGTACGGGCCTCGGTACGGGTCACCGGTCGGGTAATGGTTCGGGTGCCGGCTCGGTGCTGGTTCGGGTAATTTGGGCCGTCATGCCCGCTCGGATGGGCTTCAGGCTAGCCCGTCCCGGTCGGATACGCCCTGGTGAGCGGTGCGGACGGACTGACTCCGAGTGACGTGGTGGGCACCGGTACGCTGCGGTACGCCGGTGAGGACAACCGCACGAGAGGCAGCGCCACCTGTGACTGCGATTCCCCAGGGACGTACCCGTAAGGCCGTGCTGATGAGGGCCGTATGCGCGCTCGTCGTGGCGGGGGCAGGGGTGACGGGGTGCGGCGGTGACGACCCGGACGCGGGCACCAACGGGGTCGGGAAGCTGCCCCCCGCCAAGATCCGGAGCAGCACCGTGTCGGCCGCCAAGGCCGCCGCGA
>NZ_LIPP01000427.1:0-22195 GCF_001418335.1 Streptomyces aurantiacus | reverse complement strand
CGAGAAGGACGTCCTTCTCGACGGCCTGCTCGCTCTGCAGGGCGAGCTCGCCACCGACGGCCACCACGAACTGAACGGCACCCGCACCATCCGCCTCACCAGCGACGAGGGCTCCGGCGGCCGGATCGACGTCTCCCTGGAGGGCAAGCCCTACCCGCTGCTCCTGGTCCGGGCCGGCGACGCGGGGACGCTTCGCTTGACCGACTGGGGGAGGGCGTTCGCCCTGGAGGCGCCGGACAAGGACGCGACGGTCGACTACGGCCAACAGCTCCCGTCGTCCTGAGGGGCGGGCGTGCGGGTCCGTTTTCGGCTGCGGGTGCGCTGTGGCTGGTCGCGCAGTTCCCCGCGCCCCTAAAGGCGAAAGACCAGGGCGCAGCCCCGTCTTTCAGGGGCGCGGGGAACTGCGCGACCAGCCCCCACCCACCCGCAGTCGAAAACGGACCCGCAGCTGAAGGGGCCCGCTCAGCGGAGCGCTCAGCGCCTGCGGCCTTTGAAAAGCAGCCGCGGCACCCCCGCCGGCACCGGCCGACGCGTGGTCGCCGACGTAGGCAACGGCGGCGCCGCCAACGATCCGTCCGGCAACGACGCAGTCGACCCCGTCGGCGTGAGCCGAACCACCCGGCACTCCCGGGCCCACCGCCCGGGCATGGCCTCCCCGTCGGGCGCGTTCAGCCGCTTGCCCTTGAGCTCGGCGACCGCCGCGTCCCACTCCTCGGAGCCGGGAGCGAGCTCCACCACCTTCGCCGACCAGGAGACGAGGCGACCGCCCTTGTCCTTGCTGCGGACGGTGACGACGGCGTCGCCCCCGTCCGCGAGTCCGGGCAACGGCTGCTCACCGGGTCCGTCCCCGACCAGGCACACCGCCCCGTCGTGCCACACGTGCCAGAGAGCCCGGGACGGCGCCCCGTCTTCGACGGGAAGGCCCCGTACCCAGATGAGCCCGGACTTCTTGGTGGCCTCCTCGACGAGGGCCCGGTCCAACAGGCGGGACGCCGACGCATGGTGGTCGGGCGAGGGGCTGGCCTGATCCGTCATGAGGGCCAGCCTAGCCCGGCCCGGCCGGACCTCTCAGAGCCAGCCGTTGCGCTTCAGCGTCCGGTGGATGCCCAGGCAGAGCACCACCGTGAGGCCCATGATCGCGGGGTATCCGTACCGCCAGTGCAGCTCCGGCATGTGCTCGAAGTTCATCCCGTACACCCCGCACACCATCGTCGGCACGGCGATGATGGCCGCCCAGGACGTGATCTTGCGCATGTCCTCGTTCTGCGCGACGGACGCCTGCGCGAGGTTGGCCTGGAGGATCGAGTTGAGCAGTTCGTCGAAGCCGACGACCTGCTCCTGCACCCGGGCCAGGTGGTCGGCGACATCGCGGAAGTACTTCTGGATGTCGGGGTCGACCAGCCGCATCGGCCGCTCGCTCAGCAGCTGCATGGGCCGCATCAGCGGCGACACCGCGCGCTTGAACTCCAGGACCTCACGCTTGAGTTGGTAGATCCGGGCCGAGTCGACACCGCGCGAGACCCCGCCTCTGCGGCCGGGCGAGAACACCTCGGTCTCGACGTCGTCGATGTCGTCCTGCATGGCGTCCGCGACCGCGATGTAGCCGTCCACCACATGGTCGGCGATGGAGTGCAGCACGGCCGAAGGCCCCTTGGCGAGCAGCTCCGGGTCGTCCTGCAGCCGGTGCCGCAGCGCCCGCAGCGAGCCCTGCCCGCCGTGCCGCACGGTGATGAAGAAGTCCCGCCCGGTGAAGCACATCACCTCGCCGGTCTCCACGACCTCGCTGGTGGCGGTGAGTTCGTCGTGCTCGACGTAGTGGATGGTCTTGAAGACGGCGAACAGGGTGTCGTCGTAGCGCTCCAGCTTGGGCCGCTGGTGGGCGTGGACGGCGTCCTCGACGGCGAGCGGGTGCAGCCCGAACTCGGCGGCGATACCGGCGAACTCGTCCTCCGTGGGCTCGTGCAGGCCGATCCACGCGAACCCTCCGTCGCGCCGCACCTGACGGATCGCGGCACGCGGGGTGAGGCTGTCGTCGGACGGGAGACGGGCGCCGTCGCGGTAGACCGCGCAGTCCACGACGGCCGAACTCTCCGCGGCCGAGCGGGTGGTGTCGTACGCGCCGCCGTCCTTGCGCGGCGTGGGGCGCACCGCGGCACGCAGGTCACGGATCATCGACATGGCTGGCTCCTTCGCGAACGAAGGCCGCCGACGACGGCTGGAACTGCCCGGAATGGGGACGTCCTGACTGCGGATGTTTGGCACGTCCACAAAGCGGGGAGCACCGCACCGTCACGGTGGCGGCTTCGCTACTGATACAGATCAGAAAAATTCAGACAGATCAGGAGATCAGGAAAAACGAAGTGCTCTTCCGTTGTGTACCGGACCGGCCATGACGCGAGTGCGAGAGGCGGCAGTCAGGAGAGCGTGAGCTCTGGAAGCTGAGCGGGCGGAACTCAGCAGCCGGAAGAGCGGGTGGTACTACCTGGTCGACTTCGATCCATGGAGCCCCACCTCCTCCGGCCGGTCCCCCGTAGGGGAGGTCCATCCCCCGTAGGGGAGTCTCATGCGTCGAGACGTGGGCCGGGACTTGAGAGCGACGCTTCTGCGTGCTGCCCCGGCCAGCGGCCAAGACTATCAGCCGACGGAAGTGTCAAGCCGTCGGTTTGCCCGCTACTGGCGAGTTCTATGCTCGCCCCATGGCTGATGTTCTTCCTCTGGTGGAGGCCCGGTTGCGTACCGCGCTGGGCGAACCGGACGCGCGCGCCGCGGTGACCTTCCTCGGCACCGACCGCATCGAGGTGCTCCGTTTCACGGGCTCCACCGACGCGGGCACGGGCACGGGCACGGGGACAGGTGCGGGGTCGGGTGCGGGCGCGGGGACGGTTACGGGTTCGGGTGGCGAGATCGTCCGCTACGCGACCCTCGGCATGTCCGCCCAGCCGATGGCGGACCCCACGGCGGCCGTCGCCGACCCGGTCGCGGGCCCGCGCGCCGAGCTGGTCCTCTCGGTACGGGCAGGCGCCGCCGACACCGACAAGGTGCTCCGCCCGCTCGCCGTACTGGCCGCGTCCCCGCAGGTCGAGGGCCTGGTCGTGGCCCCCGGTGCCTCGCTCGACGTGGGTGGTCCGCTGTGGCCCGGGGCCCCGTTCACCTCGGTCCTGGTGGCCGAACCGGGCGGCCTGGTCGAGGATCTCGAACTCGACGCACCCCTGGACCCCGTACGGTTCCTGCCGCTGCTGCCCATGACGCCGAACGAGGCCGCGTGGAAGCGGGTGCACGGCGCGGGGGCCCTCCAGGAGCGCTGGCTGGCAAGCGGAACGGACCTGCGCGATCCCGCACGCAAGTCCGTGCCTCTGGACTGACCTTTTCCAACGACCGGCCAGGACCGGCCAGTTGGAAATCTCACACTCCGGCCGGGCGGGCCTCCCCTGTATCGGGGCCTCAGTTCGCGAAGGCGGTGACGCCGTCCTCGGCCGCGTGCCGCTCCTCCAGCTCCGCCGCCTCGTGCGTCAGGGCGTCGCGGCGTACGAGAACCACGAGCGCGCCCAGCGCCGCCGTGACCGCCGCGACCACGAACGGGATGTGGATGTCGGTCCACTCCTCGATCCTCGGCGCGAAGAAGGGCGCCGCGGCGGCCGCGAACCAGCGGACGAAGTTGTAGCCGGCGCTCGCCACCGGGCGAGGCGCGTCCGACACGCCGAGCGCGAGCTCCGTGTAGACGGTGTTGTTCACGCCGATGAAGGCGCCGGACAGGATCGTGCAGACCACGGCCGTGGTGTGGCTGCCGTATCCGAGGACGAGCACGTCGGCCGCGAGCAGCACCAGCGAGCCGCCGAGCACCTTCAGCGAGCCGAACCACGCCTGCATGCGCGGCGCCACGAGTACCGAGAACACCGCGAGCAGCACACCCCAGGCGAAGAAGACCGCGCCGGAGCTGTACGGGGACATGTCCAGCACGAACGGCGTGAAGGCCAGCACCGTGAAGAACGTGTAGTTGTAGAAGAACGCCGAGGCGGCCACCGAGGCGAGGCCGCCGTGACCGAGTGCCTTGAGCGGGTCGAGCAGGCCGGTCCTGCGCGCGGGCTTCGGCTGCTCCTTCAGGAACGCCGTGATGCACAGGAACCCGATCGCCATCAGGAACGCGGTGCCGAAGAACGGATAGCGCCAGCTGGCATCACCGAGCAGCGCGCCCAGCAGGGGCCCGCAGGCCATGCCGAGGCCCAGGGCGGACTCGTACAGCAGGATCGCGGCCGCGCTTCCGCCGGCCGCCGCGCCGACGATGACGGCGAGGGCCGTGGAGACGAAGAGGGCGTTGCCGAGCCCCCAGCCCGCCCGGAAGCCGACGAGTTCGCCGACCGATCCCGAGGTGCCGGAAAGGCCGGCGAAGACCACGACCAGCGCGAGGCCGAGGAGCAGGGTACGGCGACCGCCGATACGGCTGGAGACGAAGCCAGTGACCAGCATCGCGAGGGCGGTGATCAGGAAGTACGAGGTGAAGAGCAGGGAGACCTGGCCGGCGGTGGCGTCCAGGCCCTTGGCGATGGACGGCAGGATCGGGTCGACGAGGCCGATGCCCATGAAGGCGACGACGGATGCCCCGGCGGTCGCCCAGACCGCCTTCGGCTGACGCAGCAGGCCACCGGCCCCCGCGTCGAACGTGTCCCCTTCGGCGGGACCTCCCGTGCTGATGCTCATGCCCGCTCCTTCACTGTTCGCTCACTGCTCGCTCGGGGAGAGATGATTGGCATATGCACATAATAAGTTAGATCGGCTAATAGATGCAAGATACATCTAGTTCCGACGGGGCAGGCGCCAGGACGGGCGACGGGGCGAGCGAGGTGACAGACGCGTGCCGGACGGGTGATCGTCCTTGACGCGACGAAAGACGGAGAGGACCGTTGTGCCTTATGAGGGGCGAACCCAGTTGCCCGAAGTGTGGTGGCCGGGTCAGGGCTCCCGGCCTCTTTGCCGATTCCTGGCAGTGTGATGCGCACGGCGTCGTGCATCCGCTTCAGCCCGTGATCCCGCCAAGCGTCGAAGCCCTTGATGTGGTCGTGCATCGGGCGCGCGTACCGGTGTGGATGCCGTGGCCCCTGCCTGTCGGCTGGCTCTTCACGGGTGCGGCGTTCGCCGGTGACGACCGCAGTGGCGGTCGCGCGACGGCGGTGGCCTGCTCGGGGCCCGGCCCGCTCGGCGGTTTCGGCGAGCTGATCCTCGTCGCCGAGGAACTGGGCGTGGGCCTGGGCGCGCGGTACGCGGGCATCGAGGGCCCCGACCCGGGCCCGTACCTGAACGTCGAGAAGCCCGCCGAGGCGAAAGTGCTGGCCGCAGGCCGGCCGACGCCTCTCTGGAACGTCCCCGGGGTGCCCGGCGACCGGGCCGTCTTCGCGGGCGAGGCACTCGGGCTGTGGCTGTGGGCGGTCGTGTGGCCCGAGCAGACGGGGCTGCTGATGTACGACGAACTGGTGCTGACGGATCTGCGGGACGCCGGCGCGGAGGTGGACCTGCTGCCGTGCGGTGCGCTGTCCCCGCGCATTCTCGAACCGTAGAGGCGGTAGAGGCGGTAGGGGCTGTAGGGGGCGATCCCGTTCTGCGGGTGTGACAAGACGGTATGACAAGAGTCGTTCGCAAGGCCGTTACTCTTGAGCGGTCCCTCGTTCCACCTGCGTCTGGAGTCCGCGTCGTGCGCATCGATCTGCACTGCCACTCCAAGGCCTCCGACGGTACGGACACCCCGGCCGAGCTGGTGCGCAACGCGGCTGCCGCCGGTCTCGACGTCGTCGCGCTGACCGACCACGACACCACCCGCGGATACGCCGAGGCCATCGCGGCCGTGCCCGCCGGGCTGACGCTGGTGACGGGCGCCGAGCTCTCCTGCCGCCTCGACGGCGTCGGCCTGCACATGTTGGCGTACCTCTTCGATCCCGAGGAGCCGGACCTGTTGCGCGAGCGCGAACTCGTGCGGGACGACCGGGTGCCCCGGGCCCAGGCGGTGATCGGCAGGCTGCGGGAACTGGGCGTGCCCATCACCTGGGAGCAGGTGGCACGGATCGCGGCAGGCGGGTCCGTGGGCCGGCCGCACATCGCCACCGCGATGGTCGAGCTGGGTGTCGTGCCCACCGTCTCGGACGCGTTCACGACCGAGTGGCTCGCGGACGGCGGCCGGGCGCACATCCAGAAGCACGAGTCGGACCCCTTCGAGGCGATCCGGCTGGTCAAGGCGGCCGGCGGGGTGACCGTCTTCGCGCATCCGGCCGCCGCCAAGCGGGGGCGGACGGTGCCGGAGTCCGCGATCGCCGAGCTGGCCGCGGCCGGGCTCGACGGGATCGAGGTCGACCACATGGACCACGACGCGGCCACTCGGACCCGACTGCGCGACCTCGCGGGCGAGTTGGGGCTGCTGACGACCGGGTCCAGCGACTACCACGGCAGCCGCAAGGCGTGTGAACTCGGAGAGATCACCACGGACCCCGAGATCTACGGGGAGATCACCCGACGGGCGACCGGGGCGTTCCCCGTACCCGGCGCGGGCGGGAACGCGGGCACGTAGCGCTCGACTACCGACCGCAGACGGCCCGCGCAGGCCGCCCGCCGGGCAGGGGTCGCCGACAACTCACCAAAAGGGTCGCCGACAACTCGCCAAAGGGGCGCGGGGAACTGCGCGACCAGCCACGACGCACCCACACTGCATCCGCACCCACCCCACGCCAGATCCATCCATACGTGTCCCAACACTCCGCAAGGCCTCACTGTTCATGTTCGACCTCGCCGTCTTCGGCTCCCTCTTCCTCACGCTCTTCGTCATCATGGATCCCCCCGGGATCACCCCGATCTTCCTCGCGCTGACGTCCGGCCGTCCGGCCAAGGTGCAGAAGCGGATGGCCTTCCAGGCCGTCTGCGTGGCCGGCGGGGTCATCACCGTCTTCGGGCTGCTCGGGCATCAGATCCTGAACTACCTCCACGTGTCCGTCCCCGCGCTGATGATCGCGGGCGGGCTGCTGCTCCTGCTCATCGCGCTCGACCTGCTCACGGGCAAGACGGACGAGCCCAAGCAGACGAAGGACGTCAACGTCGCCCTCGTGCCGCTGGGCATGCCGCTGCTCGCGGGACCCGGCGCGATCGTGTCCGTCATCCTGGCCGTGCAGAAGGCCGACAGCGTGGCGACCCAGCTGTCGGTGTGGGCGGCGATCCTCGCCATCCATGTGGTGCTGTGGGTCGTGATGCGGTACTCGCTGCTGATCATCCGTGTCATCAAGGACGGCGGTGTCGTGCTGGTGACGCGGCTCGCGGGCATGATGCTCTCCGCGATCGCGGTGCAGCAGATCATCAACGGCGTCACGCAGGTCGTCCGAAACAGCTGAACCCGAACCGTCACGGCCGGATACGCGGAACCCCCGTCCGGCATCGTGCCGGACGGGGGTTCCGAAGACTGTCAAACGACCGCTTTATGAGGCCGAGGTGTCGGCCGGGCGGATCCAGAGGCGCTGCCCGATGGCGGCGGCCTGCTGAACGATCCGGTTGACGGAGGCGGCGTCCACGACGGTGCTGTCAACGGGCGTGCCGTCGACGTCGTCGAGTCGCAGGATTTCGAAGCGCAAGGGCTTCTCCCTTCGTCTGGTCATCCTCCTGAAGGAGAACTACTGGTGGGTGGGTGAGCGAGGCGTGTGTGTCCCGCGCTCCCAAAGGAGTCAACGGAACGTTTGTTACGAACATTCCCTACGCTAAAGAAAACTTTCGAACGTCTAATTACTTGCAAGTATCGGGACCGCGTGTGTTCGCACAGTGACGTCCTGCGACAATGAGGCGCATATGAACGACGACTTCGCGGCAACCGACGACCTGGCAGCCATCGGTGCGCGCATCGACCGCACGAACGAGTTGCTGCAGCGCATGCTCGCCGAGGTGGCGAAGACGCCGTCGACCCACGCGATCTTCGTCGACGCCGGGTATCTCTACGCGGCCGCGGGCCGGCTCGTCGCCGGGACGGAGGACCGCCGGGCCTTCGAACTGGACGCGGAGGGGCTCATCGACGCGCTCATCGACCGGGCGCGCACGATCTTCGCGGACAGCAGGCTGCTGCGCGTCTACTGGTACGACGGGGCACGGCGCCGCATCCACACCGCGGAGCAGCAGTCCATCGCCGAGCTGCCCGACGTCAAGGTCCGGCTCGGCAATCTCAACGCCAACAACCAGCAGAAGGGCGTCGACTCGCTGATCCGTTCCGACCTGGAGTCACTGGCCCGGCACCGCGCCATCAGCGACGCGGCGCTCATCGGCGGCGACGAGGACCTGGTCTCGGCGGTCGAGGCGGCGCAGGGGTACGGGGCCCGGGTCCACCTCTGGGGCATCGAGGCGCCGGAGGGCCGCAACCAGGCGGAGCCGCTGCTCTGGGAGGTCGACAGCCAGCGCACCTTCGACCTGGATTTCTTCAAGCCGTACGTGGCCCGGCGCACCACCAACGCGTACGACACGTCGGCGGCGACCAGGCCCACCCGGGAGGACGTGCGGTTCGTGGGGGCGCAGATCGCCGCGAAGTGGCTGGCCGCCCGGGGGCGGGAGTCGCTGGCGGAGCTGCTGCCCGGCCACCCGTATCTGCCGGGACCGGTCGACCAGGACCTGCTCGTGGAGTCCGAGGGGCTGCTGCAGTACTCGCTGCGCGGGCAGGCCGATCTGCGGCGGGCCCTGCGGGACGGATTCTGGGACCACCTGCAGAGTCAGTACTAGGCCGGTACCAGGTCAGGTCAGAAGCCTGCGCGTCAGCCCACCCGGTCCCAGAACGCCGCGAGGGCCTCGGCCGTCTCCAGAGGGCGGTCGGCGTTGGGCGAGTGTTCGGCTCCGTGGATGACCGTGCGGTGCGCCTCCAGGCGTACGGCCATGTCGTCGAGGAGCGGCACCGGCCAGGTGTCGTCGCTCTCGCCCGACAGGACGTGCACGGGCAGCCGCAGCGCCGCCAGGTCGGCCACGCGGTCGGGCTCCTCGCACAGCTGGCGTCCCGTGGCGATGAGCTGGGCCGGGCTGTTGCCGAACCAGCGCCGCCTGAGGTCCTCCTGGTCGTCGAGGCCGGCGTCCAGCTCGCCCTCGGCGTCCTCCGGCGGCTCCAGCGCCCGGATCGCCTCCCACACCTGCGCCATGTCCATCACGGAAAGCGCGTCCCGCAGCAGCTTCACGCGCTGCTGCTGGCTGGGGGAGATCTCCGCGGGCCCGGAGGACACCAGAGTGAGCGACCGGAAACGGGCCGGTGCCAGCAGGACGGCCGCGCGGGCGACCTGTCCGCCGAACGAATGGCCCAGCAGGTGGAAGCGTCCCTCGGAGCCCTCGGAGCCTTCGGAGCCCTCGGAGTCGTCGGCGATCGCGTCGAGCTGCGCGAGCACGTCCAGTGCCAACTCGCCCTGTGCGTATGGGGTTTCGTCGTCCGGCGGGCCCGGTGTCTCGTACTGGCCCCGGCCGTCCACCGCGACGGTCCGGTACCCGGCCGCCGCCAGCGGTTCGTGCAGCGAGATGAAGTCCTCCTTGCTGCCGGTGAATCCGGGTAGCAACAGCGCGGTCCCCCGCACGGGGCTGCCCGCGTCGATCACGGCGAACTCCCCGCGCGCGGTGCCGAGGCGATACGCGCGGGCCCCGGGGGGCGGGACGAAGGTGACGGGCCTGCTCATGAGGACGAGGCTAACCGGGGAACCTGACGGACGGCATACCGGCCGGCCGCGCTCGCACAGGCCTGCTCGTACGGGCCTCCTCGTACGGGCCTGTTCCCACGGCCCTGTCGCGGAACGCCGACGGCCCGGCCCCCACGAGGGGGACCGGGCCGTCGGATGCGGTTCTCAGCCCTCCGTGGGCTCGGCGGCCGCAGCCGTCTTGCGGGTGCGGCGACGCGGCTTGGCCTCCGGCGCGGCCTCGGCCGCGACCACATCGGTGGCCACAGCAGTGACCGTGTCCGCGGTGGTGGCCTTGGCGGCCGTCTTGCGGGTGCGACGCGGTTTGACCGGAGCCTCGGCGGCGTCCGCCACGGCCTCGGTGGCCTGGACCGGGATGTCGGCCTCGGCGACCGCGACCTTGCGGGTACGGCGGCGGGGCTTCGCCTCGGCGGCCTCGGCCGTGTCCACTGCGCTTTCCGCGGCGCCCTCCGCGGCCTTTGCCGGTGCGGCGGCCTTGCGGGTGCGGCGCGGCTTCGTCACCGTGTCCGCCGGTGCCTCGACCGTCGTGCCCTCGGCGGTGTCCACCGCGGTCTGGGCCGGCTCGGCGGCCTTGCGCGTACGCCGACGCGGCTTGGCCTCCACGACGGCTGCCTCCTCCACCGGGGCGGCGGCAGAGGCGACAGAAGTCGTCTCGGCGACCTCAGCGACCTCGGTGGTCCCAGCGGCCTCGGCGGCCTTACGGGTGCGACGCCGCGGCTTGGCCTCGGGCTCCTCGGTCGCCTGCGCCGGGATACCGGCCTCGGCGGCCTCGGCGACCTCGGCGGTTCCGGCGGCCTTACGGGTCCGGCGGCGCGGCTTGGCCTCAGTGGCCTCGGCGGTGTCCAGGACCACCTCGGCGGCGGCCGTGGTCGTGGCCTTGCGGGTGCGACGCGGCTTGGTGACCGCGACCTCCGCGACGTCCACAGCCTCCGCGACCGCGACGACCGTGCCGACGGCGGCGGTGTCCACCGCGGCCTGGACCGGCTCGGCGGCCTTACGAGTGCGTCGGCGGGGCTTGGTCACGACGGCCTCGGCGGCCTCCGCAGCCTCGACGATCTTGGCGGCCTCTTCGACGACGACAGCGGCGGCCTCGGGCTGCCCGGCCTCCGCCGTGCGGCGCGTGCGACGGCGGCGCGGCTTGGCCTCCGCGTCCACCACCGCTTCGGCTTCGACGGTCGGTACCACTGCCGGTGCGATGACCTCGGCGGCCTCGGCGGCCTCGGTGACCTCGGCGGTCGTGCTCTCCGCGACAGTGCCCTCGGCCGTGGCGACCGCGGTCGCGGCAGCCTCCGACCCGCTTCCGGTACGCGTACGACGACGCCTGCGCGGGGTGCGCGGCTCCGTCGCCGAGGCCGGCTCGGTGGTCTCCGACACGGTCTGCGAAGCGCTCTGCGGGGTGGCCTGGGAGCTGGTCTGTGGCTCCGCGGCGTCGAGCGCCGTGCCGTTGCGCGTACGACGGCGGCGGCGCGGCGTGCGCGCCGGACGATCACGGTCACGCTCTCGATCGCGGTCACGATCGCGCTCGGCGACCGGGGCCGGACCGGCGGGGCGCCCACCGCGACCGCCGCGGGCGCCACGTCCACCGGTCTCGCCGAGGTCCTCGACGACCTCGGCCGACAGACCGGCACGGGTGCGCTCGGCACGGGGCAGGACACCCTTGGTGCCGACCGGGATGTTCAGCTCCTCGAAGAGGTGCGGGGACGTGGAGTACGTCTCCGGCGGGCTCGGGAAGCCGAGGTCCAGCGCCTTGTTGATGAGCTGCCAGCGCGGGATGTCGTCCCAGTCGACGAGGGTGATCGCGATGCCCTTGGCGCCCGCGCGGCCCGTACGGCCGATGCGGTGCAGGTACGTCTTCTCTTCCTCGGGCGACTGGTAGTTGATGACGTGCGTGACGCCTTCGACGTCGATGCCGCGCGCGGCCACGTCGGTGCAGACGAGCACGTCCACCTTGCCGTTGCGGAACGCGCGCAGCGCCTGCTCACGGGCGCCCTGGCCGAGGTCGCCGTGGACCGCGCCGGAGGCGAAGCCGCGCTGCTGCAGCTGGTCGGCGAGGTCCGCCGCCGTCCGCTTGGTGCGGCAGAAGACCATCGCGAGACCGCGGCCGTCGGCCTGCAGTATGCGCGAGACCAGCTCGGGCTTGTCCATGTTGTGTGCGCGGTAGATGAACTGCGCGGTGTTCGCGACCGTCGCGCCCACGTCGTCCGGCTCGGAGGCGCGGATGTGGGTGGGCTGCGACATGTAACGGCGCGCGAGGCCGATGACCGCGCCCGGCATGGTCGCCGAGAACAGCATCGTCTGACGGCGGGCCGGCAGCATGTTCATGATCTTTTCGACGTCGGGCAGGAAGCCCAGGTCGAGCATCTCGTCGGCCTCGTCGAGGACGAGGGCGCGCACGTGCTTCAGATTGAGCTTCTTCTGTCCCGCGAGGTCCAGCAGTCGGCCCGGGGTGCCGACGACGACGTCGATACCCTTCTTGAGGGCCTCGACCTGCGGCTCGTACGCCCGGCCGCCGTAGATGGCGAGAACGCGTACGTTACGGACCTTGCCCGCGGTCAGCAGGTCGTTCGTGACCTGGGTGCACAGCTCGCGCGTCGGGACGACGACGAGGGCCTGCGGGGCGTCGGTGAGCTGCTCGGGCTTGGCCCGGCCCGCCTCGATGTCGGCGGGGACGGTCACGCGCTCAAGGAGCGGGAGGCCGAAGCCCAGCGTCTTGCCGGTGCCGGTCTTGGCCTGGCCGATGACGTCGTTGCCCGCGAGGGCGACGGGGAGCGTCATCTCCTGGATGGGGAAGGGACTCGTGATGCCGACGGCCTCAAGGGCCTCGGCAGTCTCGGGAAAGATACCGAGGTCTCGGAAAGTAGTCAGGGTGCTGCCTCTTCTGTGTACGCGGTGCGAGGCGAGCGCGGGGGTCGTATCAGGGACCGTGCCGGGGACGTCGGCCGCTGTTGACCAGCGGACCGGGTGGCATGGGACCACTGCCGACGCTCAAGCGTTCGTACCGCTGAGGGTTCCCTCCGGATGCCGTACGCGCTGTGCCGTACGGGCGAGGAGGGCTGTCGGGTCGGAGCCGATCGGGCCACCGACCGGGCATCCTCATTCGTGCGGCCCGTCGAGTTACGTAGATCAACTCAGCGAGCGCATTACCACCATACCCCGGATCCGCGCATATGCGTTGGCCGATTTGGTCACGTAGTCGTCGTCACACTGATTGACCAGGGCCTTCCGCCGTACGGTGAGCGGGCTATTGTGCGCTTCATGACGACGCCCGACAACGCTTCCGACGCAACCGCAGAACCCACCGCGGGACCCACCGCGGAGTCCACCACAGTCGCGGCCCAGGACTGGGCCACGGCCTCCGTCGACCCCCAGTACCACGCCGCGGTGGTGGATCTGATCGGAGCGCTCGCGTACGGCGAGCTGGCGGCGTTCGAGCGGCTCGCGGAGGACGCCAAGCTGGCGCCGACGCTCGGGGACAAGGCGGAGCTGGCGAAGATGGCCTCGGCGGAGTTCCACCACTTCGAGCAGCTCAGGGCCCGGCTCACCGAGATCGGGGTGGACCCGACCCAGGCGATGGAGCCGTTCGTCGCCGCGCTCGACGGCTTCCACAAGCAGACGGCGCCGTCCGACTGGCTGGAAGGGCTCGTCAAGGCGTATGTCGGCGACTCGATCGCCAGTGACTTCTACCGGGAGGTCGCGGCCCGGCTCGACGCCGACACGCGGCAGCTCGTACTGGCCGTCCTCGACGACACGGGGCACGCCTCGTTCGCCGTCGAGAAGGTGCGGGCCGCCATCGACGCGGATCCGCGGGTGGGCGGGCGACTCGCGCTGTGGGCGCGGCGGTTGATGGGGGAAGCCCTGTCGCAGTCCCAGCGGGTGGTCGCCGACCGGGACGCGCTGTCGACGATGCTCGTCGGTGGGGTCGCGGACGGGTTCGATCTCGCGGAGGTGGGGCGGATGTTCTCGCGGATCACTGAGGCGCACACGAAGCGGATGGCTGCGTTGGGGCTGGCCGCCTGAACCCCCTGGGACCGCCGGTTGTCCGACTGCGGGTCGTGGGGGCTGGGCGCGCAGTTCCCCGCGCCCCTTGGCGGGGCGGAGCCCCGCAGGGTCGGGGCGCCTCAGTGGGCGTTGGCCGAATCGGGTCTCAGACCGTTGCCGAGTGGCGGCGGAGTCCTGCTGTGGGGCGGAGGAGCAGGGAGACGGAGGCCGCCGAGACGGCGATCGCGCCGAGCATCACCGGCAGGAAGCCGACCGATCCCAGTGCGGTGTGGGTCAGGAAGGCGCCGAAGAGGCCGCCCGCGACACCTGTCGGGAGGACGATCCTGCGGGCCGGCAGGCGGTGCGCCAGGCGGTATGTCACCACCCATGCCAAGGCCAGACCGAGCATGGCGGAGCCGAGCGCTTCCAAGTACATCAGGGGGTCCTCCCGCACGGCCGTGTGTCCACTTCAGTCGTAGCTCGTCATACCCGTGACCTGCGGAATGCAATCCTCCCGTGTGGATGAGTTGTGTCCCACCTGTGAAGTACACGGAGACGGGAAAGGGCCCGGCGGCCGATGCCACCGGGCCCTTCTCCTACGCCCTACAGCGCGCTGAAGCCCACCTTGCGGGCCGTCGGCTCGCCGAGCTCCACGTAGGCCAGGCGGTCCGCCGGGACCAGAACCTTGCGGCCGTGGTCGTCCACGAGGCTGAGCAGCTGCGACTTGCCTGCCAGCGCCTCGGACACCGCGCGCTCGACCTCTTCCGGGGTCTGACCGCTCTCCAGAACGATCTCGCGGGGCGCGTGCTGCACGCCGATCTTGACCTCCACGGCTATGTCCCTCCGACGGTCACTGATGTGCGCGTTCCTCCGCGCCGTACGCAGCACACATTAGCCCGGCGAGGGGACGTACATGCTCCGGCCGAGAACGCCAGGAGCGAACACTTGGTGGGAACAAAACACTCGTGGGAACAAAACAGCGGTCGGCGGTGAGCCGCCCGGCCGGCCGCGGTCATGTGGTGCTCCTCAGTGGTGCTCCCCGTGGTGCTCGCTGCCGTGCAGGGGGAAACCCGCGATGCCCCGCCATGCCAGCGAGGTCAGCAGCTGCACCGCCTGGTCGCGCGGCACGCTGCGGTCGCTGTGCAGCCAGGAGCGGGCCACCACCTGGGCGAGCCCGCCCAGGCCCGAGGCGAGCAGCATCGACTCGGCCTTCGACAGCCCGGTGTCCTCCGCGATGACCTCGCAGATCGCCTCCGCGCAGCCGAACGTGACCCTGTCGACCCGCTCACGCACCGAGGGTTCGTTCGTCAGGTCCGACTCGAAGACCAGCCGGAAGGCGCCGCCGTCGTCCTCCACGTACGCGAAGTAGGCATCCATGGTGGCCCGTACGCGCAGGCTGTTGTCCGTGGTGGACGCCAGCGCGGTCCGTACGGACTGCAGCAGTGACTCGCAGTGCTGGTCCAGCAGGGCCAGGTAGAGGTCCAGCTTGCCGGGGAAGTGCTGGTAGAGCACCGGCTTGCTGACGCCCGCGCGTTCGGCGATGTCGTCCATCGCGGCCGAGTGATATCCCTGCGCAACGAACACTTCCTGGGCGGCGCCGAGGAGCTGGTTGCGTCGGGCACGGCGCGGCAGGCGTGTGCCCCGCGGGCGTGCTGCCTCTGTCTGCTCGATGGCTGTCACGCCGCCTCCCAATGTCGTCCACATGCGGTGAGCGCCGCGCGGCCATCGTACTTTTCGGTAACCGTGGTGTGCGCGGTGCGAGCGGAGAATTTCACGGACCGGACGCCGGCGAAACCGTGCAGATCACGCCATACAGGGGCATGGCAGGCCGGGGTCGCCGCAGGCGTGCGCCCAGGAGGAGCCGTCCGGGCGGCCACCGGCGATCGCTCCGGGCCCGGCTCACCGGTAGTCGTCCTCGTCGAGTTCGACGATTTTCCTCTGTTCGACGAGGTCGGCCTCGTTGGCGTTGTCCGGGTCCGCGCCGGTCAGTGAATCGTCCCGTTGGGGTGTGAGGTCGGCCTGCTGCTCGGCGGCGTCGGCCTCGGGGGCCTCCACGTCGATCTCGGTCCCGTCGGTGTCGTCGGCGTCGTCCTTGTCCTCACGTGCCTCGGGGTCGGTGGGGTCGACAGTCATGTGTCCTCTTCCCGAGTGGTCCGAGTGCGCTCCTGCACAAGTACTTGCACGAGTACGAGTGCCCTCGTTAACGAACCCTAAGAGACCTCGGAGAGGGGCGCTACGCGATGCGACCGGCACGGGACCGGTCGTGAGCGGAACTCGGGCAGGGCTCGGGCAGGGCCCGGGCAGGGCTCAGGCAGGGCTGTGGCTTGCGTCTGTGACGGCGAACACACGTTTCAGCGCGTGATCGTCTCGTAACATTGCCCGCATGTCTTCGACCGAACTGCCGTCACTGCCGGCCACCTCCGTCGCGCCGAAGGTCAGTTCCGTCAGGGTGGCGGCGGGGGAACGGCTGCGCACGGTCGGCCTCCACGGGATCACGCTGACGGTCCGTTCGAGGCCGCCGGCCAGAGAAGGGCTGCCGCCCGCGCTGTACGTGCACGGGCTGGGCGGTTCCTCGCAGAACTGGTCGGCGCTCATGCCGCTCCTGGACGGCCTCGTGGACAGCGAGGCCGTCGATCTGCCGGGCTTCGGCGACTCGCCGCCGCCGGACGACGGCGACTACTCGGTGACCGGACACGCCCGTGCGGTCATCCGATATCTCGACGCGGCCGAGCGCGGGTCCGTGCACCTCTTCGGGAACTCGCTGGGCGGGGCCGTCGCGACACGCGTCGCCGCCGTACGGCCCGACCTCGTCCGCACGCTCACGCTCGTCTCGCCGGCGCTCCCGGAGATCCGGGTGCAGCGCAGCGCGGTGCCGACGGCGCTGCTCGCCCTGCCCGGGGTGGCGGGTCTGTTCACCAGGTTCACCAAGGACTGGTCCGCCGAGCAGCGCGTACGAGGCGTCACCGCGCTCTGTTACGGGGACCCCGGCATGGTCACGCCCGAGGGGTTCCGCAACGCGGTCGAGGAGATGGAGCGGAGACTCGCCCTCCCCTACTTCTGGGATGCCATGGCGCGCTCGGCACGCGGCATCGTGAACGCGTACACGCTGGGCGGTCAGCACGGGTTGTGGCGCCAGGCGGAGCGCGTACTCGCGCCTACACTCCTCGTCTACGGAGGCCGCGACCAACTCGTCTCGTACCGTATGGCCCAGCGCGCGGCGCGTGCTTTCCGGGACTCGCGGTTGCTGACGTTGCCTCAGGCGGGACATGTGGCGATGATGGAGTACCCGGAGACCCTGGCCACGGCCGTCCGCGAACTCCTCGCGGACACAGGCGAGTTGGCCGAAACCGGCGCTATCGGCGCTACTGGCACTACCGGCGCGAGGAGCTGAAGCGGGACGTGGGACGTCACAGCCGGCGCGGGCCCGCCCCGAAGGGCGACACCGCCGACCCGCCCGCGGTTCCTGCTGCCCGGTCGGAGCCGGGAACGGGGACAGGCACGGGGACAAGCACGGGAACGGGAACGGGGACAGGGCCGCAGTCGATGGGCGGGGCACCCGCTCGGGGGGTGCCCCGCCTGCCTGAAGGATGGGTTCCGGTGCCACAAGGACCCGGACCCGGGCCCAGGTCCGGGAATGCGCCGGGACAGGGTGGTGCCCGTCCCGGAGGCGGGCCCATGCCCGCGGGCGGGGCTCCTCGATATGCCGGTGGAGGTCCACAGCGCCCAGGTCAGTACCCGGTGCAGCAGCCGGGTCAGTATGGGGACGGGTCCCAGACGGGCGGGGCGCCGCGGCTTCCCGACGGCACGCCCGCGCACGGCTTTCCGCGTCTGCCGGACGGGACCCCCGCTCACGGATTCCCGCGGTTGCAGGACGGGACACCGGCCCACGGCTTTCCCCGTCTGCCGGACGGGACTCCGGCTCATGGGTTCCCGCGGTTGCAGGACGGGACACCGGCGCAGGGTGCGCCGCGTCGCGCAGACGACACCCCGGTGCACGGCGGGCCCCCTGTCCGCGGTGGGCACCCCGAGCAGCGGGAGGCCGGCGGCGGCTGGGGCGGGACGAGGACGGGCGCCGGGTCCGGGTCCGGGTTGGGGTCCGGATCCGCGTACGGAGTACCGCAGGCGTTCCCGCAAGGATCCCCGCAAGGGCCTTCGCGAAGGCCGGGGCAGGGCGCGCCCCGAGGCCGCCCCGGAACCCCGATCCCGGGACAGCGGTACGGGCCGCCTGGAGCCGGAGCCGGAGCCGGAGCAGGGGCCGGTGCCGGGGCCGGAGTCGGCGGTCCCCGGCAGGCCTACGTCGACGCCTTCGGTGACGTCGACGACACTTTCGGCGACAGCGACAGCGACAACACCTACACGCCCCGCACCGCTGCCACCACGACGGCGGCGGCAGCGCTCCGCGCCGACCCCTTCGCCTCCGTCACCGAATGGGACGAGGAGGTCGAGCACAAGGCGCCGCCCCGAGGGCCGGGATCACCGGGGACCGGGGCGGGCTCCGGTTCGGGTCCCGGGTCGGGTTCCGGGCCGGACAAGGGCAAGGGCGGCAAGGGCCGGGCCTTCACCGGCATCGCGGCCGCCGCCGTCATCACCGTGCTCGCCGTCGTCGTGGCCGGTCAGGTCGCCGACGGCGGGGGCAAGAACGACTCCGCACGCTCGCAGGGGGCCGGCGGTCCCAGCCGTGAAGCCAAGGACTCGGCGTCGCGCACCGACAAACGATCGGTCCCCTCCACGAGGCCGAGCGTGGCCACACTGTCGTACGCCCAGCAAATGGCGGCGAAGTACCCGCTGGCGGCCGGCCTCAAGGGCGGCGGGAAATTCGAGGCGATTCCCGGCCTCGACAAGGCACCCGGAACCGGGCAGAAATACACCTACCGCATCGATGTGGAGAAAGACCTCGGCCTCGACGGAAAGCTCTTCGCGCAGGCGGTGCAGAAAACCCTGAACGACAAACGGAGCTGGGCCCACGACGGCGGTCGCACCTTCGAGCGGATCTCCTCGGGGAAGCCCGACTTCGTGATCACGCTGGCCAGCCCCGGCACCACCGCGTTCTGGTGCGCCAAGTCAGGTCTCGACACCACCCAGGACAACGTCTCCTGCGACTCGGCCGCCACGGACCGCGTGATGATCAACGCGTACCGCTGGGCCCAGGGCGCCGAGACATACGGGGACAAGATGTACGCGTACCGCCAGATGCTGATCAACCACGAGGTGGGCCACCGGCTCGGATTCGGCCACGTGACGTGCAGCGTCGACGGAGGGCTGGCTCCGGTCATGCAGCAGCAGACCAAGTTCCTGAACCACGACGGGATCAGCTGCCGCCCCAACCCCTGGCCCTTCCCCGGAAGTTGAGCCAGGGGCGGGTGATGGGCGGGTGATGGGTGCGTCGAGGGGCGGTCGACGGAGCGGTCGGCGGTGATCGAGGAGCGGTCGAGGGACGGTCGACGAGCGGATATCTCACATTGACAGCCGGGAAAAGTTCGTTCATATTTTCTGGCATGTCGCCTCGTCACATCTCCGTACGCGCAGCCCTTGAGCTGGCGCTGTTCGGTGTGACCGCGCTCTGCGTCGCCGACATTCACTGTCGCTGACCCTCGCCCCTGGCGCGCGTCGGCCTTCTCTCGCTTTCCATCGGCACCTGACCAACGGTGCCGGGTGTTTTTCAACGTGCCCTCGTGCCTTCGTGTCCGCGTGCCCTCGTGCCCGCGCGTCATCGGGCGATTTCCGCGATTCCTTCCGTTCGCCGCGTCCTTTTCCGCGCGGTATTCGCCGAATTCTTCGAGGGGTTTCCTCCCATGCGCCAATCGTCCGTCACAGCGCGCCGTCTGGCCGCCGTATCCGTCAGCCTGGCCGTGGCAGCGGGCGCGGTCGCCTGCGGGCCGGAAGACAACGATGCCAAGGCCACGTCCGGCGGTGCCGGCGCCGCACCGGCCAAGGGCGGCACCCTCACGGTCCTCAACTCCGTCCCGCAGCAGGACTTCGACCCCGCCCGGCTCTACACCTCCGGCGGCGGCAACGTCCCGTCCCTCGTCTTCCGTACGCTCACCACGCGCAACCGCGAGGACGGGGCCGAGGGCGCCAAGGTCGTACCCGACCTCGCCACCGACACCGGCAGGCCCAGCGAGAACGCGACCGTGTGGACGTACACCCTGAAGAAGGGCCTCAAGTACGAGGACGGCACCGCGATCACCTCGGCCGACATCAAGTACGGCATCGAGCGGTCCTTCGCGGCCGAACTCTCCGGCGGCGCGCCCTACTTGCGGGACTGGCTGATCGGCGGAGCCGACTACCAAGGGCCCTACAAGGCCAAGAAGGACAAGAAGGGCCTCGACTCCATCGAGACGCCCGACGAGCGGACCATCGTCTTCCGCCTCAACAAGCCCGAGGGCGAGTTCCCCTACCTCGCCACGCAGACGCAGTTCGCGCCCGTCCCGAAGGCCGCGGACACGGGCACGAAGTACGAGGAGCACCCCGTCTCGTCCGGCCCGTACAAGGTCGTCAAGAACGAGAACGACGGGGAGCGGCTGACCCTGGCGCGCAACACGCACTGGTCCGCGTCGACGGACGCCGAGCGCAAGGCCTACCCCGACAGGATCGACGTACGGTCCGGGCTCGACTCGTCCGTCATCAACCAGCGCCTTTCGTCGTCGCAGGGCGCGGACGCCGCCGCCGTGACCACGGACACGAACCTCGGACCCGCCGAACTCGCCAAGGTCAGCGGCGACAAGGAACTCGCCGCGCGGGTGGGCACCGGGCACTTCGGCTACACGAACTACATCGCCTTCAACCCGAAGGTGAAGCCGTTCGACGACCCGCTGGTGCGCCAGGCGATCTCGTACGCCATCGACCGCACCTCCGTGATCAACGCGGCGGGCGGGTCCTCCCTGGCCGAGGCCGCGACGACGTACCTGCCGGATCAGAAGTCCTTCGGTTACACGGCGTACGACCACTTCCCGGCGGGCAAATCCGGCAATGCCGCCAAGGCCAAGGAACTGCTGAAGCAGGCGGGCCACGCGAACGGGCTCACCGTGACGCTCACCCATTCCAACGCCAAGGACTTCGAGACCAGCCCCGAGATCGCGACCGCCATCCAGGACGCCCTGAAGAAGGCCGGTATCACCGTCAAGCTCCAGGGTCTGGAGGACAACGACTACAGCGACAAGATCCACAACGCCAGGACCGAGCCCGGCTTCTTCCTCGCGCACTGGGGTGCCGACTGGCCCTCGGGCGGCCCCTTCCTGGCCCCGATCTTCGACGGCCGGCAGATCGTCAAGGACGGCTCCAACTTCAACACCGGCTTCCTCGACGACAAGTCGGTCAACGCGGAGATCGACGCGATCAACAAGCTGACCGATCTCGACGAGGCCGCCACGCGTTGGGGCGCGCTCGACAAGAAGATCGGCGAGCAGGCGCTGACCGTGCCGCTGTTCCACCCGGTCTACAAGCGGCTGTACGGCAAGGACATCAAGAACGTCGTGATCAGCGACTGGACCGGGGTGCTGGACATCTCGCAGGCCTCGGTGAAGTAGCGCCGTGAGCGAAGTACTCGTCGCTTCCCGGGCACCCGGGGGAACGGACCTTTCCGTTCCCCCGGGAGCCTCGGGGGCTCGTCAGTTCTGGCGGCGGCTGCGCGCACACCGCGCCGCCCTCGTCGCGGCGGGTGTCGTCGCGACCCTCGTCCTGGTCGCGCTCGCGGCGCCGCTGCTCACCGCGATCGAGGGCCAGGACCCGACCACGTACCATCCCGGCCTGGTGGATTCCGCGCGCGGCGGTGTGCCCGTCGGAGCGTTCGGCGGCATCAGCGGTGATCACTGGCTCGGCGTCGAGCCGCAGACCGGGCGCGACCTGTTCGCGCGGCTGGTGTACGGCGCCCGGGTCTCGCTGGGCGTCGCGCTCGCGGCGACGGCCGTGCAGATCGCCATCGGCGTGGTGGTGGGCGTCGCGGCCGCGCTCGGCAGCCGCTGGGTGGATCAACTGCTGAGCCGGTTCACCGACATCATCGTCGCTATGCCGCTGATGATCATGTCGCTGGCGCTGCTCGCGATCGTGCCGTCGAGTTTCCCGCGGCCCGTACTCGTCGCCCTCGTCATCGGCCTGATCGCCTGGGGCAACATCGCGAAGATCGTGCGCGCGCAGACGCTCACCCTCAAGGGGCTCGACTACGTCTCCGCGGCCCGGCTCAGCGGCTGGGGCACCTGGCGGATCGCCCGCCGGGAGCTGCTGCCCGGACTTGCCGCACCGGTCATCACGTACGCCGCGATCCTCATCCCGTCGAACATCAGCGTCGAGGCGGCGCTGTCCTTCCTCGGCGTCGGGGTGAAGCCGCCGACACCTTCGTGGGGGCAGATGCTGACCGCCGCCGACGTCTGGTATCAGGCCGCTCCGCAGTATCTGCTGCTGCCCGCGGGCGCGCTCTTCGTGACCGTGCTCGCGCTGACCGTCCTCGGCGACGGGGTGCGTACGGCCCTCGATCCGCGCGCGGCCTCCCGGCTGCGCGTCGGCACGGGGCGCCGGCGGGAGGCCAGGGCGGCCGGGGCGGACAAGGGGGC
>NZ_LIPP01000426.1 GCF_001418335.1 Streptomyces aurantiacus | reverse complement strand
AGTTCGGGGGTGTCGGCTGGCCGCTGCTGCTGAGCGTTGTCGGTCACCCACTCAGTTTAGAGGTGTCACGGGCCCGCTCCGAAACTCGATTACTTGGTAACGGTGCGGCCCCCGATGCGCCGGCCACCCGTCCCTTGGGTGAGGATGTTCGAGCCACATAAGCATCTGGAGGGGAACCCAGAATGAGCTACAACCAGCCGGGCCCGTACGACGGGCAGCCCCAGCAGCCCGGACCGTACGGTCAGCCGCAGCAGCCCGGGCAGCCCGGACCTTACGGGCAGCAGCCCTCCGGCCCGTACGGACAGCAGCAGCCCGGGCCCTACGCGCCGCAGCCGGGACCGTACGGACAGCCGCAGCAGCCGGGGCCCTACGGCCAGCAGCCCGGCTACGGATATCCGCAGCAGCAGCCGCAATTCCCGGGCGCGCCCGGCACCCCGCCGGGCGGTGGCCCACGGAGCCCCTTCAAGGGCAAGCCCGCCGTGCTCATCGGGGCGGCGCTGGCCGCGGTGCTCGTCATCGGCGGCACCGTGTGGGCCGTCTCCGGCGACGACGACGGCGGCAAGAAGAAGCCCGTCGCGGAGAAGAGCCAGGACTCCAAGCCCACCGGCTCCGACGCGCCGGTCAACCCCGGTGACGGCGACGGCGACGGCAACGGCGGCACCGAGGACCTCAACGCGGGCCGCAAGGCCGGCGAGGCGAAGGTGCTCTGGTACAAGGAGGGCCCCGACGCCCCCGCTTCCGGTGCCGACGCCCCCGGCATGTGGATCACCGACACGGTCGCCGTGAAGGCCGCGTACAAGCAGGTCTTCGCCTACGACGTCGCCGACGGCAAGGTCAGCTGGCCCGCGATCACGTTCCCGCAGCCGATCTGTGCCGCGTCCACGCAGAAGACGTCCGACGACAAGGCCTTCGTGGCGTACAAGGGCGGCTCCAAGGACGGCGCCGAGTGCAACCAGCTCGTGCAGATCGACCTCGCCACCGGCAAGAAGGGCTGGACGCAGGAGATCCCGAAGGGTGAGCTGTTCGACAGCTCCCTCAGCCTCGGCCTGACCATCTCCGGGGACACGCTGATGGTCGGCCGCTCCCAGTCCGGCCTCGGCTACGACACGGGCAGCGGCGACAAGCTCTTCGACAAGAAGAGGTACGGCAACGCCTGCTTCCCTTCGGCGTTCGCCGGCGGCGCCAAGCTGCTCTCCGTCTCGTCCTGCGGTGCCGGCGGCGACAACGAGCACGACGAGGTGCAGGAACTCGACCCGGCGACCGGCAAGGCCAAGTGGACCAAGAAGATCCCCAAGGGCTGGCGCGTCGAGCGCGCGTACTCCGTCGATCCCGTCGTCCTCTACCTCACCAACGAGGACAAGAAGCAGTGGAACGTCACCGCGCTGAAGAACGACGGCACGGCCCGCTCGCAGGTCGACGTCGAGGAGTCGTTCGCGCCGGAGTGCGGCTGGGCGATCCTCTCGCGTGACCTCCAGGGCTGCTCGGGTGTGGCGGCCGACGCCAACACCCTCTATCTGCCGACCGAGGCGAAGAGCGGCGCCAACGAGGTCGTCGCGATCAGCCTGGAGACCGGGAAGGAGAAGTGGCGCGTCAAGTCCCCGGCGGACGAGTCGATGATGCCGCTCAAGACGGACGGCGCGAACCTCGTCGCGTACGTGCAGCCCTCGTACTCCGCGGCGGGGCGGATCGTCTCGGTCCCGACCGGCGGCGGCTCGCACACGCCGACGACGCTGCTGCAGAACCCGCAGGGCGCGGCGGACGTGGAGAACGGTTTCTTCTCGAAGGCCGTCGACTACGTGGACGGGCGCTTCTACCTCTCCACCACCCGGCTGACGGGCAACGACGAGTCGAAGGAGAAGTTGATGCTGGCCTACGGCAAGTGAGCCGGCCGGCTTCTCCTCCCGTCCTTCGCCCGCCCTCCGCCCCTGTCCGGGGCACGCCCGTCCGGGGCGTGCCCATCCGGCATACGTCCGTCCGGCGCACACCCGCTTGATCTCCGTCCCCTTCGCATCCGAGGTATCCACGTCATGAGCCAGCCTCCGCCGCCCCCGCCGCCCGGCCAGCCGCCCCAGGGAGGCGGTTTCGGCGCCCCGCAGGACCCGCCGCCGGGCGGCGGGGGCGGCGG
>NZ_LIPP01000425.1 GCF_001418335.1 Streptomyces aurantiacus | reverse complement strand
GGTCGACGGTGCGGGGGGTGGGCTCGGTGGGGAACCAGCGCCGCCAGTCGATCCGGGCGCCTGCGGTGAATGCGTGGGCGGCGGCGTGGGTGAGCTGGGTGGTGTCGCCGTGGTCGCGGCGCAGGGTCGGGACGACGGTGGCGGACACATCGGCCTGCTCGATGGTCTCTTCCATGGCCAGGCTGAGAACGGGATGGGGGCTGGCTTCGATGAACAGGCGGTAGCCGTCGGCCAGGAGTGCTTCGACGGTGTCGGCGAAGCGGACTTGCTGTCGGAGGTTGGTCACCCAGTAGCCGGTGTCCAGGACGGTGGTGTCCGCCAGCCGTTCGGCAGTCACCGTCGAGTAGAACGCCACGTCGGTGGTCGTGGGCCGGATGGTGTGGAGCCGCTCGGTGAGCTCATCGCGGAGCTGGTCGATCTGCGGGTTGTGGGAGGCGTAACCGACATCGATGACACGAGCCCGCAGGCCTTGTGCCTCGGCCTCGGCGACCACGGCCGCTACGTGCTCGGGCGGACCCGAGATGACGGTGGATGCGGGTCCGTTGACGGCAGCGACGGACACGCCCGGCCGGTCCCCGATGAGACCGGCCGCCTCTTCGGCCCCGGTGCTCAGGGAGGCCATGTCACCGTGCCCCTGAAGCCGGCGCAGCGCATCACCACGTACCGCTACGATCCGTGCCGCGTCCTCCAGGGACAGTGCGCCCGCGACACACGCGGCGGCCATCTCGCCCTGGGAGTGGCCGATCACAGCGGCGGGGGTGATGCCGTGGTCGGCCCAGACGGCGGCCAGCGACACCATCACCGCCCACAGCACCGGCTGGACCATCTCCACCCGGGACAACTCCGTACCGTCCCCGCGCAAGACTCTGGTCAGCGACCAGTCCACATACGGGGCCAGGGCCTGCTCGCACTCGGCGATCCGAGCCGCGAACACCGGCGACTCGTCGAGAAGTTGGGCGCCCATGCCCACCCACTGCGAGCCCTGCCCCGGGAACACCAGCACCGGACCCGGACCGATGTCACCGGCAGCCCCCGACACCACATCAGGTGACACCTCACCCGCAGCCAGCGCGTCAAGGCCAGCAGTCAGAGCCTCACGGTCCCGGCCCACCACCACAGCCCGGTGCTCGAACACCGAGCGGCTCGTGGCGAGCGACCAGCCCACCTCCATGGGTGAGGCGTCGGTGCATTCCGTCGTGAATCCGCCCAGACGGCGAGCCTGTTCACGCAGCGCGTCGCCGGTCCGGCCGGAAACCATCCACGGCACCACCCCGCCCGAAGGCTCCGCCACCACCTCAGCCGGCGCGACCCGGTCCTCGACCGGCGCCTCCTCCAGGATCACGTGCGCGTTGGTCCCCGAGATACCGAAGGAGGACACGCCTGCCCTGCGCGGGCGTTCCCCGCGCGGCCAGGGAACCGGCTCAGTCAAGAGCCGTACCCCGCCGCCGTCCCACTGGACGTGCGGGGTCGGTGCGTCGACGTTCAGGGTGGCGGGCAGCAGTTCGTGCCGCAGCGCCATCACCATCTTGATGACGCCCGCCACACCTGCCGCAGCCTGCGTGTGACCGATGTTCGACTTCACCGAGCCGAGCCACAACGGCCGGTCGTCCTCGCGCTCCTTGCCGTACGTGGCGATGAGGGCCTCGGCCTCGATGGGATCACCGAGCCTGGTGCCGGTGCCGTGCGCCTCGACGACGTCGATCTCCGAGGTGGAGAGGTGAGCGCTGGAGAGCGCCTGGCGGATGACCCGGCGCTGCGAGGGCCCGTTCGGCGCGGTGAAGCCGTTGCTGGCGCCGTCCTGGTTGATGGCCGAACCCCGGATCACCGCAAGTACCTGGTGGCCGTTGCGGCGTGCGTCGGAGAGGCGCTCCAGGAGAATCAGTCCTGCGCCCTCGCCCCAGCCCGTGCCGTCGGCGGCAGCGGCGAACGGTTTGCAGCGGCCGTTCGGAGCCAGGCCGCGCTGGCGCGAGAAGCCGGTGAACACCTCAGGTGTGGACATGACGGTGACACCGCCCGCGAGGGCGAGGTCGCACTCGTCCTGGCGCAGGGCGTTGGCCGCCAGATGCATGGCCACCAGCGAGGAGGAGCACGCGGTCTCGACGGTGACCGCCGGGCCCTCCAGGCCGAGCGTGAAGGAGATACGGCCGGACAGAACGCTGGGCGCGGTGCCCGCGTACCCCTCGGTGGCTTTGCCTCCGGGGTCGCCCTGGGTCTGGTTGCCCGTGGTCGCGGCGCCGACGTAGACGCCTGTGGGGCTGCCCTTCAGCGAGGCCGGGTCGATACCCGCCCGTTCCAGGGCCTCCCACGACGTCTCCAGGAGCAGTCGCAGTTGCGGGCTGCTGGCCAGGGCCTCTCGCGGGCTGAAACCGAAGAACGCGGAGTCGAACTCGTCGGCGGCGCTGAGAAATCCGCCCTCCCGGACGTAGCAGGTTCCCGGGTGGTCCGGGTCCGGGTGGTACAGCGCTTCCAGGTCCCAGCCCCGGTCGGTGGGGAAGGGCTCGATGGCGCCGTCGCTCGCGGCCACCAGGTCCCACAGGCCTTCGGGCGTCTCGATGCCGCCGGGGAAACGACAGGCCATGCCGATGACGGCCACCGGCTCCTGCCGGCGTTCCTCCACCTCGCGCAGTCGCTGCCGGGTGTCGTGCAGCTCGGCGGCGACCCGCTTGAGGTAGTCGACCAGTTGCTCTTCACTCGCCATGAGAGTTCACCCAGCCTTCGGCGTGGTTGTCGCACCGTGCACGGTCGTTTCACACACCCAGTTCTTTGTCGATGAAGTCGAGGACCTGGTCGGTCGTGGCGACCTGGAGCTGTTCCTTCGCGGTGGTGGAGCCGGAGGATGCGCCGACCGCCTTCCACTTCGACAGGAGCGACTCAAGTCGGGCCGTCACCGCGTCGGCGTCGATGTGCTCGACGGGGGCGGAGGACAGGGCGTTCTCAAGCTGCGCCAGTTCGCGCAGGAGCGGGTCGGTGGCCTCCTGCCCGGCGGGCGTGCCGTCTTCGGGGGCGAGTTGACCTCCGAGGTGTTCGGCCAGGGCGTCGGCGTCCGGGTAGTCGAAGACGAGACCTGAGGGCAGGCGCAGGCCGGTGGCAGCGGACAGTGTGTTGCGCAGTTCGACCGCGGTGAGGGAGTCGAATCCGAGTTCCTTGAAGGTGCCGCCCGTCGTGAGGCTGTCGGTGTGGTGTCCGAGCACGTTGGCGGCCTGTTCCCTGATGAGCCTGACCAGCGTGTGGTGCCGGTCGGACGGTGGCAGGGCGGCCAGGCGGCCCGCCAGGTCGGCGGGGCGTGCGCCCGCCGAAGCGGTCGGCCTGCCGGTGGGGGTAGGGGTGGCCAGGCCGACCGCTTCGGCG
>NZ_LIPP01000424.1 GCF_001418335.1 Streptomyces aurantiacus | reverse complement strand
GGTGTGGGTGTGGGTGCGGGTGCGAGGTGGGGTGCGGGTGCGCTGTGGCTGGTCGCGCAGTTCCCCGCGCCCCTTAAAAGACCGCGCAGTTCCCCGCGCCCCTTAAAAGACTGCGCCGTACCCCGCGCCCCTGAAAGGCGAAGGAGCGCGCTGTTCGCCGGTGACGGGTGTGTGACGTGGGCCACGCGCTTGGATTTCGACTCTCCCTGTAAGAAGTGGGCCGCCACGCGCATTGCTTGCTGACACGGCCGATACGAGGGGACGGCGCATGACACATGCCCAACGCTTCCGGGACATCTACGAGGAGTGCTATCCACGCGTCCTCGCCTACACCACGAGCCTGGTGGGACGGCAAGTAGGAGAGGACATCACCAGCGAGACACTCACCGTGGCCTGGCGGCGGGTGCGGGACATCCCGCAACCCGCGCTGCCCTGGCTCCTGGGAGTGGCTCGCAACCTGGTGCGCGAACTGCGGCGCCGGGACAGCCACCAGTACGCCCTCGCCGCCGCGGAGGCACAGCGCATCAGCAGCAACGCCCGGTCCGACGCGGGCGACGTCGCGGCGGACGTGACCGACCGGGAAGCCGCACTGCAGGCCCTGGCGAGCCTGTCCGACGCCGACCGGGAACTGCTGACGCTCATCGCCTGGCACGGGCTGAGCGCCAAGCAGGCCGCACGGGTCCTGGGCTGCACCACCGCGACGCTGACCGTCCGGCTGCACCGGGCCCGCCGCCGCCTGGAAAAGGCCCTGGAACCGGCGTACCCGACGGATACGGCATACCCGGCAGATACGGCGTACCCGGCGGATACCCCACGCCTCGCACAGACACCACGCCGCACCGACCGCGATCGCAAAGGAGCACTCACATGAAGAACACCCAGGAACGGTCCGGACGGCCCGACGTCATGAAGGTGCTCGCGGGCGCCCGGCCCGACGAACTGGACCCGTCCAGGCTGGCCAACTCCGCACGGCAGCACGAGGACCTGGCACGCATCCTGGCCGGGGCCGGGACGACGGACAGTCGCGCGACTCGCTTCCGGGCGCCGGGTCGACTCCTGGGCGGGACCTGGGACGGGCTCCGGGACGGGCTCCGGGGCGGCATCAAGCCGCTCGGGACCGTGGCGGCCCTCGCAGCCGTCGCGGCGTCCGCGGTGGTCGTGAGCACGCTCGACCGGGACTCCTCAGGCGTGAGCCCGGGGTCGTCCGCGCAGTCCTCCTCCGCTGCTGCGGGGCCGGGGTCGGCGGCAGCCGACAGCAAGGGTGACGTCAGCGTCGACGGCCGCCTCGAACTGCTCAGCGTGGCGAAGAAGGCGGAGACGCCGGCCGCCGAAGGAACGTACTGGCAGACCACCACGCGCTCGGAGGACGTGAACGTCGTCGGGGAGAAGGCCGGGGAGAAGGGCGGGGACAAGGGGGATCTCTTCGCCGTTCGCACCACGTCGACCGCCGAGTGGTCGGTGGGTGTGCGCCCGGGTACCGAGAGTCTGATGGTCACCGGTCTGGACGGCGTGACCGCCCCCCGCACCGCGGCGGACAAGGCGCGCTGGCGGGCCGCGGGCTCACCCGAGACGATGGAGGCCACGGTCCTGGGCAACGAAGAGGGCGGCACGCTGGGCTACACGATGGGCACCCGGCCGCCGACGGTCATGCGGACGGACGACGCCGACGACAAGATCTACGCCCTCGGCCCGCAGAACGTCTCCTACCAGGACCTGCGTGAACTGCCCTCCGACAGCGCCGAGTTGCGCCGACAGCTGGAGCGTCTGTACGCGCAGGACAGCGGGGCCGACGCCGGCGCGGGCCGCACGGCCTACGTGCTGCGCCAGGCGGCCGACCTCATCACGATGCCGGTGAAGCCCGCCGTCCGGGCAGCCGCGTACCGGGTGATGGCGGAACAGCCCGGCGTACGGGGGCTGGGGAGCGTCACCGATCCGCTGGGGCGCGAGGGGGCGGGCTTCACCCTCCCCGGCACGTACCGGACGCCGCTGGGCGACGTACAAGAGCGGCTGGTCGTCGACGAGTCCACCGGCGAGCTGCTCTGCGAGCAGCTCCTGCTGGTCGACCCCTCGGCCAGGGCCCGGGAAGCGGGTCTCGACGCGGGCACGACGGTGAACTACACGGCGACGACCCGGATGAGCTGGGGCGAGAAGCAGATCACCGTGCCGAAGAACGCTCAGCACTGAGCGCGTGTGATCCGACGGAACACCGCTCAGCAAGAGCACGTACAACACAGCACTCAAGTAGGAACACAGGGCAAGATGACAACACCCGTACGACGGTTGGCGTTACCCGCCACCCGCGTGGCCACCGCGCTCGCGGCCTGCGCCATCGCACTCACCCCGTACGCCGCGCAGGCCCAGACGCAGGCGCAGGCGCAGGGACCGGATCGGTCGCAGGCGCCGGCTCGGGCGGCGGCCGAGCAGCGGGCCGCCCTCGCGAAGTCGCCCTGGGAACTCGCGCTCCCGCTGTCCGGGGCGGAGTCGACCGACTTCTACGACATCACCGCGACGGGCCGGGCCGACGCGTGGGCGGTCGGCAGGAAGACGGACGAGTCCTGGGCCTCGGCTCCGGTGGCCAAGCACTGGGACGGCACCCGGTGGAGCGACGTCCCGCCCGCGGAAACGGGCGGCAGGCCCGCGCAGTTGGACGCGGTGGCCGCCTCGGGCCCGAACGACGTCTGGGCGGCAGGAACGTACACCGACATCGAAATCGCCGCGGCCTCCTCAGCCGCCGCCCGGACGCCGGAGGGCACCAAAGCGGACCGGTTGCCGGACACGCTGCCGGACACGCTCCTTGACCGGCTGCCCGACACCCTGGCGGACCGGCTCCGTGCGGGCGCGGCGCTCCCCGGTACCGCCGACCCGATCGTGCTCCAGCACTGGGACGGCACCCGCTGGAAGTCCGTGTCGCGCCCGGCACCCGACGAGGGCTCGATCCGGTTCGTCCTGCAACTGAAGTCGGTGGACGCCGACTCCGTATGGCTGACCACCCTGGACTGGAATCCGGCGGCGGACCCCGCCGACTCGGCCAAGGCGTACTCCGGCCAGTTGGAGCACTGGGACGGCCACAAGTGGAGCCGTACGGCACTGCCCCAGGGGCCGGACGGCAGGACGGTGGAGCCCTTCGGCATCACCGGCACCGGCCCCGACGACGTATGGGTCAGCTCCCAGACCGAGGCGGCCGGCGTCTCCACGCCCCTGCTCCACCACTTCGACGGCCGCCGCTGGACGGTGCGGACCGTCCCGGTCCCGTTCGAGTACGGCGCCGGCTGGGTGGCCAACCGCATCGTGTCGACCAGGCGCGGAACAGTGCATGTGCTCGGCAAGACCAACGATCCGGGCGTGCCGAGCGGGCTGCTTTCCACGCGCTTCGACGGCCGCACGTGGCAGCCGACACCGGTCCCCGGGGTCGACGAGGTGAACGCCACGGGCGTGGACGGCTCGGGCCGCGTGTGGGTCGCGGGCTGGCCGCCCCAGGGTGGCAGCCACACGCTGCTCTCCCGCTGGGACGGAACCACCTGGACCGACGAGGAACTCCCGGCGGAACTCACCTCGACGAGCGAGGGCAGCACGGTCTTCGCCATCGCAGGCGTCCCCGGCACCCGAGCCGTACTGGCCGCGGGCAACGCCGCGTGCGAGAGCGTGACGGGCGCGTGCGGCCTGCTGGCCTCACGCGGACTCCGCTGACGGAAAGGCAACTGCCTGTGGCCCGCACACCGGTGTGCGGGCCACAGGCAGTTGCCTTCCCGTCGTCCCGGCCGACGCATGGTGGGACGCGGACGCGGACGCGGTCTCCGCGACGCAATGGCGGCGGCCCCCGATGCCTGCGCCCACCGGATCGGCAGGGGCCTCACGGCAGTCGTGTCGGTGAAGCTCGACCGCCCCGAATACCGCCCCGAATACCGCGGCGCCACGCGCGGCCTGCTGGGCAACACCGACGTGCGTGCGGGCGTGCGTGGGCGAGGCGAGGCGAGGCGAGGTGAAGTGAAGTGAAGTGAGGTGGTTCATGATTTCCTGAATTCAGGATCTCCTGTACCGTCATCGTGTGCTGACTCTCGCTACCGAGGTAGAGGTCCTGGCCCGTTTCGGCCGCGCCCTCGCCGATCCCATCCGCTGCCGTCTGCTGCTCGCGCTGCGCGAGGCTCCGGCGCACCCCTCCGACCTGGCCGACAGGCTCGGCGTCTCCCGGACCCGGCTGTCGAACCATCTGGCGTGTCTGCGGGACTGCGGGCTGGTCGTCGGGGTGCCGGTGGGGCGGCGTACGCGTTACGAGCTGGCCGACCCGCGCCTCGGGCACGCCCTCGACGACCTGAGCGCGGCCGTGGTCGCGGTGGAGGCGGACCGTACCTGTCCCGAGGCTGCCGAGAAGGGCTGCTGCTGACCATGGCCGCGATATCCCTGGGACCCTCGCCCGCCCGCCGTGACGTGCTGGCTCGCCGGGTACGTCTGCTGGTGAGCGCCACCATCGCCTACAACGTCGTCGAGGCGATCGTCGCGATCACCGCCGGAACCATCGCCTCCTCCACCGCGCTGGTCGGCTTCGGCCTCGACTCCGTCGTCGAGGTCTCCTCGGCCGCGGCTGTCGCCTGGCAGTTCTCCGCGCGCGAGCACGCCGTCCGCGAGGCGCGGGAGAAGACGACGCTGCGGGTCATCGCCGTCTCCTTCTTCGTTCTCGCGGCCTACGTCACCGTGGATGCCGTACGGGCTCTCGCCGGGACGGGGGAGGCGGACCGCTCGATTACCGGGATCGTTCTCGCGGCCCTCTCGCTGGCCGTGATGCCGTTCCTGTCCGCCGCCCAGCGCCGGGCCGGGCGGGAACTGGGCTCTGCCTCAGCTGTGGCCGATTCACGGCAGACGCTGCTGTGCACGTACCTCTCCGCTGTCCTGTTGCTCGGCCTCGTCGCCCATGCCGCACTCGGCTGGTCGTGGGCCGACCCGATCGCGGCGCTCGTCATCGCGGGGGTGGCGGTGAAGGAAGGGCGGGACGCCTGGCGGGGTGACGGGTGCTGTGCCGTGCCTGCCTCCGCAGTGCCTGCCTCCGCGACGGCGGCGAAGGCCGACGACGCGTGCGGGTGCCGGGCCGGATGCGACTGCTGCTGACTGGGAAGTGGCCATGGCCCCCTCCGTGCCGCGTCGTGCCGCTTCACTCGATCGCATGACTGACCAGCCGTTGCGCCCCTGACTTCGCATCGGACGCGGAATTCTGCGGTGAATGCGATCCACGGAGCGAGCAGGTCTTCGAGGTGATGCACGTCTTCGAAGTGATGCAGGTCTTCGAAGTGATGCTGAACGGCCGGCTGTATCACCGGGCTGACGCTTAGGGGGGAGTCCAGCATGCGCAGATCACTGGGTCGGGAGCCTGGTGGGCGGCAGCACCCGCCCATTGACCCCCGAGAGCGACGGCTTCTGTGGTTCAAACGCGTCGTCGGCAGCGCGTTCGCCCTCGTCCTCGCTCCAGTTCTCGTAGCGGTTGCCGTGGGATGGCTGTCACCGGGCACCGATGACAGCCCTGCTGAGACCCCCAGTTCATACAGTTCATCGCCGTCAGGTCCTGACTTCGACGTCGTGCCGCGGTTGATGAACGAGACCGGCTGTACGGCCTTCGCCCGCCCCCTCTCCTCTCCTGAGGACCGCGCAGAGCTCAGTACGCAGTCCGACGCCGACGCCGTCATCAAGAGGAACAACGGCGCCCGCGCCTCCGAGTTGAGCGTCAGCATCACCCTGCAGGGCGGCGACCGCGCACTCACCATCGAATCGATCGACATCGAGCCCAGGACCCCTCGCCCGACAGCTCCGCTCGACGGGGGCCTCATCTGCGAGCCCTCCGCAGGAGGAGAGCCGAAGATCAAACTTCACGCCGACATGGACGCTGCGACGCCGGTGTTCCGCATGTCTCGCAGCAAGGGCTCCGGCGACACGCCGTACTTCCGCGACAACGCCATCACGCTCACCCCGCACGAACAGGTGCCACTCCGCGTGACCTTCACCGCACAGCGGGGCTACCGCGCATTCGAACTGGTCATTCACTACACGATCGCGGGCAGGACCGAGAAGCGCGTCGTACCCGCGCCCGAGGGCAGCCGGTGGGCCGTCACCGCCCTGAACAAGACATACGGATCCGTCTACGAGGGCACCATCGGCGGCCCGTTCGAGCTCTCCGACGAGGCGGACCAGTGCGGACGGGAACCGAAACCGGTGGGCTGCTGATGCGCCGCCCCGTCGCCCACGTAGCCGCGGCACTCGCCCTCTTCGGCCTCGCGGCGTGCACCGGAGCCAACGGAGAAGGCGGAGCCAACGGCGAAGGCCGGGCCACCGACGACAGGAAGCCCCTGCCGTCGGTGCGCGCGGACGCGTTCGAGACCGTCTGGTCCCAGCCGGCCCGCGGCGAGCCGGGTGTCCCCACAGTGACCGACGATGTGGTGCTCGTCCCGCAGGGCGACGTGATCGATGTGCGCGATGCGCGTACGGGCAAGAGCCGCCGGATCGTACGGGCGAACCCGGCGGACCGGATCGCGAGCACCGGTCTCACCGGCGATGTGATCGTGGCCGACATCGAGGGAACCCTGCAAGGCTTCGACTTGCGCACCGGATGGCGATTGTGGACGCAACCGTACGAGCTGAGAACGATCGTCCGGCCCGGGGACGAGCCGCAGCTGGTCTTCCCCGGGACGGTCGTCGTCACCGAGCGCGGCATTGTCATCCACGACGGCGAGGGCCGCATCACCGGCCTGGACCCCAGGACCGGGGAGCCGGCCTGGCAGCGGCAGGCGGAATGCGACAGCAGGGCCTACACGATCGCCGGCGCCACCGGCGACACGTACTACGCGGCCGTCGTCGGCGCCACCGCCCGGTACTCGATCACGCTCTGCCAGGAGGGCTCGGAGAAGGTACTCAAAGCTCTCGACCCGCGCGACGGTGACCGCGTCTGGCAGGCAGAGGCAGAGGCGGAGGCAGGGGCGGAGGCAGAGGACGGCGGCGGTCGCACGCATTTCACCACTGCCGAAGACGTGATCGGTGTGCGGTCCGACGACGCCGGCAACCACAAGGCCTCCTTCACCCTCTTCGACGAGTCCGGTGACCACCTGGCCGACGGCACCGTGAAGGACCCCGTGGGTGACGGCCGGACCGTGGGCCGGGTCGGGGACACGGTGTACTTCCATGACGGACGGCAGCTTCACGCACTCCGGGCCGACGGATCACCGCTGTGGCGCCAGGACGCTCCGAACGACCTCGTGGTGAGCGCCCGGGCCGTCATCTCCAACGGCGAGCCGCCTACACCCGAGATGGTGCAGCAACGCACCGGCGTGAGCGTGGTCATCGACCTGTCCGGCAAGAAACGCGCAATGCTGCCGTGGCCGCTCCGCGGCGAGCTCATCGGGATGAGCGGCGAGCTCCTGATCATCCGGGGCGCCGAGGAAGACGGCGCCCGGTACACGGCGCTGCGCCTGGCGCGACATGACGTGGCGGAACCCGCCCTGGGAGGAGTGGCGCCGTCGGACTGGCCGGCTGCCTGCTCCCTGCTCTCGGACAGACAGCTCAGCGCACTGGGAGAGGGCTACCTCCGGCTCCCGGTCAACAAGAGCCGTACCGTCTTCGGCGTCAGGCTGCCGCATGAAACCCAGTGCCGGTTCGCCACCGAGTCGGGATCCGACAAGGACATCTTCCAGGTCACCGTGCGGTGGGTGGCCGCCGACTCCGACACAGCCCGGAAGGTCGCCGCAAGTGACCTCCCATGGGACACCGGAGTGCAGCGACTGAACCGGAACGTCCATCTCATCTCGGAGCGGAACGAGCTACGCCCGGAGAAATCCGCCATGGTGGCCTCCGGCCGCTACGTCATCGGGGTCAACGCCCCGAAGAACGAGAAACTGGTCCGAACGATCGCGTTGCTGCTGTCCGACTGAGCACTGCGCCGCCCTCGGCGCACAGTTTGGCCGGCTGCCGCGTCGGCAGCAGGCGGCCCGCGAGCAGCGCGCGCGGAGGAAGCGGTTCTGGTCCCGAGTGGTCGTGATGAACGAAAAGCTCTGGGGCCGGGTGCTGTTGATGGTGGTGGCCAGGGCGGTGATCTCGTGTCCGGTGGCGGGGACGGTGACGCGTTCGCGGGGGTCGTTCGCGGTGACCGAGTCCAGTACGGCGAGGGCGTATTCGCCTTTCCTGATCGGCCGGTCAGGTTCGATCAGTAACCGGTCAACGAGGTCCCGGCATGCTGGCTGAGTCTCTTCGCCACTAGGGAAAGGCCCTGTCACCGATGTCCGTTGCTGAAGGTGCCCCCGCCGCGGCCAGGACGGGTTTTCCTCCCGCATGCGCCCGTCGTCAGTCACCGCTCCGGCCTGTGACCGTCCGAGCGGGCGAGCGAAAGCGATCCCTTGCCCTGACGAGCCGACATGAGGAACACCGCGTCGAGGGCGAAGCGGTCGGCGGCAGATTTACGCCTGACCAGTAGAAACCCAGTGATTGCACCCGGAAGACAACAAGTTCTCAGACAGCCTCCAGGGGGAGACTTGCGCAGACAAGTGAGAAGAACGTGCGCGGCCACGATCGCCGCGGCGGCAGCCGTGGCCCTGGCGGCGGGCATGACCGGCCCGGCGTCGGCGGAGGCCGAGCACACGGCCGTTGACCAGGCCGGTGACCAGGCCGTTGACCAGGGCGTACAGCTCACGCCCAAGCGTCGCATCACCCTGATCACCGGCGACCGTGTCGTTGTCGACGCCAAGGGCCGTGTCGTCGGCCTGGAGCGGGCCAAGGGCCGCGAGAAGATACCCGTCGAGATCCGCAAGACCGATGGACACACCCTTGTCGTGCCGGCCGACGCCGCGCTGCTGATCGCCGGCGGCAGGCTCGACCAGCGGCTCTTCGACGTGACCGAGCTCAACAAGTCGGCGAACCGCAAGTCCCAGAAGCAGGGCCTCAAGGTGATCGTCGGCTACCGCGGCACGGCCGCCGCGGCGAAGGCGGACGTCCGCGACGCCGGTGACACCAAGGTCCGCAGGACCCTCACGTCACTGAACGCGGACGCCGTACTGACACCCAGGGGGGACGCGCCCGACCTGTGGGCCGCGGTCACCGACACGCGGTCAGGCGGCGCGAGGACCGCCTCCGGTATCGCCCACGTGTGGCTCGACGGGGTCCGCAAGGCCAGCCTCGACAAGTCCGTTCCGCAGATCGGCGCAGACAAGGCCTGGGCCGCCGGGTACGACGGCAAGGGCGTCAAGATCGCCGTCCTGGACACCGGTGTCGACACGACCCACCCGGACCTCAAGGAGCAGGTGGTCGGGGAGAAGAACTTCTCCGCCGCGCCCGACGCGAGCGACAAGGACGGCCACGGCACGCACGTCGCGTCCACCGCGGCCGGTACGGGCGCCAAGTCGGGGGGCAAGTACAAGGGCGTCGCGCCGGGCGCCGAACTGCTCAACGGCAAGGTGCTCGACGACAACGGCTTCGGCGACGACTCCGGCATCCTCGCCGGCATGGAGTGGGCGGCCGAACAGGGCGCCGACATCGTCAACCTCAGCCTCGGCGACACGGACACTCCCGACATCGACCCGCTTGAGGCCCAGGTCAACAAGCTGTCCAAGGAGAAGGGCATCCTCTTCGCGATCGCCGCGGGCAACGACGGGGGCGAGCAGACGATCGGCTCGCCGGGCAGCGCGGAGGCGGCGCTCACCGTGGGCGCCGTCGACGACACGGACAAGCTGGCCGACTTCTCCAGCACGGGCCCCGGCCTCGACGGGCAGATCAAGCCCGACGTGACCGCGCCGGGCGTGAACACCACGGCCGCCTCGGCCGCCGGCAGTGCCATAGCCCAGGAGGTCGGTGAGAACCCGGCCGGTTACGTGAGCATTTCGGGTACGTCGATGGCCACCCCGCATGTCGCGGGCGCCGCGGCGATCCTGAAGCAGCAGCACCCCGACTGGACGTACACCGAGCTCAAGGGCGCGCTGACCGGCTCGGCCAAGGGTGGCACGTACACGCCGTTCCAGCAGGGTTCGGGCCGCGTCCAGGTCGACAAGGCCATCAAGCAGACCGTGGTCGCGGTCCCCTCGTCGGTGAGTTTCGGCATCCAGCAGTGGCCGCACACCGACGACACCCCGGCGACCAAGAAGGTCACGTACAAGAACCTCGGCACGGCCGACGTCACGCTGAGCCTCGCGGTGACGGCGACCGATCCGAAGGGGCAGGCCGCGCCGGCCGGTTTCTTCACGCTCGGTGCCAGGACGCTGACCGTCCCGGCGGGCGGCACGGCCTCCGCCGACCTCACGGCCGACACCCGGCTGGGCGGCACGCTCGACGGCACCTACTCCGCGTACGTGACCGCGACCGGCGGCGGCCAGAGCGTCCGCACGGCGGCGGCGGTACAGCGCGAGACGGAGGTGTACGAGGTCACGCTGAAGTTCCTCGGCCGTGACGGCAATCCGGCGAAGTACTACAGCACCACCCTGGTCGGTGTGTCCGGACCCGCCCAGGGCAAGGAGTACCGGCCCTACGACGAGTCCGGCACGGTCAAGGTCCGTGTTCCCAAGGGCGGTTACATCTTCAACACGGGGATATTTGCCGACGCGGAGGACATCGCCAAGGGTATCGACTGGGTGGCGCAGCCGAAGCTGAGCATCACCAAGAAGGCCACGATCACGGTGGACGCGCGGACCGCCAAGCCGGTGGACATCACCGTGCCCGACGCTGCGGCGAAGGCGGGGGCCGGCTGGCCGAGCTACACCGTCGGCACGGCGGACGGCTCGGACGGGTTCGGCTGGTGGCTGGACTCGTACGCCAACTTCCGTACCGCGCACGCCGGTCCGCAGGTCACCGACGGCACCCTGTACCAGGAGTGGGCCGGTCTCTGGGCCAAGCCCGCCGAGGAGTACGACGTCGTCGTCGGCGGCAAGGTCAAGCAGCTCGCCACCGGTTACACCAAGCACTACAAGGCGAGTGAACTGGCCACGGTGAAGACCGGCCTGGGCGCCTCGTCGCGCGGCAAGAAGGGCGCGATCTTCGCCGAGGGCAAGCTGCCCGCCAGTCCAGGCTACTTTCCGACCGGGATCCAGCAGACGCTGCCCGGCACGCGGACGCTGCACCTGTCCACCGCGGGCGGGGCGAAGTGGAAGCTCGACTTCGAGCAGCACGGCGGGCTCGACGAAGGCGGCTTCCCGATCGTCGAGGCCGCATACGGTCTCGGCACTCCGCAGACCTTCAAGGCCGGCAAGAGCTACGAGAAGACCTTCAACGCGGGGGTCTTCGGGCCGCGGATCGGCTCGGACTACGGCATCTACCGCGAGGGCAACGGCATCTACGGCTTCCTGCCGCTGTTCGCCGACGGCAAGACCCACGTCGGCGGGTCGCTCTACTCGTCGGCCACC
>NZ_LIPP01000423.1 GCF_001418335.1 Streptomyces aurantiacus | reverse complement strand
CCGCGGCCGGCTGCGGGCCGCCCTGACCCGACTGCTCGGCTGACCCGACCGCCGGTGGCGTCAGCGGGGCCGGCCTGGCTCAGCGGGGGAGCCGTGCCACGAAATCCGTCACGGCGGCCCGTACGTCGTCCGCCGTCCACTCCAGGCCGGGCGCGCCCACCGCGACCTCGGTGAACGACAGACCGGGCCCGCCCCGCACCCAGACCTGCGGGAAGAGGGACACCCCCGTCTCCTCCGCCTGCACCGTCCCCGCATCCATCAGGGCATCCGCCTCGTACGGCAGCCACACCTGGAACTCGTGCGTGTGCGGCTCCTCGGGGTGCACCCGTACCCAGGGGAGCCCAGCCCCGGCGAACCCCTCGCGCAGCGCCGCGGCGACCACGCGCGCGTGGGCCACGTACTCCGGGAGCCGGGGCAGTTCCTTCTCCAGGCCGATCAGCGCGGACAGGACGGTGGGGAACTGCTGGAGTATCTGCCCGCCGTACCGGTGGCGCCAGGCCTTCGCCTCGTCGACGAGTGTCCTCGGGCCCGCGAGTGCGGCGCCGCCGAACCCGCCCAGCGACTTGTAGAAGGACACGTAGACGCTGTCCGTGAGGTCCGCGATCTCGGCCAGGGAGCGGCCGAAATGGGTGGTGCACTCCCACAGGCGGGCCCCGTCGACGTGCACCACGGCGTCGCGTTCGCGTGCCGCGTCCGTGACGGCGACCAGTTCCTCCCAGGAGGGCAGGACGAAACCGGCCTCCCGCAGGGGCAGTTCGAGGAACAGCGTCCCGAAGGGCTCGTCCAGGTCGCGCACCTCGTCGGCCGACGGCATCCGCGGCTCGCGCGTGGGATGGACGGTGCGCAGGCCGCTGAGGGTGCTGAGGGAGTGCCTTTCGTGCAGCTCCGGGTGAGAGAGGGGATGCATCGCCACCGTCGAATTCCCCGTACGGCCCGCCCAGCAGCGCAGCGCGACCTGCTGGGCCATGGTGCCCGACGGGAAGAAGGCGGCGGCCTCCTTGCCGAGCAGGCCGGCGACCCGCTCCTCCAGGGTCTCCACGATTCCGTCGCCGTACATGTCCACCGGCAGGTCCAGGTCGTACACGTCCGGCGCGGCGTCCGTCAGCCCGGTCAGCAGCTCACCGACCGTGGAGCGGAAACCGGGCCGCCGCAGCACCTGCCGCGCCCCTCGCCAGGCGGCCCTGCGCCGCGCACGCTGCTGCTCACGCCGCTGCTCGGTCGCGTCCGTCGGCCGACCCGCCGGGTCGTCGTCCTCGGCCTGCTCCGCCGTATCGCTCATGCTGCGGATCATGCAGGACGCCACGGCGGGCGGTCACGCGAATTTCCGGCCGCCGATCCTCCCTCACGGCCTGTCGGTTCCGCGGAGTCGTCTTCCCCACAGCCTGTGGACAGAAAGACGGCCCTCGGACCAATCGCGTTAACATGACGAGAAAGCGTCCGGTACCCCGAGCGGACTGGAACGGAAGGCCGCCGTCGAGTGAGTACATTCCCCCAGCCAGACCCCAAGGACCGCCCCGCGCGACTCACCGTCGGCGTCGTGGGCGCCGGGCGCGTGGGCCCCGCCCTGGCCGCGTCGCTCCAGCTCGCCGGGCACCGCCCGGTGGCCGTGTCCGGCGTCTCCGACGCCTCCAGGCGGCGCGCCGCGCGGCTGCTGCCCGACGTGCCGCTGATGACACCCGAGCAGGTCCTGGACCGGGCCGAGCTGGTGCTGCTGACCGTCCCCGACGACGCCCTGCCGGGCCTGGTGGAAGGACTCGTCGACACCGGTTCCGTCCGGCCGGGCCAGCTCCTCGTGCACACCTCGGGACGGTACGGATCGAGGGTCCTCGACCCAGCTCGGCGCGCCGGGGCGCTGCCTCTCGCCCTGCACCCCGCGATGACGTTCAGCGGCACCCCCGTGGACGTACAGCGGCTCGCCGGCTGCTCCTTCGGGATCACCGCCCCCGACGAGCTGCGGCTGGCCGCCGAGGCGCTGGTCATCGAGATGGGCGGCGAGCCCGAGTGGATCGCCGAGGAAGCCAGGCCGCTCTACCACGCTGCCCTCGCGCTCGGCGCCAACCACCTGGTGACCCTGGTCGCCGAGTCCATGGACCTGCTGCGCGCGGCGGGGGTCGACGCCCCGGACCGGATGCTGGGCCCGCTGCTGGGCGCCGCGCTGGACAACGCCCTTCGGTCGGGCGACGCGGCCCTCACCGGACCGGTGGCGCGCGGCGACGCGGGCACGGTCGCCGTGCACGTCGCCGAGTTGCGCAAACACGCGCCGGAGACCGTCGCCGGCTATCTGGCGATGGCCCGCGCGACCGCCGACCGGGCCCTCGCCCACGGCCTGCTCAAGCCGGAGCTCGCCGAGGACCTCCTCGACGTACTCGCCGGTGACCCCAACGGACCCGGTGGCCCCGGCGGCCCGGGCGGTCCCGAAGCCCCCGACACCGCGGACGGGCCCGAGGGAGACATCCGATGACGACGAGACGGTCCCCGACGAGCCGGTCCCCGAGGAGACGTCCGACGGCGTGCGCGGCTGCCGAGAGCGGAGCTGCCCGATGACCACCGTCCTGCTGAGCACCGCCGACGAGCTCCACGCGCGCGTACGCACCGGCCGCCGCGTCGTCGTCATGACGATGGGCGCCCTGCACGAGGGCCACGCCACCCTGATCCGTACCGCCCGGGAGATCGCGGGCGACGGAGAGGTCGCGGGTGGCGGAGAGGTCGTCGTCACGGTCTTCGTGAACCCCCTCCAGTTCGGCGCGGGCGAGGACCTCGACCGCTATCCGCGCACCCTGGACGCCGACATCAAGATCGCCGAGCAGGCGGGCGCGGACGCCGTGTTCGCCCCGTCCGCGGACGAGGTCTACCCGGGCGGCGAACCCCAGGTCCGCATCAGCGCGGGACCGATGGGGGAGCGCCTGGAGGGCTCGACGCGGCCAGGACACTTCGACGGCATGCTCACCGTCGTCGCCAAGCTGCTGCACATCACGAGGCCCGACGTGGCGCTGTACGGGCAGAAGGACGCCCAGCAGCTCGCCCTGATCCGCCGCATGGTGCGCGACCTGAACTTCGGCGTGGAGATCGTCGGCGTGCCGACCGTGCGCGAGGCGGACGGTCTGGCCCTGTCCAGCCGCAACCGCTATCTGTCGGCCACCGAGCGCCGCACCGCGCTCGCCCTCTCGCAGGCCCTGTTCGCGGGCAGCGACCGGCTCGCCGCCCAGGAGGCCCTGCGCGCGCGTGCCCGCGAACTGCCCGCCACGCACGCGCGCGGCGACGCCCTCAGCGCCATCGGCGAGTCCCGCGCCGCCGCCGACACGCACGCAGTCGCCAAGGCGGCCCCCGGGGGCCCCGCCGCGGTCCGCGCCGCCGCCCGCCTGGTCCTCGACGACGCGGCCCGGCTCAGCCCGCCGCTCGCCCTGGACTACCTGGCACTGGTCGATCCGGCCGACTTCACCGAGATCCCGGACGGCCACACCGGCGAGGCCGTCCTCGCCGTCGCCGCCCGGGTCGGGACCACCCGGCTGATCGACAACATTCCTCTGACCTTCGGAGCCGCCTCGTGACCAGCACAGGCACCAGCACAGGCACTACGACAGGCACTACGACAGGTATTCGTCTGCACGCGCCCGCTCCCGGCTGGTCCGTCACCGCCGACGTCGTGGTCGTCGGCTCCGGAGTCGCCGGACTCACCACCGCCCTGCGCTGCGACGCCGCGGGCCTGCGGACGGTCGTCGTCACCAAGGCCCGCCTGGACGACGGCTCCACCCGCTGGGCCCAGGGCGGCATAGCCGCGGCCCTGGGCGAGGGCGACACCCCCGAGCAACACCTCGACGACACCCTGGTGGCGGGCGCGGGCCTGTGCGACGAGAACGCCGTACGCATTCTCGTCACCGAGGGCCCCGGCGCCGTACGCCGCCTCATCGAGACCGGCGCCCACTTCGACGAGTCCGAGGAGGGCGGCCTGGAACTGGCCCGTGAGGGCGGCCACCACCGCCGCCGTATCGCCCACGCGGGCGGCGACGCGACCGGCGCCGAGATCTCCCGGGCCCTCGTCGAGGCGGTACGCGCGCGTGGACTGCGTACGGTCGAGAACGCGCTCGTCCTGGACCTCCTCACGGACGCCGACGGACGCACGGCCGGCGTGACCCTGCACGTCATGGGTGAGGGCCAGCATGACGGCGTGGGAGCGGTCCACGCGCCCGCCGTGGTCCTCGCGACCGGCGGCATGGGCCAGGTCTTCTCGGCGACCACCAACCCGTCGGTGTCCACCGGCGACGGCGTCGCCCTCGCCCTGCGGGCCGGGGCCGAGGTCAGCGACCTCGAATTCGTGCAGTTCCACCCGACCGTGCTGTTCCTCGGCCCGGACGCCGAGGGCCAGCAGCCCCTGGTGTCCGAGGCGGTACGCGGCGAGGGCGCCCACCTCGTCGACGCGCAGGGCGAGCGCTTCATGGTGGGGCAGCACGAGCTCGCGGAACTGGCGCCCCGGGACATCGTCGCCAAGGGCATCACGCGGCGCATGCAGGAGCAGGACGCCGAGCACATGTACCTGGACGCCCGGCACTTCGGGGCGCACATGTGGGAGCACCGCTTCCCGACGATCCTGGCCGCCTGCCGCGCCCACGGCATCGACCCGGTCACCGAGCCCGTCCCGGTCGCCCCGGCCGCCCACTACGCCTCCGGCGGCGTCCGCACCGACTCCCGGGGCCGTACGACCGTGCCGGGCCTGTACGCGTGCGGCGAGGTCGCCTGCACCGGCGTCCACGGCGCCAACCGGCTCGCCTCCAACTCCCTCCTGGAGGGCCTCGTCTATGCCGAGCGCATCGCGGCGGACATCGCGGACCGCCACGAGGAGAACCGCCACGAGGAGAACCGGCCCGAGGAGAACCGTCTCCACGCGCGCGTGCCCTCGCCGGCTCCGGTCGACCGGCCGGAGAAGCCCGCCCACCCGCTGCTCGCCGCCGAGGCACGGTTCGCGATCCAGCGGATCATGACGGACGGCGCCGGTGTCCTGCGCTCGGCCGGCTCACTGGAGACCGCCGCCGACGGCCTCCAGCGGCTGCACTCCGACGCCCGCGACGCCCTCGACGAGAACGGCAAGACGGCCGAACCGGGCGTCGACACCTGGGAGGCGACCAACCTCCTGTGCGTGGCCCGCGTCCTGGTGGCCGCCGCCCGCCTCCGCGAGGAGACCCGCGGCTGCCACTGGCGCGAGGACCGGGGCGAACGGGACGACGCCACCTGGCGCCGCCACATCGTCGTACGGCTCAATCCGGACCGCACGCTCGCCGTGCACACCACCGACACCCCAGACTTCCCCCCGACACTTCCCCGCCCTCTCGACTCGGTCCGATCGGTCCGAGCCGGGGAAACCCCCACGACCGGCCCCCAGGAGCAGTGACAGAAGTGAGCACCCCGGACCTTCCCCTTCTCGACGGCGGTGGCTGCGGCGACGGCTGCGCCTGCGGAGCCGAAGGGGAGTACGGCAGCCAACTCCCCGAAGGCGCATACACCGAGTGCGGGCTCGATCCCGCCCTCGCACAGCTCCTCACCGACGCCGGTCTCGACCCCGTGGAGGTCGAGGACATCGCCCACCTCGCCATCGAGGAGGACCTCGACCACGGCGTGGACGTGACCACCGTCGCGACCATCCCCGAGGACGCCGTCTCCACGGCCGACTTCACCGCCCGCGAGGCCGGCGTCGTGGCGGGCCTGCGGATCGCCGAGGCGGTCGTCTCCGTGGTCTGCACCGACGAGTTCGAGGTCGAGCGGCACGTCGAGGACGGCGACCGCGTGGAGGCTGGCCAGCGCCTCCTGAGCGTCACGACCCGCACCAGGGACCTGCTGACGGCCGAGCGCAGCGCGCTGAACCTGCTGTGCCGCCTCTCCGGCATCGCGACGGCCACGCGCGCGTGGGCGGACGTCCTGGAGGGCACCGGCGCGCGCGTGCGGGACACCCGCAAGACGACGCCGGGACTGCGCTCCCTGGAGAAGTTCGCGGTCCGCAGCGGCGGCGGTGTCAACCACCGCATGTCGCTCTCGGACGCGGCGCTCGTCAAGGACAACCACGTGGTCGCCGCGGGCGGCGTCGCCCAGGCGTTCAAGGCCGTACGGGAGACCTTCCCGGACGTGCCGATCGAGGTCGAGGTCGACACCCTGAGCCAGCTGCGCGAGGTCGTGGACGCGGGCGCCGACCTGATCCTGCTGGACAACTTCACGCCCGGCGAGTGCGCGGAGGCGGTGGCCCTGGTGGCCGGCCGCGCACTCCTGGAGGCCTCGGGCCGCCTCACCCTGGACACAGCCCCGGCGTACGCGCAGACGGGCGTCGACTTCCTCTCGGTGGGGGCCCTCACGCACTCCGCGCCGATCCTGGACATCGGCCTGGACCTGCGCGAGGCCGACGAGGACTCCGCGCTCTCCGAGGCGTCCACGAGCGAGGCTGAGTAGGCATGCTGCTCACGATCGACGTCGGCAACACGCACACCGTCCTCGGGCTCTTCGACGGCGAGGACATCGTCGAGCACTGGCGCATCTCCACGGACGCGCGCCGCACCGCGGACGAGCTGGCCGTGCTCCTCCAGGGCCTGATGGGCATGCACCCGCTCCTCGGCGACGAGCTGGGCGACGGCATCGACGGCATCGCGATCTGCTCGACCGTCCCCTCGGTCCTCCACGAGCTGCGTGAGGTGACCCGCCGCTACTACGGCGACGTACCCGCCGTCCTCGTCGAGCCGGGCATCAAGACGGGCGTCCCGATCCTGATGGACAACCCCAAGGAGGTCGGCGCCGACCGCATCATCAACGCGGTCGCGGCGGTCGAGCTCTACGGCGGTCCTGCCATCGTCGTCGACTTCGGCACGGCGACGACCTTCGACGCGGTCTCCGCGCGCGGGGAGTACGCCGGCGGCGTCATCGCGCCCGGCATCGAGATCTCCGTCGAGGCGCTCGGCGTCCGGGGCGCCCAGCTCCGCAAGATCGAGATCGCCCGGCCCCGCACCGTCATCGGCAAGAACACCGTCGAGGCCATGCAGTCCGGCATCATCTACGGCTTCGCGGGACAGGTCGACGGCGTCGTCAACCGCATGGCCCGCGAACTCGCCGAGGACCCGGACGACGTCACGGTCATCGCGACGGGCGGTCTGGCCCCGATGGTGCTCGGTGAGGCCTCGGTGATCGACGAGCACGAGCCCTGGCTCACGCTCATCGGCCTCCGCCTGGTCTACGAGAGAAACGTCTCCAGAACCTGACCAGAGGCACGCAGCGCCCCGGCCAGGGGCGCGAGGAACTGCGCCCACCAGGGGCGCGGGGAACTGCGCGCTCAGCC
>NZ_LIPP01000422.1 GCF_001418335.1 Streptomyces aurantiacus | reverse complement strand
CCTACCCTTCCCGTCCCGTACTCGGGGGCTCCGCCCCCGAACCCCCGCTGCGCAGTTCCCCGCGCCCCTAGGTACCCAGGGGCGCGGGGAACTGCGCAATCTTTTAGCGGGGTCTGGGGGCGAGGAAACCCAACGGGCCCACCCCCCGGCGCAGCCGGGAGGCGGGCCCTATCGGACCCCGCGGTGGCACCGCCATGCAGCACCGCGAGGGGTCTTCAGACTCAGACCAGGTATCGGCACCGGCTCAGCCGAACCGCCCGGAAATGTAGTCCTCGGTCGCCTGCACGGACGGGTTCGAAAAGATCCGCTCCGTGTCGTCGATCTCGATGAGCTTCCCGGGCTGCCCGACCGCGGACAGGTTGAAGAACGCCGTCCGGTCGGAGACCCGCGCCGCCTGCTGCATGTTGTGCGTCACGATGACGATCGTGAAGCGCTCCTTCAGCTCACCGATCAGGTCCTCGATGGCCAGGGTCGAGATCGGGTCGAGCGCCGAGCAGGGCTCGTCCATGAGCAGAACCTTCGGCTCCACCGCGATCGCCCGGGCGATGCACAGCCGCTGCTGCTGCCCGCCGGACAGCCCTGAACCGGGCTTGTTCAGGCGGTCCTTGACCTCGTTCCAGAGGTTCGCGCCCTTCAGCGACTTCTCCACGACGTCACCCAGCTCGGACTTCTTGTAGCTGCCGTTGAGCCGCAGCCCCGCCGCCACGTTGTCGAAGACGGACATCGTGGGGAAGGGGTTCGGGCGCTGGAAGACCATGCCGACCTCGCGCCGCACCGCCACCGGGTCGATCCCGGCGCCGTACAGGTTCTCGTCGTCGAGCATGACCTTGCCCTCGACACGACCGCCCGGCGTCACCTCGTGCATCCGGTTGAGGGTGCGCAGGAAGGTGGACTTGCCGCAGCCGGACGGGCCGATGAAGGCCGTCACCGAACGGGGCTCGACGGTCATCGAGATGTCCTCGATGGCTCGGAACGAGCTGTAGTAGGCACTGAGGCCGCTGATGTCGATTCGCTTGGCCATGGGGATCACTGCTTCTTTCGAGAAGGACTACTGGTCGCTGTCTGGCCGCGTCAGCGACCGGTACTGGGGGCCTTCCAGCGGGCGATGCCGCGAGCCGCCAGGTTCAGGATCATCACGAACCCGATCAGCGTGAGCGCCGCGGCCCACGCCCGGTCGTACGCCACACCGGCGCCGCCGCTGTTCGCGTACTGCTGGTAGATGTACATCGGGAGCGAGGCCTGGGGACCGTCGAAGGGGTCCGTGTTGATGAAGGCCGAACCCCACACCAGCAGCAGCACCGGAGCGGTCTCACCCGTGATACGGGCGACCGCGAGCATCACACCGGTCGTGATGCCGCCGATGGAGGTCGGAAGCACCACCTTCATGATGGTGCGCCACTTCGGCACGCCCAGCGCCAGCGAGGCCTCACGCAGCTCGTTCGGTACGAGCTTGAGCATCTCCTCGGTGGAGCGGACGATCACCGGCAGCATCAGGATGGTCAGGGCCATGGAACCGGCGAACCCGGAGGGACCCATGTCCAGGATGAGGATCCAGAAGCTGAGGACGAACAGACCCGCGACGATCGACGGGATACCCGTCATGACGTCGACGAAGAAGGTGACGGCTTTGGCGAGATTGCCGCGTCCGTACTCCACGAGGTAGACCGCGGTCAGGATGCCGACCGGCACCGAGATCACCGTGGCGATGCCGACCTGCTCAAGGGTGCCGAGTATCGCGTGGTAGATACCGCCGCCGGGCTCGTCGTCGGCGATCAGCCCCATCGAGTGGGTGAGGAAGTAGCCGTCGAAGACCTTCACACCCCGCTTGACGGTCTCCCAGATGAGCGAGACCAGCGGCACGACGGCGAGGAGGAAGGCGACCCAGACCAGGCTGGTCACCACCCGGTCCTTGGCCTGCCGGCGGCCCTCGACGCGCGCGGCGATGCCGTACGAGCCGCCCACGAAGAAGATCGCGGCCATCAGGCCCCACTGGATGCTGCTGTCCAGGCCGGCCGCGGCGCTGATGCCGAGGCCGAGGGCGACCGAGCCCGCGGCGATCGCCCACGGGGTCCACTTGGGCAGCGTCGCGCCCTGCAGGGAGCTGGGCGGCTGCGTCTCTGTGATCTGGCTCATGCGTTGGCCCCCGAGTACTCCGCGCGGCGGGCGATGATCATGCGAGCCGCGCCGTTGACCAGCAGGGTGATGACGAACAGCACCAGGCCGGAGGCGATGAGCGCGTCCCGGCCCATCACGGTGGCCTCGCTGAACTTGCTGGCGATGTTCTGGGCGAACGTGCCGCCGCCCGGGTCGAGCAGGCTGGCGTTGATCTCGAAACTTGAGGAGAGGACCGTGGCCACGGCCATCGTCTCGCCGAGCGCGCGCCCGAGGCCGAGCATCGAGGCGGAGATGATGCCGGAGCGGCCGAAGGGCAGCACCGACATGCGGATGACCTCCCAGCGCGTGGCGCCGAGGGCCAGCGCGGCCTCCTGGTGCATCTGCGGGGCCTGCCGGAAGACCTCGCGGCTCACGCTGGTGATGATGGGCAGGATCATGATGGCGAGCAGGATGCCCACGGTGAACAGCGAGCGCGGGGCGCCGCCCTGCCAGTCCAGGATGCCGGTCCAGCCGAAGTAGTCGTCCAGCCAGCCGTAGAGACCGATCAGATGCGGCGCGAGGACCAGGGCGCCCCAGAGGCCGTACACGATGGACGGTACGGCGGCGAGCAGGTCGATCACGTAGGAGATGGCCCCGCCCAGCCTGCGCGGGGCGTAGTGCGTGATGAACAGGGCGATGCCGACCGCGATCGGGACCGCGATGACCATCGCGATGATCGACGAGACGACGGTGCCGTAGACCAGGACCGCGATGCCGAAGCTCGGCTCCGCGGCGGTCGGGTTCCACTCAAGAGTGGTGAGGAAGTTGCTCTCGTCCTTGCTGATCGCGAGCACGGAGCGGTAGGTGAGGAAGATCGCGATCGCGGCCATGATCACGAGCAGGAAGATGCCCGAGCCACGGGACAGACCGAGGAAGATCCGGTCTCCGGGGCGGGTCGCTCCACGGGCCGCACGCTTCTGCTCGGCACCGGAGGGCGGCGAGAGACGCGAAGGCGCTTCGAGGCTCTCGGGATTCCCCGGGTTGTCTGCGTTATCTGGGTTATCTGAGTTATCTGGGTTCTTTGTGGATATTTCCATGAGTTTCTCCGGTCTGCGGGGCCACATTCTGTGTGCGGCCCCAGGCGGCGGTGCACCGGACGGCGTGCGGTCCGGCCCCTGGTCAGGGGCCGGACCACACGCTCAGATCAGCTCAGGCTCGCGACGGTCGTACGGACCTTCGCGATGATCTCTTCGGGGATCGGGGCGTAGTCGTTCTCGGCCAGGACCTTCTGGCCGTCCTCGCTGGCGATGTAGGTGAGGAACGCCTTCGTGGCGGCCAGGGTCTCCGCCTTGTTGCCCTTGTCACAGACGATCTCGTACGTGACCAGGGTGATCGGGTAGGCGCCGTCGGCCTTGGTCGCGCGGTTCAGTTCGAGCGCGAGGTCCGCGCCGGTGCCGACGACCTTGGCGTCCGCGATGGCCGTCGTGGCGTTCTCGACGGTGGCCTCGACCGGCGCGCTGGCGCCCGTGTCCAGCTTGGCCGCGGTGATGCCGTCCTTGGCGTACGACAGCTCCATGTAGCTGATGGCGCCGGGGACTTCCTTCACCTGCTGGGCGACACCGGAGGAACCGGCCGCGGACTGGCCGCCCTTGGCCTGCCAGGCCTTGCCGCCCTCGTACTTCCACTGGTCGGGCGCGGCGGCGATCAGGTACTTGGTGAAGTTGTCCGTGGTGCCGGACTCGTCCGAGCGGTGGAACGCCTGGATCTTGAGATTGGGCAGCGTGGCGTCCGGGTTCAGCTTCTTGATCGCCGCGTCGTTCCACTTGGTGATCTTGCTGTCGAAGATCCCCGCGAGGGTCTTCGAGTCCAGGACGAGGCCCTCGACACCCGGGACGTTGTAACCGACGGCGATCGGGCCACCGACCATCGGCAGGTCGATGCCCTGGCCGTCCTTGCAGACCTCCTTGGAGGCGGTGACCTCTTCGGGCTTCAGCGCGGAGTCGGAGCCGGCGAAGGCGACCTGGCCCTGGGTGAACGCCGTGACACCGGCGCCCGAACCCTCGGACTTGTAGTTGATCTGCACGTCCTTGCAGGCGGTCGAGAACTGCTTGACCCAGGCGTCGATCGCGTTCTTCTGCGCGGAGGAGCCGTTGGCCAGCAGCTGGCCCTTGGCGTCGTCGCACTTGATGGAGCTGTTGGCGGCCGTCGTGCTGTCGCCGCTCCCACTGCTACCGGTGTCGTCGGAGCCGCACGCCGTCAGCGCAAGGGCGCCGGAGACGGCGACAGCACCGAGGGAAAGGGCGCGAAGCCGGTTCTTGCGCTGAAGCTTCACTTTCGGGAGTTCCTTCCAGAAGCCGCCGTTGCCGGCAGCGTGCGATGTCGTGGGGCAGCCTCTTCGTCCGCACGAGGCTGCTTCATGCTGTTGAGCTCTCCGGTACGTGAACTTGCTTCCGTCCGCACCACGCACCGGGTAAGGCCGAAATTAGGCAGAAAAGGTGAAGCCGCCGATGGCCGTGAGTGAACGGAGGGTGAACCCCTGCCGTCAGTGCGGTGAGGTCACGGAACGCTCACGGGCAGAACACGTACGGGTCCCGACAACCGGAAGCCTTCCTTCCTGCCCGTAACACGTCGGCGGCCGATCCCGTCCCGGTAGATTGCCGGGCCCGGCCTGTGGAACCCGCCGGACGACCGTCCCGTCTCCTCAAAGAGAGCAACGGGTAGCGGGAGCAACGGGTAGCAGGGGACGGCGGGGGCGGGGAGGCACACATGCAACGGCGTACGTTCATCGGCGGCAGCGCCGCGGTCACGCTCACGGTCGCGGTGACAGCGGCGTCGGCGGCGTGCTCCGGCAAGAGCCCCGAACCACGGTCGACCGGCGGAAAAGGCAAGCCCGGCGCACCCGGAGCCACCGAACCAACGGGAGCGAGCACGACGACCAAAGGCTCCACAGGCTCCACGGGCTCCACGGCGGCCGACTGGAAAGCGCTGACCAAGGATCTGGACGGGCCCCTGGTCCGCCCGGGCGACACCGACTGGGCGGCGGCCCGCCAGCTCTACAACACCCACTTCGACTCCCTGAAGCCGACGGCGGTCGCGTACGTCGCCCACACCGACGACATCCGTACGGCGCTCGCGTACGCCCGCGCCCACGACATCCGCGTCTCGATCCGCAACGGCGGCCATTCGTACGCGGGTTGGTCCTCGGGGGACGGCCGGCTGATCGTCGACGTGTCGAAGCTGTCCGAGGTGCGGGCGTCCGGGAACGAGGCGGTGGTCGGCGCGGGCGCCAAGCTGATCGACGTCTACCGCGCGCTCGCCGCGAAGGGGGTGACGATCCCGGCGGGTTCCTGCCCGACGGTGGGCATCTCGGGTCTGACGCTGGGCGGCGGCCACGGGGTGGTGTCGAGGGCGTACGGCCTGACGTGCGACAGCCTCACGCAGGCGACCCTGATCACGGCGGACGGCAAGCAGCTCACCGCGAGCGCGACCGAGAACAAGGACCTGTTCTGGGCCCTGCGCGGCGCGGGCAACGGCAACTTCGGCGTCGTAACGGAGCTCCGCTTCACCACGCACCCCGCGCCGCAGGGCGTCACGGCGAACATGTCCTGGCCGTGGTCCAGGGCGGCGGCGGTCGTCGAGGCCTGGCAGGAGTGGGGCCCCGACCAGCCGGACGAGATCTGGTCCTCGGTCCACCTCGCGAACGCGGCCGGCGGCACGCCCACGGTCTCCGTGTCCGCGTTCTCGCTCGGCACGTACGGCGAACTGCAGAACGCGGTCGACCGCCTCGCCGACCGGATCGGCGCCTCCGCCCGGGGCATCTCCCTCAAGCGCCGTTCGTACGAGGAGGCGATGGAGGTGTACGCGGGCTGCTCGTCCTTCCCGACCGCCGCCCAGTGCCACCTCCCGGGCGGCACCCCGGGCCGTTCGACGCAGGGAGCACTGGGCCGCGAGACGTACGCGGGCCGCTCGGACTTCTTCGACCGCTCGATCTCGGCGGCGGGCATAGGGACCCTGCTGTCCCGCATCGCGGGGGTGAGGGGCGGCACGGGCACCATCGCGCTCACGGCTCTCGGCGGCGCGATCAACCGCGTGGACCCCACGGCAACGGCCTTCGTCCACCGCCGCTCGCGGATGCTGGCCCAGTACATCGCGGCGTGGCGCCCGGGCACGTCCGGCACGACATCGCAGTCCTGGCTGACCGAGGCCCACAAGGCAATGCGCCCTTACGCGTCGGGCGCGGCCTACCAAAACTACACAGACCCCACCCTCCCCAACTGGCAGAAGGCGTACTACGGTTCAGCGGCCCCCCACCTAAAATCCCTAAAG
>NZ_LIPP01000421.1:1384-1779 GCF_001418335.1 Streptomyces aurantiacus | reverse complement strand
CAGAAGATTGCGCCGTTCCCCTTGCCTCTGAAAGCTGGTCCTACGCTTGGGAGGTGAACGAGATGCCGCGGGAACATCGGGCCGCCAAGTCCATTCGGGTTCTCCTCGCCGAGGATCAGGGGATGATGCGGGGCGCGCTCGCCCTTCTTCTCGGGCTTGAGGAGGACATCGAGGTGGTGGCGCAGGTCGGGACGGGGGACGCGATCGTCGGGGCGGCCCTGGAGTCGCGGCCCGATGTCGCGCTGCTGGACATCGAACTGCCGGGGATCAGCGGGTTGGACGCCGCCGCGTTGTTGCGCGAGGAAACGCCCGACTGCCGGGTGCTGATCCTCACCACCTTCGGCCGGCCCGGTTATCTGCGGCGGGCCATGGAGGCGGGCGCCGCGGGGTTCCTG
>NZ_LIPP01000421.1:1117-1358 GCF_001418335.1 Streptomyces aurantiacus | reverse complement strand
CGCCCGCGAGTGCGATGTGCTGAAGGCCTCGGCGGACGGCGCGACCGTCTCCGACATCGCGTCCAAGCTGCACCTCTCCGAGTCGACCGTCCGCAACTACCTCTCCTCCGCAATCGGCAAAACATCCACCCGCAACCGCATGGAAGCCATGCGAGAGGCCCGCCAACAGGGCTGGCTGTAGCCAGAACCGAGCCGCGCCCGGTATGGGCCGCGCCTCATAAGGGGCGCGGGAAACGGCGCA
>NZ_LIPP01000421.1:0-1108 GCF_001418335.1 Streptomyces aurantiacus | reverse complement strand
ACGACGAACCCGCAGCCGACGCGGAACAGAACCCCCCGAACCCCCCGGCGGAGCCCACGGCAGCCACACCAACATCAACACCGCCCCCACCAACAACACCACGCCCCCCGTCCGGAACACCAACGCATACCCCTCCGTCAACGCCTCCGCCGAAGTCCCCCCAGCAGTCCGCGCAGCGGCAATCGTCGCCATCACCGACAGCCCCAGCGAACCCCCCATCGTGCGCGAGGTATTGATCAGCCCCGACACCAGCCCGGCGTCCTCCGGCCCCGCCCCCGACGTCGCCAGCGCGGCGAGCGGCGTCGCGGAGAGCCCGGCTCCGAGCATCATGAGGACGCCGGGGAACATGATCGTGACGACGTACGACCCGTCGGCGCCCATCGTCGACTGCCAGCCGAACCCGGCCGCCGCCACCAGCGCCCCGATCACCGCGACGTTGCGCACCCCCACGACCGGCATCAACCGCGGCGCGGCCTTCGAGCCCAGTATCACCGCCAGCGAGCTGGGTACGAGCGCGAGTCCGGCCTCCAGGGGTGTGTAGCCGAGCACGTTCTGCGCGTACAGCGTCATGAAGAACCACATGCAGAACATCGCCGAACCGCACAGGAACATCGCCACGTTCGCCGAGGACACGGACCTCAGCCGGAACAGTTTCAGCGGCATCAGCGGCGCCTTCGTCCGTGCCTGGACGAGCAGGAAGAGCCCGATCAGGGCGGCCCCGCCGGACAGCTGGACCAGTGTCCCGGCCGACGCCCACCCCTCGGCCTCGGTCTGCACGATCCCGTACGCGAGGATCGCGAGGCCCGACGTCACCAGTACGGCACCCGGCAGGTCGAGCCGCCGCTCGCCGCCGACCCGGCTCTCGACCAGCCAGAGCGCGGCGCCGGCCAGCACCACCGCACCGACCGGCACGTTGATCAGCAGGACCCATCGCCAGTTCAGGCCGTCGACCAGGAGTCCGCCGACGAGCCCGCCCGCCGCGCCACCGCCTCCGCCGACCGCGGTCCAGGTCGCGATGGCACGCGCGCGAGCGGCTCCCTCGGGCACGGCCGAGGTGAGGATCGTCAGTGTCGAGGGGGCGAGCACCGCCGCGCCGAGCCCCTGGACG
>NZ_LIPP01000420.1:7517-7745 GCF_001418335.1 Streptomyces aurantiacus | reverse complement strand
GGTCGTCCTCGGACTCGCATTCCTCCAAGAAGTCGTCCAAGCACTCGCCCAAGAAGTCGCACCACTGAGGGAGGCACCACCGTTGAGTCAGACCATCGCTCCCCGTGTCCGGACGCTGCTGTTGCTGCTCCTCGCCGTCACCGGCGCGCTCCTCGCCGGGGCCGCGCCCGTCTCCGCGCACGCCGCACTGACCGGAAGCGACCCGCAGCAGGGAGCGGTGGTCGACGA
>NZ_LIPP01000420.1:0-7426 GCF_001418335.1 Streptomyces aurantiacus | reverse complement strand
CGCCTTCACCTTCTCCATCGGGGCGCCCTCGAAGACCTCCGTCGCCGTGTCCGGCCAGGAGGTCGGCGGCGGTGTCGTGGGCGGCCTCTACGGCTTCGCCCGCTATCTCTCGTACGCGGGCTTCATCCTCCTTGTCGGCGGTTCGGCCTTCGTGCTGGCCTGCTGGCAGCGCGGCACCGGTGTGCAGGCGGTGCAGCGGCTCGTGGTCTCGGGGTGGCTCGCCCTGACCGGGGCCACGCTCGCCATGCTGATGCTGCGCGGGTCGTACACCGGCTCGGGGAAGGTCGGGGACATCTTCGACCTCGACCTGCTCAGCCAGGTGCTGCAGACCAAGACGGGGGCAGCCCTGGTGTCGCGGCTGCTGCTGCTCGCGGCGGCCGCGCTGTTCATCGCCGTACTCTTCGGGGCGTACGAGAAGCGCGAGGACGAAGAGGAGAAGAACGATCTGACGTTCGGGCTCGCCATCGGCGGGTTCGTCGTGGCGGCCGGCCTCGCCGCGACGTGGGCGATGGCCGAGCACGCCTCGACCGGTCTCCAGACGGGTGTCGCGATGCCCGTCGACGTGCTGCATCTGCTCGCCGTCGCGGTCTGGCTCGGCGGCCTGTCGACGCTGCTGGTGGCGCTGTACCGCGCACCGTCCCTCGAAGAGTCCGCCGTACAGCGCTTTTCCCGCGTCGCGTTCGGCAGCGTGGCCGTGCTGGTCGTGACCGGGATCTACCAGTCGTGGCGGCAGCTCGGCTCCTGGTCGGCGCTCACGGACACCTGGTACGGGCAGCTGCTGCTGATCAAGGTCGGCCTGGTGGTCGTACTCGTCGGCATCGCATGGGTCTCGCGGCGCTGGACCGCCCGACTGGCGCAGGCACCCGCCAGGACGCCCGCCAAGACATCGGCGAAGACCTCGGCCAAGGCTCCGGTGAAGGCCTCGGTCGGTGCCTCGACACCGAAGACGTCGAAAGAGTCAAAGACACCCAAAGGGTCTAAAGGGTTCAAGGGGCCGAAGGGGACCGGCGGGCGTACGGACCAGAAGAAACCGGCTTCCACAGGCGGCGGTGACGGTGGCAGTGCCGGTGGCGGCAAGCGGGCCACCCAACTCGCCCGGCAGCGCGCCGCAGTGACCACCACGCGCGAGAAGCGCCTGCGCAACGCCGACCCGCTCCGCTCGGGCCTGCGCCGCTCGGTGCTCGCGGAGGCGGGCGTCGCGGTCGTCCTGCTGGCCGTCACCACCGTGCTCACCTCCACCGAACCCGGGCGTACGGAGGAGGAGGCGAAGGCCGCCACCGCCACCACCTCGGAGCAGCCCGGTGAGGCGCTGTCGCTGGACATCCCGTTCGACACGGGGAGTGAGGACGGCAAGGGCATAGCCCGCGTCGAACTGGACCCGGCCCGCGTCGGCGGCAACGACATGCACGTCTACGTGGAGCGGCCGAACGGCAAGGCCTTCGACATTCCCGAGGTCAAGGTCGCCTTCACCCTCAAGGCGAAGGACATCGGGCCGCTGCCCGTGGTCCCCGACCGCATCGCCACCGGGCACTGGACGGCGAGCGGGGTGCAGATCCCGATGGCGGGCACCTGGCAGATCGCGGTGACCGTACGGACGTCCGACATCGACCAGGTGACCGTGGACAAGAACGCACAGATCGGCTGAACGACACCATGGCTGAACAGTCCACTCCGAAGACCTCCCCTCCGGCATCTTCGGACGTCGCTCACGAAGGAGCATCCTCCACATCCTCCGAGGAGGCCGCTTCGCCGGAATCCCGGCAGCCCTCCCCCAGAGGCGCCGTTTCACGACGGCGCCTGCTCGGCACCGCCGGTGCCACGGGCCTCGCACTCGGCGCGGCGGGCGGAGCCGCCGGATACGCCTCCGCACCCTCCGCTTCCTCCTCTTCCTCCGCCGACCGGACCGCGCTCCTCAGCTCGGTGGGCGCGGACGAGGTGATGTTTCACGGGAAACATCAGCCGGGCATCACGACCGCCCTCCAGGCCCGCGGCCACCTCGTCGCCTTCGACCTGACGGCGGGCGCGGGCCGCAAGGAGGCGGCAGCCCTGTTGCGCCGCTGGTCGAGGACCGCCCAGCGACTGATGGCGGGCGAGGCGTCCGCGAGCGACGACACGGACGTGGCGCGCGACGCCGGACCCTCGTCCCTCACGGTCACCTTCGGTTTCGGCCACGGCTTCTTCACCCGTACGGGACTGGCGAAGCAGCGGCCGATCGCCCTCGACCCCCTGCCCGACTTCTCCTCGGACCACCTCGACAAGGCCCGCAGCAACGGCGACCTGTGGGTCCAGATCGGCGCGAACGACTCCCTCGTCGCCTTCCACGCCCTGCGCGCGATCCAGCAGGACGCGGGCCGCGCGGCCCGGGTGCGCTGGCAGATGAACGGCTTCAACCGTTCGCCCGGCGCCACCACCCGCCCCTTGACGACCCGCAATCTGATGGGGCAGGTCGACGGCACCCGTAATCCCAAGCCTTCGGAGCCCGACTTCGACCGGCGGATCTTCGTGCCCGACGCGGGCGACCCGTCCTGGATGGCGGGCGGCTCGTACGCCGTCGTACGCCGTATCCGGATGCTTCTCGACGACTGGGAGCAGCTCTCGGTCAAGGACCAGGAGGCCGTGATCGGCCGCCGGAAGTCCGACGGGGCAGCCCTGTCCGGCGGCACCGAGACGACCGCCATGGACCTGGAGAAGACCGGTGGCGACGGCAAGCTGGTCGTCCCCATCAACGCGCACGCCCGTATCACCCGGCCCGACGAGAACGGCGGCGCGGCGATGCTCCGCCGGCCCTTCTCCTTCCACGACGGCATCGACGCGGACGGGGTGCCGGACGCGGGGCTGCTCTTCGTCTGCTGGCAGGCCGACCCGTTGCGCGGCTTCGTCCCGGTGCAGCGCAAGCTCGACCGCGGGGACGCGCTGTCCGCCTTCATCCGGCACGAGTCGAGCGGGCTGTTCGCGGTACCGGGCGGGGCGGCGGAGGGCGAGTACGTGGGGCAGCGGTTGCTGGAGGGGTGAGCCGCGTTCCGCACGGCCCATTAGGGTGAGGCCATGCCAGCCAGCTACGCGTATCTCGGCCCCGAGGGCACCTTCACCGAAGTGGCCCTGCGGACTCTTCCGGAGTCGGCCACCAGGCAGCTCGTCCCGATGGTGTCCGTCCCCGCGGCGCTCGACGCCGTCCGGGCCGGCGAGGCCGAGGCCGCGTTCGTGCCGATCGAGAACTCGGTGGAGGGCGGCATCACCACCACGATCGACCAGCTGGCCGTCGGCGAGCCGCTGATGATCTACCGCGAGGTGCTCCTCTCGATCACCTTCGCGCTACTGGTCCGCCCCGGTACGAAGCTGTCCGACATCAAGACGGTCAGCGCGCACCCGGCCGCCCAGCCGCAGGTGCGCAACTGGATGAGGGACCACCTTCCCGACGTCGTCTGGGAGTCGGCGGCCTCCAACGCGGACGGCGCCCGCCTGGTCCAGGAGGGGCGCTACGACGCGGCCTTCGCCGGCGAGTTCGCGGCGGCGCGGTACGGCCTGGAGGCCCTGGAGACCGAGATTCACGACGCGGAGAACGCGCAGACCCGGTTCGTCCTGGTGGGCAGGCCCGCCCGGCCCGCGGCGCCGACCGGCGCGGACAAGACGTCCGTGGTCATCTGGCAGCGCGACGACCACCCCGGTGCCCTGCTCGAACTGCTCCAGGAGTTCGCCGTCCGCGGGGTCAACCTGATGCTGCTGCAGTCCCGGCCGACCGGCGAGGGCATCGGCAACTACTGCTTCGCCATCGACGCCGAGGGGCACATCTCGGACCGCCGGGTGGCCGAGGCGCTGACGGGGCTCAAGCGGGTCTGCCCGCAGGTGCGGTTCCTCGGGTCCTATCCGCAGGCCGACGTGGATCCCAAGGACATGCGCGCACCGCGGGCCGGTACGTCCGACGACGAGTTCGCGGCGGCCTCGGACTGGCTGGCGCGGTGCCAGGACGGCCGTTTCTAGTCGGTCCTACCTGCAGATTTTCTTCGTCCACAGAAGTTATCCACAGCCCTCCTTCTCGACCTGGGGATAAGTCGACAACGAAGTGCGACTTGGTCGACAAATCGGCCTACAACCCACAACTGCGTCCACAGCCCCACAGGTCACCCTTCGTCCACCTGATTTCCCTGGCCAATCCCTTAGAGCGAACCATTTCCACCCGAACGTGGGTGTAGAGAGGGTTTAACTCGGGAATCCCTTGTCCCGGATGCGGCTTTCGGAATGATCACTTCCGATGTCCACAGATCTTTCGCACAACCTGTGGATAACTTTCCAGGAGCATGCATTCCTGTGGACAACTCCCTCCCCAAGTCCCCTGTCCCGCAAGGGAATCGAGTCAACGCGCCACCGCCCGCCTGCCCCGTTCCGGGGAGACGGGCCATTTCCGTTGACGTTCCGTCCACACAATTCGAGTTAATCGACAATTTCCCCAAATCATGACAGAAGCGACAGATCGGAATACCGGGTCGTGCCCCGGAACTCCGCACCGGTAGCCTTGCGGGGTGATTGACCTTCGCCTGCTCCGTGAGGACCCCGACCGTGTTCGCGCCTCCCAGCGCGCCCGTGGAGAGGACGTCGCGCTCGTCGACTCCCTTCTCTCCGCCGACGAGCGGCGCAGGTCGTCCGGCGTCCGCTTCGACGAGCTGCGCTCCGAGCAGAAGGCACTCGGCAAGCTCATCCCCAAGGCCTCGGGCGACGAGAAGGCCGAGCTGCTCCAGAAGGCCGGCCGGCTCGCCTCCGACGTCAAGGCGGCCGACGCCGAGCAGCACGAGGCGGACGAGGAGACCAAGCGCCTCCTCCAGCAGCTCGGCAACCTCGTGCACCCCGACGTGCCGGTCGGCGGCGAGGAGGATTTCGTCGTCCTGGAGACGCACGGCACGATCCGCGACTTCGGTGCCGAGGGCTTCGAGCCCAAGGACCACCTGGAGCTCGGCGAGGCGCTGGGCGCCATCGACGTCGAGCGCGGCGCCAAGGTGTCCGGCTCGCGCTTCTACTACCTGACGGGTGTCGGCGCGCTCCTGGAGCTCGCGCTGGTCAACGCGGCGATCGCACAGGCCACGGAGGCCGGCTTCATCCCGATGCTGACCCCGGCGCTGGTCCGCCCGCGCGCCATGGAGGGCACCGGCTTCCTCGGCCAGGCCGCGGAGAACGTGTACCACCTGGAGAAGGACGACTACTACCTCGTCGGCACCTCCGAGGTCCCGCTCGCGGCGTACCACATGGACGAGATCCTCGACGCCGACAAGCTGCCGCTGCGCTACGCGGGCTTCTCGCCGTGCTTCCGCCGCGAGGCCGGCACGTACGGCAAGGACACCCGCGGCATCTTCCGCGTGCACCAGTTCGACAAGGTCGAGATGTTCTCGTACGTGGATCCCGCGGACGCGGAGAACGAGCACCAGCGGCTCCTGGCGTGGGAGAAGCAGTGGCTGACCGCTCTCGGGCTGCCTTTCCAGGTCATCGACGTGGCGTCGGGCGACCTGGGCTCGTCCGCCTCGCGCAAGTTCGACTGCGAGGCGTGGATTCCGACGCAGGGCAAGTACCGCGAGCTGACCTCGGCCTCGAACTGCGACGGCTTCCAGGCCCGCCGGCTGTCGGTGCGTATGCGGGACGGCAAGAAGGTGCAGCCGCTCGCGACGCTGAACGGCACGCTGTGTGCCGTGCCGCGCACGATCGTGGCGATCCTGGAGAACCACCAGCTGGCCGACGGTTCCGTACGGGTGCCGGAGATGCTGCGTCCGTACCTGGGCGGCCGTGAAGTACTGGAGCCGATCTCCAAGTGACCGGCACCACCGAATCCACCGGGGCGTTCCCCTACAAGCTCGTCGCCACCGATCTCGACGGAACGCTGTTGCGCTCCGACGGCACGATCTCGGAGCGCACGCGTGAGGCACTCGCCGCGGCCACCGTGGCGGGCGCCGCGCACCTCGTCGTCACGGGGCGTGCGGTCCCCTGGACCCGGTACATCCTCGACGACCTCGGGTACGAGGGACTGGCGGTGTGCGGTCAGGGCGCACAGCTCTACGACGCCGGGGCGCGCCGGCTGCTCACGTCGGTGACCCTCGACCGGCAGCTGGCGGGGCTCGCGCTCGCCAAGATCGAGGCGGAGGTCGGCCCGCTGGCGCTGGCCGCGAGCCGCGACGGCATCGACGGTGACGTCCTGGTCGGCCCCGGTTACCGGGTGCAGGGCCTGCTGGAGTCCGTCCCGTTCACCGATGTGGCCGAGCTCTGGGCCGCGCCCCTGACCAAGATGTACATCCAGCATCCTCGTCTCACCGACGACGAGCTGGCGTCCGCGGCGCGGGCGGCGGCGGGCAGTCTGGTGAGCGTCGTGATGGCGGGCGAGGGCATCGTGGAGCTGCTGCCCCTGGGGCTGTCGAAGGCCACGGGGCTCTCCCTGGCGGCCCGCCGACTGGGTGTGAAGGCCGCCGACACGATCGCCTTCGGCGACATGCCGAACGACATCCCGATGTTCGCCTGGTCGGGACACGGTGTGGCGATGGCCAACGCCCACGAAGAGCTCAAGGCCGTGGCGAACGAGATGACCCTCTCCAACGACGACGACGGAATCGCCGTGGTGCTGGAGAGCCTGCTGGGACCGGACAGGACCTAGGGGACATCACCGCCGGCCCAGGTGGCATCCACTGGCCGAAGCCGAGCGGTGAGGCGGTGCATGGCGGTGAGGCGGTGCTCTGCCTCGCCTCACCGCCATGACGGTCCTCCGGGTGGGCGGCCCGCGCCAAGGTGCGCGCTCGAAGCGGCCGCCCCGGACAGCTCCCCGTGCGGGGTGGACTCGACGGAGCTGACTACTCCGGAGCCCGCGCACTGCCCTGCTGGGAGCTCGACGAACTGCCGCTGACGGGCGTCGTCGTGCTCCTCTCCCGGACTGTGGTGCCGGAGGAACCCGGCGACCTGGACATAACCACTGTGACCGTGGGCCGGGTTGAGCACCACCGAATAAAACGGGACCCGTCCCGGAACGCCTCTCCAGGGATCACGGGAGTCAACGGGGATCAACGGCAATCAACGGCGGCGCCACCTGCGCCGCCGCGCCTTGCTGAAGAACCACCCGGCGGGCGGCTCGTCGGAGCGCCAGGGCTGTGGATCGGGACCGCCCTCGCGCCAGCGGGCGGCGAGCATGCGGGCGCGCGCCGACGGCTCGGCCGTATCGGCCGACCGTATGAAGTCCTCGTCCAGGACGAGGCCGTCCCAGACCTCTCCGGTGGCTTCCCCCCGGCCTTCGCCGGGGCCGTGCCCGTCAGAACTGTGCCCGTCAGGGCCCTGTCCGTCACCGCGTGGTGCCTGCGCCGCCATCCCCGTTCCTCCTCGTCGCATCCCCTGGGACAAGTGTGCCGTCGCCCGCATAAAACCGACCTCAAGATCAAGTCGCTGTGGCTCCACGCGCGCGTGGAGC
>NZ_LIPP01000042.1 GCF_001418335.1 Streptomyces aurantiacus | reverse complement strand
TACCTTTCACTGGACACGCAAATCGATCGGATGTTCGTTTACTGGGATCTCCGAGACGTCCGTTGTCGGCAGTAGACGCTCACGTTCTCCAACATGCGGCGTGCCACACAATCGGACCGGGTGAAAGCTCATGGCAGGAACCGACCACGAAAAAGCGCTGGACACCGCGCTCGCACAGATCGAGCAGAAATTTGGCAAGGGCGCGGTGATGCGCCTCGGCGAGCGGCCCAATGAGCCCATCGAGGTGATCCCTACAGGATCGACCGCACTCGACGTCGCCCTCGGCGTGGGTGGTCTGCCGCGCGGCCGAGTGGTGGAGGTGTACGGCCCGGAGTCGTCCGGCAAGACGACCCTGACCCTGCACGCCGTGGCGAACGCGCAGAAGGCCGGCGGCCAGGTGGCCTTCGTGGACGCCGAGCACGCCCTCGACCCCGAGTACGCCAAGAAGCTCGGCGTCGACACCGACAACCTCATCCTGTCCCAGCCGGACAACGGCGAACAGGCTCTGGAGATCGTCGACATCCTGATCCGCTCCGGCGCGCTCGACCTCATCGTCATCGACTCCGTCGCCGCCCTGGTGCCGCGCGCCGAGATCGAAGGCGAGATGGGCGACTCCCACATGGGTCTGCAGGCCCGCCTGATGAGCCAGGCACTGCGGAAGATCGCTGGCGCGCTCAACCAGTCGAAGACCACCGCGATCTTCATCAACCAGCTCCGCGAGAAGATCGGCGTGATGTTCGGCTCCCCGGAGACCACGACCGGTGGCCGGGCACTGAAGTTCTACGCCTCGGTGCGCCTCGACATCCGTCGTATCGAGACCCTGAAGGACGGCACCGACGCGGTCGGCAACCGCACTCGCGTCAAGGTCGTCAAGAACAAGGTGGCGCCGCCCTTCAAGCAGGCCGAGTTCGACATCCTCTACGGGCAGGGCATCAGCCGCGAGGGCGGCCTGATCGACATGGGCGTGGAGAACGGCTTCGTCCGCAAGGCAGGCGCCTGGTACACGTACGAGGGCGACCAGCTCGGCCAGGGCAAGGAGAACGCCCGCAACTTCCTGAAGGACAACCCCGACCTCGCCAACGAGATCGAGAAGAAGATCCTGGAGAAGCTCGGAATCGGGGCACCGGCGAAGGCCGCAGCCGCCGAGGACACGGGCGCCGCCCCGGTCCCTGGTGCCGCCCGGACCTCGGCGGGAAACGCCGCCTGACAGGCACGGGCGCGGCCTGACCGGAGGCAGGCTTCCGGCGTGTTCAGCATCTCGGCATGCTCCACGGCCCAGATCCGCTCGCGTCCCTGTTCCGTGCCGAGAACCTGCTCGTGCGCGTCCGGGCGATACCAGCCCATGGCGAGGCGCAGAGGACACCGCGCCCGGCAAGGAACCGATGACCGCGTCAGGATCCGGTTGGTCGGGAGCGGCCGGACGCGTCGGGGATGCCGGGCACTTCGGGCATGGCTCTCTCCTCGCGGGGGTCGGCTGGAGGCACAGGTGACTGGGGAGCACGGGGAGTTGTGCATCTCACGTGAGCGGAGGTATTCCGTCGCGCAAGATCCGGGCCATTCCCGGACCAAGTCGCCAACCGCTACCGAAAAATCTCCCTTTGCCGCAGTTCAGAGCAGGCGCCTCGCGTGTACCACCAGCAGACGAAGAATCTGCTGGCAGTACAGCCTCTAACACCAATCCCGCGTCGGCCCGTACGTCGCTGACAGACCCATTGCCACCCTTGAATGTGCAGGACATCAGCTACTAAGGAGTTACTAAGCCGCTACTAAAACCCTCGCAGCAACCATCCGGCCCGACAGGCCTCGTGCCTTCGCATTGCTTCAGAAACTCGGATGAGCCTGGACGAAGCAAGCCTCCATGGGGTGTCCTTCGCCGCCCAACCTCCGCACAGCTCTTCGGTGTTCTCAGCCGGGTCCGACACGGATCCCACGCTCGATCTCCGGCACGCTTCCTGCACGCAGGACGGCGACCAGTGAGCGAGAACGTGCCGCGCCGATACGCAGACGCTTACGGAGCGCCTCCGCAGAGATTGGCCGCCGGTGGGTCTGCCAGTGCCGGGCGTCTTCCGCTCGGGCGCGCTCCAGGAGATCGTCATCGCCGTCGGCCCAGGCACAGGGTTCGGCTGCCGGCACGCTACGCAGCCACCCTCCGGTGGAGCCCGAGCTGTCGCGCACCGCTGTCGGGGCGACGTCGGCGACAGCACGCATCCCATTGATCGCCTGTAGCAGGCCGGGGCCGACCTCGGCCCAGCCGATCAGCAGCAGCGGGCCCACGGCGTCGAACGCCGCCCTCCCGTACGCGCCCGCAAGCAGCGGTTCCGTGACGTTGAGGGCGAGGGTGAGCAGGCTGGCCAGGAGCAGCAGCCTGCGGGCCGGGCGCAGCGTCTCCGCGGTAGCCCCGTAGAGGGCGAGGTAGCGGATCGCCAGCAGTAGCGCCAGGACCGACAGGTCCACGGCCGGTGCGACGAGTGGGGCCACCCAGGCGGACACCCCCAGGCGCAGGGCCAACGTCCATACGTTGCCGAAGCCGAAGAGGAAGACCAGGCCCACCACCATCCCGGTGATCACGGTGACGGCGCGGAAGGCCAGCTGCTGCTCGCGCTGTGTGCCCGGCCGCGTCGGTGTCACCCGGGGCTCAGACATGATCGCCGACCCCGATCCGCTGGTGGGTTTCCTGGGCGCGTTCGGCCGCGGCGCTGGCACCATAGCGGCGCGGCATCTCCTGCGACGTCCAGCCGAGCAGCAGCATCAGGTCGCCGGTGTCGGCGCCGGCACGCTTCCATTCATGGGCGAAGGTGTGCCGCCACCGGTGCGCGTGCAGCTTGACCAGCCCGGCCGCAAGCCCCCGACGCTTCAGCATGATCTTGATGCCGTTGGGGGCCAGCGGCCGCATCCCCCGCTCAGCCAGCCACAGCTCCGGCAGGGCGGCCGCCTTGTGCCTGGCGCGGGCCCGTAGATAGCGGCTCACAGCCCGCGCGGTCTTCGGCCCGAACCGCACCCGCCGGTCCTTGCTGCCCTTGCCGTGGTAGTGAACGGATTCCGTGGTCAGATCGATGTCGTCGAGCAGAAGATTGCCGACCTCGGACAGGCGCGCGCCCGTGTTGCAGTACAGGCGGATGATCGCCTCGTCCCGCAGCTGGACAAAAGCCTTGCCCTTGCACGTGCCGAGAACCTTCGTGGTCTCCTCGTCACGGATGACCGGAATCAGTTTCTGCGGCATCTTCGGCTGCCGGACCCGCTCCATCGGCGACCGGTCGATCTCGCCCTCGTCGAGCAGCAGCCACTTGAAGAACTGCTGCAGCGCCTTGTGCTTGTTCAGCGCGGTCGACGCCGACCGCGTCTCGATCATCCACGCCTGGAACGCCTCGACATGCGCGTGCGTGACGTCGACCGGATCCTCGGCCGCCGCGTCGGCGTCCGGATCCGGCGAGTACTCCCCCAGGAACCGTGCCAGCTGCGCGGCCGCCAGCAGGTAGTTGTACCGGGTGGTCTCCGGGTAGTTCCCCGACCGCAGCGAGCGGTCCCAGTCCCGCAGGAAGCTCGACCATGTCGTCGACAGCCCCGCAGTGATCTTGTCCAGGTCCAGCAGCGGCATCCTCGTAAACCTCCGAGTAAAGGTGCCGATGAGCGGCATGCTCAACCTCGAAGACCGGAAACGACCCAAACGAAAAGGGTCCCCGCAGGCTTTCACCTGCGAAGACCCTTCGCTCTGTCGGGACGACAGGATTTGAACCTGCGACCCCTTGACCCCCAGTCAAGTGCGCTACCAAGCTGCGCCACGTCCCGATGCCCGTTGTGACCTGGGGTTTTCCCTGGCTGAACGTGCACCGAAACAATACCGCACTTGGGTCGGTGGTCGCGCACTCCTTTTGTTCCGCGGCCCCACCCGACGCCCCACCCATGGCCACCGTCCGAGTTCCCCACCCAGTTGCCACTGAGCTCACTGGCCGCCGCCGAGAGCTCGGTGGGAGCGCGACCCCCGTGCGCCGCGCTCCCACCTGTTCCCGGATGATGCCACGCGGCACTGACAACGCCCCTCAACGGTCCGAAGGGCCGTCAGCCGCCGGCCGGAAGCCCCAACTCCGGGTAGGACTCCAGCAACCGGGTCGGAGCCGCCTGTCGCCAGGAGTCCGCCAGGATGTCGCTCAGTTCGGCCGTGTCCTCAAGGGCGGCGAGCCGTACCCGCACCCACGCGAAGCCGGCCTCGTGGTCGGCGATCCAGAACTTCTCGGGCTCCGCGACGACCAGTTCGTCGCGCTCCGTCTTCGGACAGCGCACCGCTATGGACGTCTCCTCCTCGGGCAGGGTGGCGAACATCTTCCCCGCCACCCTGAAAGTGGGCATGCTCCAGGCGATCTTCTCCACCGTGTCCGGGAAGGAGAGACAGATTCGGCGTACGTCCTCGGCATCCTGCATGGAACGCACCGTAGCCAATGCCACTGACAAACTGCCGTGCGCGGGCTCAGCCCACGGGTGCGACCTCCGCCAGGGCCTCCAGCACCGGCCGGATCAGCGGGTGGTCCTCGGCCCCTCGGCGTACCGCGGCGAAGACGCGGCGGGTGGGCGCGACGCCGTCGACGGGGCGCACGACCACTCCCGCGAGGTCCATGCCGTGCAGGGCGGAGCGCGGCACGAGGGCGACTCCCGCGTCCGCCGACGCGAGCGCGACGACCGCCCGGAAGTCGTCCGAGGAGTGTTCGAGGCGGGGCTGGAAGCCAGCGTGCTCGCAGGCCAGGACCACCACGTCGTGGCAGGGGTTTCCCGGGTACGGGCCGATCCACGGGTCCTTGGCCAGCTCCGCGAGCGGCACCTCCGTACGGTCGGCGAGGCGGTGGGTCTGCGGCACGACGGCGTCGAACGGCTCGGCGTACAGCGGGATGTGCGCGAGACGGGGATCGTCGGCGTCCGGGGCGCCCCGGTACTCGACGGCGACCGCCACGTCGACCTGCCGGTCGAGCACCATCGGCAGGCTGGCGTCGCCCTCGGCGTCCTGGACGCGGATGCGGATGCCGGGCGCGGTGCGCGCGAGCCGCGCCAGGGCGGGCGCGACGACGAGGCCGATACCGGTCGCGAAGGAGGCGACACTGACCGTGCCGGCCGAGCCCCCGCTGTAGGCGGCGAGTTCCGCCTCGGCCCGCTCCAGCTGTGCGAGGACGGCGTTGGTGTGGCTGAGCAGGATCTCGCCCGCGGGAGTCAGCCGTACGCCCCGGGCGCCGCGCTCGACCAGGCGGTGACCCGTCTCCTGTTCCAGGGCCGTCAGCTGCTGGGAGACAGCCGAGGGGGTGAGGTAGAGCGCGGCGGCAGCGGCCGTCACCGTACGGTGGTCCGCCACCGCTCGGAGGATGTGCAGCCGCCGCGCTTCGATCATGTGACCGATTCTCTCAAAGGTTCACGCCCACCGGCGCAGGCACGGGCTCAGGCCTCCGCCTGCACGGGTGCCTGCGCCGGTGCGTGCGCCTGCGTCTGCGTCTCGCGCTCCAGCTCCGCGCGGGCCGCCACGAAGGCGTCCACGGCGCGGTTCACGTCCTCGGTGGAGTGCGCGGCGGACAGCTGGACGCGGATACGGGCCCGGTCCTGCGGCACCACCGGGTACGAGAAGCCGATCACGTACACACCGCGCTCCAGGAGCAGCTCCGCCATCCGTCCTGCGACGGTCGCGTCGCCGATCATCACCGGGGCGATGGCGTGGTCGCCGGGCAGGATGTCGAAACCCTCCGCGGTCATCCGGGAGCGGAACAGCGTGGTGTTCGCGGCGAGCCGCTCGCGCAGGTCGTCCGCCGCCTCCAGCAGGTCGAGGACCTTGAGCGAGGCGGCGGCGATCACCGGGGCCAGGGTGTTCGAGAAGAGGTACGGGCGTGACCGCTGGCGCAGCAGTGCGACGATCTCGGCGCGGGCGGCGACGTAACCGCCGGACGCGCCGCCGAGGGCCTTGCCGAGGGTGCCCGTCACGATGTCGACCCGGTCCATGACGCCGTGCAGTTCGGGGGTGCCCCGGCCGCCGGGGCCGACGAAGCCGACGGCGTGCGAGTCGTCGACCATCACCATCGCGTCGTAGCGGTCGGCGAGGTCGCAGATCTCGCGCAGCGGGGCCACGTATCCGTCCATGGAGAAGACGCCGTCGGTGACGATCAGCCTGCGGCGGGCGCCTGCCGCGTCCTTCAACCGCTGTTCCAGGTCGGCGAGATCACGGTTCGCGTAGCGGAACCGGCGGGCCTTCGACAGGCGGATGCCGTCGATGATCGACGCGTGGTTGAGGGCGTCGGAGATCACCGCGTCCTGCGCGTCGAGCAGCGTCTCGAACACTCCGCCGTTGGCGTCGAAGCACGACGAGTAGAGGATCGTGTCCTCCTGGCCGAGGAACGCGGACAGCCGCCCCTCCAGCTCCTTGTGCACCTCCTGCGTACCGCAGATGAAGCGCACGGACGCCATGCCGTAGCCCCAGCGGTCGAGCGCCTCGTGGGCGGCGGCCACGACCTCCGGGTGGTCGGCGAGGCCGAGGTAGTTGTTGGCGCAGAAGTTGAGGACCTCGCCGGGGCGGCCGCCCGCGGTGACAGTCACGGTCGCGGACTGCGGGGAGCCGATGACGCGCTCGGGCTTGTGCAGTCCCGCGGCGCGGATCTCGTCGAGGGTGGTGCGGAGGTCGTCGCGTACGGAGTCGAACATCATCATTCCTTAGAGAGTCCGGAGCTCTTGGAGAGTCCAGAGCCTTCAGTTGGAGAGTCCAGAGCCTTCAGGGAATCCAGAGTCTTCAGAGAGTCCAGTCGAGGACGACCTTGCCACCGCGGCCGCTCGCCGCGTCCGCGAAGGCCGCCTCGAAGTCGCGGTGGCCGTAGCGGCCGGTGATGACGGGCGCGAGGTCGAGGCCGCCTTCGAGGAGGACCGACATCGCGTACCACGTCTCGAACATCTCGCGGCCGTAGATCCCCTTGATCGTGATCATGGAGGTGACGATCCGGGACCAGTCGACGGCGAACTCCTCGGACGGCAGCCCGAGCATGGCGATTTTGCCGCCGTGCGTCATGTTGGCGAGCATGTCCCGCATCGCGGCCGGGTTGCCGGACATCTCCAGGCCCACGTCGAAGCCCTCGCGCAGGCCCAGGGCGCGCTGTCCGTCGGCGATGCTCGACTCCGCGACGTTCAGCGCGAGGGTGGCGCCGACCTTGCGGGCCAGTTCCAGGCGGTCCTCGCTGACGTCGGTGACGACGACGTGCCGGGCGCCCGCGTGCTGGGCGACGGCCGCCGCCATCAGACCGATGGGACCCGCGCCGGTGATCAGTACGTCCTCTCCGACCAGCGGGAACGACAGCGCGGTGTGTACGGCGTTGCCGAACGGGTCGAAGATCGCGGCGATGTCCAGGTCGACGGGGACCCGGTGCACCCAGACGTTGGACGCGGGCAGCGCGACGTACTCGGCGAACGCGCCGTCGCGGCCCACCCCGAGCCCCACCGTCGCGCGGCACAGATGGCGCCGTCCCGCCTGGCAGTTGCGGCACTTCCCGCAGACGAGGTGGCCCTCGCCGCTGACCCGGTCGCCCACGGCGATGTCACCGACCTGACGGCCTGTCTCCACGACCTCGCCGACGAACTCGTGCCCGAGCACGAGCGGCGCCTTGACGGTCTGCCGCGCCCAGCCGTCCCAGTTGCGGATGTGCAGGTCGGTGCCGCAGATCCCGGTCCTCAGGACCTTGATCAGCACATCGCCGGGCCCGACGACCGGTTCCGGTACGTCCATGAGCCGAAGTCCGGGCTCCGCCTTCTCCTTGACCAGCGCCTTCAACGGAGCTCCCGTGGGTGAGGTCCCGGATCCAGGCATGCCGAAGGACGCCCGCACCGAGGAGTGGAGTGCAGTGGAGTGAAGTGGAGGATTCGATCAGCAATCTGCCGTACGCCGGCGCCCCGGGTCCATCGAGGTTTTCTTAAGCTCTGCCGCAGCTTTCCTTCACACCGGTGCCGGCGGGACCCGTACCGCCGGGACCTGTACCGGCGGGACCCGTACCGGCGCGACCCGTACCGGCGGGCCCTCGATCAGAACCCGCCCTCCCGCAACGCGATCTGCTCGACCAGCTCCGCCGCCATCGCCTTGATGGTGTCCAGCCCTGACCTGCCCCACGGCCGGGGCTCGACATCGGCGACGCACACGGTGCCGAGCGCGATGCCCGTGCGGTCGAGGAGGGGGGCGCCGAGGTAGGAGCGGATGCCGAACTCGTCGACGACCGGGTTGCCTGCGAAGCGCGGATAGTCCCGGACGTCCTCCAGGACAAGTGCCTTGCGGCGGACCACCACATGGGGGCAGAACCCGTAGTCCCGGGTCATGTGACGGCCGAGCCCCAGCCGCGCGCCCTCCGCACGTTTCGCGGCTCCCCCGGCTCCCGCGGTCGCGGCGGTTCCCAGGGGATGCAGTCCCGCGAAGAACTGCCGCTCCTCGCCGATGAAGTTGACCATCGCGTACGGCGTACCGGCCACCTCGGCGAGGCGCTCCGCGAACGCGTCGAGGGCCGGTTCCGGGCGCTCTCCCAGGCCCAGCACGCGCAGGCGGCTCGTTCGGGCGGGGGCCTCCTTGTCCTCGGGCGTGAGCAGCAGCCGACCGGCCGGGCGCGGCGGGTCGTAACTCATGTGTGTGCTCCGTGACTCATGTATGTGCTCCGTGGCTCGGGGCGTGCGAGGGCGCGTGGGCGAGCAGGTGGCGGACGAGGGTGAGCAGGGTCTGCACCCCCGAGCTGGAGATCCGCGCGTCGCAGCGGACCACCGGCACGCCCGGGTCGAGGTCGATGGCCGCCCGCACCTCCTCGGGGTCGTAACGGAAGCCGCCGTCGAACTCGTTGACGGCGACGATGAACCCGAGGCCGCGCTGTTCGAAGAAGTCGACGGCCGCGAAGCAGTCCTCCAGGCGACGGGTGTCCGCGAGGACGACCGCACCGAGCGCGCCTTCGGAGAGCTCGTCCCACATGAACCAGAACCGCTCCTGCCCCGGCGTGCCGAACAGGTACAGCACATGGTCCGGATCGAGGGTGATGCGCCCGAAGTCCATCGCGACGGTCGTCTCGACCTTGTTCTCGATGCCGTCGAGGTTGTCGGTCGCGGCGCTGACCGTGGTCAGCAGTTCCTCCGTGCTGAGCGGCGCGATCTCGCTCACCGCGCCGACGAAGGTGGTCTTGCCCACTCCGAAGCCTCCCGCCACCAGGATCTTCAGCGCGGTGGGGAACGGGTCAGAGCTGTCGTCGTAGTCCATCGAGCACTGCCTCCAGAAGAGACCGGTCAGTGGGGTTGTGGTGGAACGTAGGGGGCTTCGTGGTCAGCGCCCCGCAGTCGACGAGGTCGGACAGCAACACCTTGGTCACCGCTGCCGGCAGCTTCAGATGCGCGGCGACCTCGGCCACGGACACGGGGTCCCGGCACAGTTCGAGTGCCTGGGTGTGCTCGGGGCCGAGGTAGCCGAGGGGGGTGACGCCGGTGGCCATGACATGGGACAGCAGGTCGAGCGCGGTGCTCGGCCGGGTTCGGCCGTTGCTGACCTGGTAGGGACGCACCAGGCGGCCGGCCGCGCCGTCGAGCCAGGGCCCGTCGCCGGCCGCGGCCACGTTCAAGGCCTCATCGCCGACGGTTCGACGGAGTGCTGACGCGGCGCGGTCATCAGGTACGGGCGGACGCTCTTGACCAGCATCGCCATCTCGTAGCCGAGTACGGCGGCGTCGGCGTCACGTCCGGCGAGCACGGCCAGGCAGGTGCCGGAGCCCGCGGTGGACACGAACAGCAGCGTGGAGTCCAGTTCGACGACGACCTGGCGCACGTCGCCGCCGTCGCCGAAGCGGACGCCGGCGCTGCGCCCCAGGGAGTAGAGCCCGGAGGCCAGGGCGGCCATGTGGTCGGCGCTGTCGGGGTCGAGTCCGTGCACCGACTTCACCAGGCCGTCGCAGGAGAGCAGCACCGCGCTTCTGGTGTGCGGTACGCGCTGCACCAGGCCACTCATCAGCCAGTCGAGATCGGATGCGTGGCCGGTCGGCACATCGCTCGCCATGGGGGATCGACTCCTTGAAGTACGAAGGTCTGCGGGAGCGGAGGAGGTATGGACGGAGGTACGGGCAGAGGTACGGGCAGAGATTCGGGCGGAGGCAGCATGGGTCATCCGGCTGGTGTGCTCCCGTCGGGCCGGGTGGTGAGGTCATGGCCGGGCGCGGGCGCGCTCTCGCGCGTGGCAAACCCCTCGAACGGTTCGAGTAGTTCGGTTCGTTCAATTGGTTCAAGTCGTTCGGGGGGTTCGGGTCGTTCGTGTGCTGGACGCGCTTCGACGAAAGCCATTCCCGGCATTCCCGGTGTTCCCGGCGTTCCCGGCGTTCCCTCCAGGTGAGCCTGGGACGGACGCATGGGCTCCGCGTCCGCGCACTGGGCCTCGGCGAGCCCGATGCCACGCTGGAACGCCGCCATCAGACCGGGGTCGTGTCCGACGACGAACTCGGACTCCTGCCGGGGCACGGGCCCGCCGCGCAGTTCGGGTACGAGGTGCTCCTGGGCCCGCCGCTTGGGCAGTTGGGGCCGGCTCATGCTGCCGCGCACCACGCCGTTGCGCGGTACGGGCGGCGTGGCCGCGTTCTCGGCGACGGCCCGCCTGTCGTCGGGCCGGATGCCGGGAACGGCCTCCGCGGGGTTGGCCCTCGTCTCGGCACCGCGCACCGGAAGCGGGACCGGGCCGCCTCCACCGTTCACGACCGTCAGCCCGACCGGCGTACCGTCCCGCTGAGCCCGCGTCTGACGCCGCGTCTGCGTCGCCTGCGCCTGTGTCGCCTGCGCCTCTGCCGTCTGTGCCTCTGTCGTGTGCGTCTGCGCGGGGGCTGCGGCCCTAGGCCCCTGGGGCGGATGCCCCGCAGTCTCCTGATCCGCCCCAGGCGCTACGTAGACATGTGCCGGTACGTCGCTCTGCGCCTCGCCCTGTACACCACCCTGCGGCCGGTTCTCGGCCCCGAGCAGTTCCTGTGGCACGACCAGTACGGCCTGTACTCCGCCGTAGATGTTGGTCTGCAGCCGGACCGCGACCCCGTGCCTGCGCGCGAGCTGCGAGACCACGAACAGGCCGATCCGGCCGTCCTGCAACAGGCGCGCGACGTTCACCTGGTCCGGGTCGGCGAGCAGCGCGTTCATCTTGTGCTGCTCGGCCGGCGGCATGCCGAGCCCCCGGTCCTCCACCTCGACGGCGAGCCCGGCCGTGACCACGTTGGCCCGCAGCAGCACCTGGGTGTGCGGCGCCGAGAACACCGTGGCGTTCTCGACGAGTTCGGCCAGCAGATGGATGACGTCGGCCACGGCGTGCCCGCGCACGGTCCCGTCGATCGGCGGTACGAGCTTGACGCGCGAGTACTGCTCGACCTCCGCGGTCGCGGAACGCAGCACCTCGGTCATGGAGACCGGGTTGCTCCACTGCCGGCGCGAGACGGCACCGCCGAGCACCGCGAGGTTCTCGGCGTGGCGCCGGATGCGGGTGGCGAGGTGGTCGACGTGGAAGAGGCCCTTGAGCAGGTCCGGGTCCTCGATCTCGTTCTCCAACTCGTCGAGGATCGAGATCTCGCGGTGCACGAGGGACTGGAGTCGCCGGGCCAGATTGACGAAGACCTCGACCTTCTGCTCGCTGCCCGCGTGGCTGGAGAGCTGGGCGGCCCGGACGACCGCGCTGACCGCGCCGTCGTGGGCGGACGCCAGATCGTCGGCGAGCAGGTCGAACTCGTCGGCGTCCGGGGCGGGCCCGGGGCGCGGCCGACGGGCGGGCGGCCCGTCACCGCGGCGCAGCGCCTCGACGAGGGTGCGCAGCTCCGCCTGGCCGCGTGCGCTGGTGCGGCGCAGCGTCCCGATGCGGTCGGACACGGACCGGGCGGCGCGGTCGGCGGCCACGGAAGCGATCAGGATGCCCGCGAGAGCGACCGCGCCGGCTCCGGCGAGTACGCCCCACAGGACGGGATCTGGGCGTGCGGCGGTCGTGCGGACGGTGAAGAGCACGGCGGCGCTCGCGCTGAGCGCCACCGCGATGGGCGGCAGGACCGCGAGGCGGAGCAACTGGGGTCGTATGTGGGTCTCGGGCAGTGTGGGGGTGGTGCGGGCGACCGGTCGCCCGTGCCGCCCGCCCTCGCGGCGGTCTGCGTGGGCGGCCGGTGCGCGAAGGTGAGACATCGACGTCCTCGTACTGGTGTGTCGGGGCGGTGGGGGCTCCCCCGGTCTGCGATCACGGCGTACGCCGGCTGGGGCGTACGCCATCGCTGCGCCGGTCGAACGAGCCGGTGAGATCGGCCCTGTGTCGCTCAGCGGCGACTCACAGTAGTCGGCACCGTGTCACGTGTGGTGGGCAGTTGCCGAAGTCCGGCCGCCGACATGCCCCTTTGGTGTGAGCGTTCGTACGACAGACCGATAAGCCCGTCGAACGCGCGCTCCCACTACTCAATGAACCGATCAGACCTGGTCAGAAGCGGTCAGCAAAAAAGGCGAGGGCCGAGGAGCAGTGTGCTCCTCGGCCCTCGCCGACCGCCTTCGGACGCGTCCGGGCGCGCCCGCGTCACCCGGTCGGGACCGATTCCGGGTCCCCGGTGCCCTCCGCCTTGTCATGCGGTGCGTCACGGACCGTCTCCGCGGCGATGACGGCGGTGGGCCAGCCGCCCCGTGGCTCCAGGGCCACACCGCGCCACCAGGGCTCGGACGGAACGGTCTCGGCCGTGGGTTCGAAGGGTTCGCCGGGCCGGGGCAGCGCGATCCGGGCGCCGACCGCGCGGGCCGCTGTGACGGTGCCCTCGCCGGGCTCGGCCCAGGGGTGGATCGCGAGGTTGAACGTGGCCCAGTGGATCGGCATCATCACGCCGGAGGGCTTGCCGCCCTGGAGGTCGAGGTGGGCGCGCATGCCCTCCTCTGGCGTCATGTGGATGTCAGGCCAGAACTCGCTGTACGCGCCGATCTGGATCATCGTGGCGTCGAAGGGACCGTGCTCGGCGCCGATGTCCGCGAAGCCGGCGAAGTACCCGGTGTCGCCGCTGTGGTAGATCCGGTGCTCGTCGCCCGCCACCGCCCAGGAGGCCCAGAGGGTGTGCTGCGTGTTGCGCAGACCGCGGCCGCAGAAGTGCCGGGCCGGTGTGGCGGTCAGGGAGATGCCGCCGACCTTGGTCGTCTCGTGCCAGTCGAGCTCGCGCAGCCGGTCCGCCGGGACGCCCCAGTGCTCCAGATGGGCGCCGACGCCCAGAGGCACCGCGAACACCGTGTCCGTGTCGGCCAGCGCCTTGATCGTGGGCATGTCCAGGTGGTCGTAGTGGTCGTGGGAGATGACGACCACGTCGACCGGGCCGAGCGCCGCCAGCGGTACGGGCACGGGGTGCAGCCGCTTGGGCCCGGCGAAGTCGAACGGGGAACACCTCTCGCCCCAGACGGGGTCGAAGAGCACCCGGTGTCCGTCGATCTCGGCGAGCACGCTGGAGTGGCCCATCCAGGTCAGCCGCAGCCCGTCGGCCGGGGGCGCGGCCAGGTCGGCGAGGGTCGTGGAGTGCACCGGCACGACGCCCGCCGGAGCCCGGCGGACGCGCGCCTCCTTGTCCCTGCGGAAGTAGATCTTCGCGACTTCGCGCATGGCGCCGTCCGGACGGGGAGCGCCCTCGGGATTGCGGAAGACGCCGTCCGCGTAGTTCGGAGATCTGCGGATGCGCTCCATGCGCTCGCCACTCGGATCCGCGCCGAACGCGGCGGGGCGCAGAGCACGGAGCCCGGAACTCAGGGAACGGGAGCCGGTCACGGCACCTCCAGGTGGGTCGTCGGTCCAGGTGGGTCGTCGGTCTGAAATTCCATTATGGTCACCGCCGCCGACAGTGCCGGGTCGGGCGCGTGAGCGGGGTGGTCTCCGTGCCGGGCACGGCGAGGATCACTCCGTACGACGTCACCCGCATCGAACGTCCGTTCAGTCATCTGTTCAGTCGTGTGTTCAGTACGTTGACAGAGTCGCCCAGCGCTTTCGTTACTGACCGATCATTCAGTAACGAGGGTGCGGGACCGGCACCGGGCGCTGTGTGCTCCCGGCCTCCAGCCGGTCAAACGTTCCGAAGCCGATCCCTGTTCCCGAGTTCCGAGGAGACCTTGTGACCGCTCCGGACAATGTTCCCGTGACCGTCCCGGCCAGCGCCCCTCTGATGTCGCTCACCTGGACCGACCACGTCACCGGCCGCCAGGGGCATCTGGTCGTGGACCGGCTGGTGCGCGGGGTCTCCAGCGGCGGGCTGCGGATGCGGGCGGGGTGCACGCTCGACGAGGTCGCGGGGCTGGCCCGGGGAATGACCATGAAAGAGGCGCTGCACTACGACCCGGCGGGCCGCTACGTCCCGCTGGGCGGCGCCAAGGGCGGCATCGACTGCGATCCCCGGGACCCTCGGGCGTACGGGCTGCTCGTGCGCTATCTGCGCGCCATGCGCCCCTACATCGAGAACCACTGGACCACCGGGGAGGACCTGGGCCTCACCCAGGACCTCGTCGACCGGGCCGCGGTGGAGGCGGGGCTCGTCTCGTCGATCCAGGCCGTCTATCCGCTGCTCGACGACGAGGGGGCGGCCCGGCAGCGGCTGGCGGACGCGTTCGCGGTCGAGGTGGACGGCATCGGTCTGGACGAACTGGTCGGCGGCTGCGGGGTGGCCGAGTCGGTCCTCGCGGCCCTGGACCGGGCCGGGGTGGCGTACCGGGGGACGCGCGTCGCCGTACAGGGTCTGGGCACCATGGGCGGGGCCACGGCCCGGTTCCTCACGCGCGCGGGGCTGAGCGTCGTCGCGGTCGCCGACGTGTCGGGCACGATCGCCAACCCCGGGGGGCTGGACGTCGACGCGCTGCTCGCCGCGCGTGACGCGTACGGCACGGTCGACCGCTCCGCGCTGCGCCCCGCCGACCGTGAACTGCCCGGTGACGCCTGGCTGTCCGCCGGGGCCGACGTGCTGGTGCCTGCCGCGGTCTCGTACGCCGTCGACACCGCCAACCAGGCGCGGATCACGGCGCGTTGGATCGTCGAGGCGGCCAACATGCCCGTCCTGCCGGAGGCGGAGGAACTGCTCGCCGCGCGCGGGGTCACCGTCCTGCCGGACGTCGTGGTCAACTCCGGGGCCAACGCCTGGTGGTGGTGGACGCTGTTCGGTGACATCGGGTCCGACGCGGACGAGGCGTTCGCGTACACCCGGCGCTCGATGCGCGCCCTGGTCGACCGGACGCTCGCGCGCGCGGAGGCCGACAGGTCGACACCGCGCGCTGCCGCGCACGCCATCGTCGCGGAGCGGCTGCCGGCGATCGCGGAACGGTTCGGCTGGTACCGGTGACGGCCCCGGCCCGGCTGTGACCAACCCTCCGACGGCGCCTGCCCCGGTCACGCCATAGGGTTGCCCGGTGGCGAGAGTGCGGTTGGGCGTGGCGCAGCGGCGCGAGGAGTTGCTGCGGGCCGCCATCGGACAGATCGAGGAGCGCGGCGTGTCCGCGGTGCGGATCGCCGACGTGGCGAACGCGCTCGGAGTGAGCAACGCCCTGGTGCTCTACCACTTCTCCACGAAGGAGAAACTGGTCGCCGCCGCCTTCACGTACGCGGCCGAGGCCGACCTCGCCCGGCTGCGCAAGCTGCTCGGCCGCCGGACCACCGCGCTGCGCCGGCTGCGGGCCGCCGTCCGCTGGTACGCGCCGACGGGGCAGGCCAAGGGCTGGCGGCTGTGGATCGAGGGCTGGGCGGCGGCGCTGCGCGAGCCCGCGCTGCGGGACGTCACCCGTGACCTGGACCGGCAGTGGAAGGCCGCGCTCACCGAGGTCCTCGCCGAGGGCGTGGCCAAGGGCGAGTTCCGGTGTCCTGACCCGACGGCCACGGCGCTGCGCCTCACCGCGCTCCTTGACGGGCTCGCCGTGCAGATGACGGCGTACCCGGGCGCGGTGTCACGCGCCCGCACCCAGCAGTGGGTGGACGAGGCACTGGCCCGGGAGCTGGGCCTCGGACAGGCGGTGTCGAAGACACCGGGCGTCTGAGGCCGCGCGCGCCCCGGGCGGCGACTGCGACTGCGAGAGGGTGGTCCGGTGACGCTCGGCATCACGGGTCGAGCGGCACCGGCCACCCCTCATGTCAAACGACTGAGTCCTTCAAGCGACCGCCTCGATCCACGACTTGATGTCGCCCGGCGACAGGCTTCCCTTCGCCTCCACGCGGTCGCCCGAGGACTCCCCGCGCAGCCGCCTGCCGATCCACGGCACCAGGTACTCGCGCGCCCAGTGGATGTTGTCCCGCCGCACCTCCGACGTACCGCGCGGCGGCAGCGGCGGCCAGGGCTGGTCCGGGTCCGCGGGCACCTCAAGACCGAGGACCTGTCCGGCGCGCAGGGCGACCCGCGTGTGCCCCTCGGGCGACAGATGGAGCCGGTCGCCGTCCCAGGCCCGCCGGTCCTGGATGGTCTTGAGGGACCACAGGTCGAGCACCGGACAGTTGTACCGGTCCGCGATGGCCCGCAGATGAAGGTTGTACGTGGCGATCTTGCCGCGCATGTGCCTGAGTACGGGTACGCCCCGCGTGTCGAAGCCGGTGGTCACGAGGACCGTGCCGACGACCGACGTGAGGTCGGCGACGGCACGCTCGTAGCGCTCCGCGACCTCGTCGGGGTCGGTGCCCGGCCGGATGATGTCGTTGCCGCCCGCGCAGAAGGAGACCAGGTCCGGCGCGAGCTCCTTGGCCTGCCGCAACTGGTGCTCGACGATCTGGTCGAGCAGTTTCCCGCGAACCGCGAGGTTGGTGTAGTCGAAGTCGCCCTCGGGCCGGCGGTCCGCGAGCAGCACCGCGAACCTGTCGGCCCAGCCGACGAACGCTCCGTCCGGGCCGGGGTCGCCGACGCCCTCGGTGAAGCTGTCCCCCACCGCCACGTACGACCCGATCACCGATCTGTTGTCATTCTTCGAATCGTCTGCCACATCGGCCCATGATTCACCCGAGGTGTGAGCTACGCGACCGTAGGAAGGGGTTGACTCGCGGTGAGATAAGCCACTCGTCAAGTGTTGGTCAATCCCGGAATAAGGCGCGAGTAAAGGGACGTTACCGCAGCTCCCGGAGACGGACCCGACGGCCCGGACTGCCCGGTGGATCACCCCGGCATGTCGAAAGCCGGACCCGGGATCCCGGGTCCGGCTTTCGTGGCCTGGTGTCAGACCGAGACGCCGTTGGCGCGCAGATACGCCAGCGGGTCCACGTCCGAGCCGTAGTCCGGGGTGGTGCGGATCTCGAAGTGCAGGTGCGGGCCTGTGACGTTGCCCGTCGCGCCGGAGAGGCCGACCTGCTGACCTGCGGTCACGGTCTGTCCGGCCGATACGGACAGGGAGGACAGGTGGGCGTACTGGGCGTAGTGGCCGTCGGCGAGCTGGAGGACGACCTGGTTGCCGTACGCGCCGCCCCATCCGGCGGAGACGACCGTGCCGGCGCCGACGGACTTGAGCGCGGTACCGGTGGGAACCACGAAGTCGACACCGGTGTGGTAGCCGCTGGACCACATGCTGCCCGACATCTTGTACGGGGTACCGATCGTCGCGCCGTCGACCGGCAGCGCGAAGCCGGTGGCGGTCGAGGTGTCCGCCGCCTTGGAAGCCGTGGTCGTCTTCTTGGCGGCGGGCTTCTCCGCCTTCTTGGCGGCCTTGGGCGCCTTGGAGGCGGTGGAGTCGGAGCTCGGAGTGGCCGCGGCCTTGCCGTCGATCGTGAGCTTCAGGCCCGGGTGGATGAGGGCCGGGTCGCCGCCGATGGACGAGCGGTTGTCCGAGTACAGCTTCTTCCAGCCGCCGCTGACGTCCTGCGTGTCGGCGATCTTCGCGAGCGAGTCGCCCGAACGCACGGCGTACGTCTTGGTCGTGGCCTTCTTCGCGTCGGCCTTCTTCGCCTCGGCGGAGGCCGCGGTCCTGCTCGCCGTGTTCGCAGCGTTCGAGGCATTCGAGGCGCTCGATACGGAATCGGCGGCGGACTGCGGAGTCGCCGCGTGCGCTCCGGTCGCTCCGAGGAGCGGGAGGGCCAGCGCGGCACCCCCGGTTCCGGCGACGGCTATGGAGCGGGTGAAACGCTGGGCCTTGGGACGGCGGTGCTTACCCTTCGCGGGCATGACGAATTCCTCTCCGGCGCCTGCGAGGTGAGCTGTCGGGTGCGAGCTGGAGATGCCCGGCCGTGCTTTCGCGCGACTTAACCCCTAGCCGTTCCGAAGACCGGAACAGGCGTTTTACCTGTGGGTCCCCCGCTCCTGCCTCGTACGGGTGAGTGCGGATTCCGGGCGGCGGCAGGATTGGGCGTCCGTCCGGATTGGAGGTGAACGTAAGCGACATGAAGACGCGGGAACAACCTTCGGGGTTTCCTGTGTGCCCCGCCTTCTTGATCCCCGACCGAAATACCGGTCACCCTGCGTCGACAAGGGATCTTCACCCTTTACCAATTCCCTGAATGGAGAACGTAATTGCGTGAACATGGCGACAGCGGAACGTCACGAATATGACGCTGCTCACGGACCACCGCTCCAGGACCCTCTAACCCGGAGCGAGTTGACATGAAAGCCAATGAAATCCAATGAAAGCTTCATTACGGACACAACAGTCACATGCGACAGTCACCTGCGACGCAGCCGGATGACTGCCGCATCGAGATCCCCGCGCAGCCCCGTCCGTACTCCGTGATGCAACAGCACCGCGCCCCGGTGGATTTCACCCGTTTCAAGGCATTCGTACGACGCCGACGGGTCGAGGCCCCTCAGCCTCACCGGCGCCGCCGGCTCGCCGTAGTGCTGGGCCTGGAGCCAGGCGAGGACGACGACCTCGCCGTCACGCACGTACTGGACGGCGCTCAGCCCGCCCTCCGGCGCCCGCAGCCGATAGAGGTCGCCACGCTGCACGACCGGCCGGATCTCCTTGTAGAGCTCCACCCAGCTCCGCGCCTCGGCCAGCTCCTCCTCGCCCCACCGGGTGAGGTCGCCGCCGACTCCGAGCACCCCGGCCATCGCACTCACGAAACGGAACCGCAGCGAGCTGACACGTCCGTTGAGCTGCGTGTTCGGGCTGTCGGTGACCCAGGCGGCCATGGCCCGCGCGGGATGCACCTGGCTGAATCCGTGCTGGATGGCGAGCCGGTCGAGCGGGTCCGTGTTGTCCGAGGTCCACACCTGGTCCGTACGGGCCATGATCCCGAGGTCGATCCGGCCGCCGCCGCCCGAGCAGGACTCGAAGGCGACGGTCGGGTGCGCGGCCCGCAACCGGTCCAACAGGCCGTACAAAGCGTGCACATGGTCCACCCACAGCCGTTGCGGGTAGGCCTCGCCGGGCCATCCCGCGTCGGTGAAGCTGCGGTTGAAGTCCCACTTCACGTAGTCGATCGGCGCACTGGAGAGCAGCGCGTCGAGCTGTTCCCACAGGTACTCCTGGACCTCCTCGCGGGCGAGGTTCAGTACGAGCTGATTGCGTAGCTCCGTCCTCTTTCGTCCCGGCTGGAACTGCACCCAGTCCGGGTGGGCGCGGTACAGCTCGCTGTCCGGGTTGACCATCTCGGGCTCGACCCAGATCCCGAACCGCATGCCGAGCCCGTGCACGTAGTCGCCCAGCGGTTCGAGACCGCCCGGGAAGCGGTCCGGGTTGGGCGTCCAGTCGCCGAGCCCGGCCCGGTCGCTGGTGCGCGCCCCGAACCAGCCGTCGTCGACCACGAACAGCTCGACCCCCGTCTCGGCGGCCCGGCGCGCGAGCGCCCGCTGCTGCTCCTCCGAGATGTCGAACTCGGTGGCCTCCCAGGAGTTGTAGAGCACGGGCCGGTCCTGGTCCGCGTCCGGGATGACATACGCGCGCTGGTAGGCATGCCAGGCGCGGCTCGCCCCGCCGAAGCCGCCGTCGCTCCACAGCCCCGCGAAGACGGGAGTGACGAAGCTCTCCCCCGGCTCCAGCCGCAGCAGACCCGAGTCGTCGTACCCGGCCCCGCCGGTGATCTGCACGCGCGCGTCGGGCAGTTGGGCCACCGCGATCCGCCAGGTGCCCGACCAGGCGAGGGCGCACCCGTAGACCTCGCCCAGCTCCTCGGTCGCCGTGCCGTCGGCGTCCAGGGCGACCCACGGCAGGTGCTGGTGCCCGGTGTGCCCGCGCCGGCTGCCGATGATCTTCTCGCCGTAGGTGAGCTCGGAGCGCACCAGACGGGACTCGGCCGCCCACCGTCCGTGCAGCTGGGACAGCCGCCATCCGTCGCGCCGCGGCAGCGTCCAGGTCGCGGAGTCGGCGCGCAGCACCTCCAGGACGGGCCCTTCGTTGGCGAGGGTCACCCATCGCTCGACGACGTCGGCGCCGGCCCGCATCCGGTAGTGCAGCGTGATGCCGAGCCCGGAGTCGGAGAACCGCAGCCGCAGCTCGCCGCCCCCGGCCCCACCTTCTGGGTCGGCTCCGTCGGTCTCGTACCCCTCGAAGCGCCATTCGGTGCCGCGCCGCTCCGGGGTACGCACCGACAGTGCGGGCCGTACGAAGCGGGGGCCGCCCTCGACCGGGTATTCCTCGTGGCCGTCGAGGGTGGCCTCGAACGCCCAGTACTCCGGCCCGGGGCCCGCGGCGAGCGCCTCGGCGTCGGCGAGCTCGATCCTCGGACCCCAGTGCAGATGAACCAGCTCGTCCTCGTCACCGAGCCGCAGGCCGTAACTGCTCGTGGGCCCCGAAAGGAGCCACGTACGGCCGTCTGCGCCGATCTCTACCATCAAGCCCTCACATATTCGAACAGGCACAACCAAGTCCCAACATCATCAGGGCCCACGTGCCGTCCGGGCAACGCCTGTGGACAACTCATTGGCCCACGAACCGATGTCGTATCGTCGGGAAGGCACCTCGCCGACGAGTCGCGTCGGCGGTGGATGGGAGGAGCCCCCGTGACGCAGCAGGTCCCGTCGACCGAGCCCGAGCTGGCCGGCGTGCGCAACTTCCGCGATGTCGGCGGCCTGCCGACGACGGACGGCCGGCGGGTGGCGTACGGAAGGCTGTTCCGCAGCGGCCACCTCGCGCACGCGACGGCGTCGGACGCCGCGTTCCTCGCCTCACTGGGGCTGCACACGGTCTTCGACTTCCGCAACGCGGCGGACCAGCGGCTGGAGGGCCCCGACGTCGAGCTGCCCGGGGTGCGGAATGTGAACCTGCCGCTGACGGACCCCGCCGACGGCGCCGAGTTCTGGAAGATGGTCCGCGACGGGGATCTGGACGAGCTGCGTGCGCTGCTCTCGGACGGCCGGGCGGCGAACCGCATGATCGTGTCCTACCGCACGATCATCAAGCAGCGCACGGCCGAGCACCGTCAGGTGCTGCACGCGCTGGCCGAGGACAGCGTCCCGGCCCTGATGCACTGCGCGGCAGGCAAGGACCGGGCCGGTCTCTCCGTCGCCGTGACGCTCCTCGCCCTCGGTGTGGAGCGCGAGGCCATCGTGGCGGACTACCTGGAGTCGAACGCGGCGCACCGCCGCTACAAGGTCAACCGCAGCAGCTCCGCCGCCTCGGCCTACACGCCCGAGGTGATGGAGCTGCTCAGCCCGCTCTTCGACGCACGCGCCGAGTACCTGGCGGCGGCGTTCGAGACGATCGAGGAGACATGGGGCGGCGTCGACGCATATCTGGAACAGGCGCTCGGCGTGACCCCCGAGATACGGGAGCGGCTGCGGGAGCGGTTCCTCGACTGACCCGGCCCGGCGCCTCTACTGCCCCTTGGCCCCGAGCGTGAACAGCAGGTAGATGAAGGCGGCGAAGACATGCCCGACCGCCACGTAGATGATGAGCCGCACCCACAGCCCGCGCGGAATCTTCTCCTCCATGTCCTTCATGAGCCTTCTCCCGGGGTCGTCGTCGACGGCGTTGAGGGCGTCGAGGTCATCGGGGGCGCCGAAGCCGTCGCCGGTCCGAGGCACAGAGCGGCCGTCGGACTCTGCAGCAGGGTGTGTACGAAGAGGAGCTCGGCCCCGTCCCGGTCGGCGGCGGCGATCCGGTGCGGTGTCAGCGAGTCGAAGTGGGCGCTGTCGCCGGGCGCGAGGACGTGCGCGGTGTCCCCGAGGCGCAGCCGCAGCTGCCCCTGGAGGACGTACAGCCACTCCTCACCGGGATGGACCCGCACGATGTCGCCCTGCGCCCCGTACGGGACGTGCACGCGCAGGGACTGCATACCGCGTCCGGCGGCGCCGGCCTGCCAGTACGTCCAGCCACCGGCCCGGGTGGGCTCCATGTCGGCGGAGCGCACGACGGCGTCCCGCTCGGCGACCGTCTCACCGAGCAGCTCGGAGACGGTCGTGGCGTAGATGCGGGCCAGCGCGAGCAGCATCGGCAGCGAGGGCTGGCGCTGTCCGGTCTCCAGCCGGGAGAGGTGGGCGGGCGAGAGCCCGGCGGCGCGGGCCGCGGACTCCAGGGTGAGCGCGGCGCGGCGCCGCAGCGCCCGCAGCTGGGGGGCGACGGCGGGCAGCTGTTCCTCGGCTGCCGCCGGCTCGGACGGGCTCGTACCCTTGGCAGAGTTCATGCCCTTGGCAGGGTTCATGTGCTCCATTGAGCCGCAGGCTTGCCTCTGGGACAAATTCCTTGCCTCAGAGGCAAAAAGCCGCGGCCGGCGCCCGCGAACCCCCTACCGGGCCCTGCCGACTCCCATCGGCCCTCTACCGGCCCCTACCGGTTGGCGACCGCCTGTTTGACCAGTGTCTTCCCGAAGTCCCACATCAGCCCGCCCCCGCTGTGCGCGTCGTCCATCACGGCGGTGAACGCGTCGACGAACCGGTCCACGTCCCGCTCGCCGATCACCAGCGGCGGAATCAGCTTGATCACCTCCAGATGGTCGCCGGAGACCTGGGTGAGAATCCGGTGCCGCTGCAGCAGCGGCACGACCACCATCTGCGCGAACAGTCCCTTGCGCGCGGCCTGCAGCATCGTCCAGCGGCTGCGCAGCTTCAGCGATCTGGGCCGCCCGAACTCGATGCCGATCATCAGGCCGCGCCCGCGCACGTCGCTGAGCAGTTCGTACGTGTCGACGAGCGCCGCCAGCCGAGTCTTGAGCTGCTCTCCCGTGGCGCGGGCGTTCGCCACGATCTGCTCGTTCTCCATGACCGAGAGGACGGCGAGCCCGGCCGCCATGGCCTGCGCGTTGGCCCCGAAACTCGCGGAGTGCACGAGGACCCGGTCCATGGACGAGTAGACCTTCTTGAAGATCCAGTCCTTGCCGAGGGTCGCGCCCACGGGCACATAGCCGCCGGACAAGGCCTTCGCGACGCAGACCAGGTCCGGCTCCACACCGTCCTCGTGCTGGTAGGCGTAGAAGTCCCCGGTCCTGCCCAGCCCGGTCTGCACCTCGTCCGCGATGAGCAGCGCCTTGTGCCGGTGCAGCAGCTCCTGGGCGGCGCGCAGATAGCCGGGCGGCGACTCGTGCACGCCCTTGCCCTGGATCGGTTCGACGATCAACGCGGCGACGTCGCCCTTCTTCAGCTCCGCCGCCAGGGCGTCGAGGTCGCCGAGCGGGACCGCCGTGTCGGGCAGCAGCGGGGCGAAGCCGTCCCGGAAGCCGTCCTCGCCGTTGACGGACAGGGACCCGGTGGTCAGGCCGTGGAAGGCGTGCGCGCAGTACAGCACGCGCGGTTTCCCGGTGGCGTACCGGGCGAACTTCAGCGCGGTCTCGACGGCCTCCGTACCGCTGTTGCCGAAGAACACCCGGTCCAGGTGCGGGCTGTGGGCGAGCAGTCTCTCCGCGAGGAGTCCGGGCAGCGGCTGGCAGTCGAAGCGGGTGAGGTCGGCGAGCCCGGCGTCGAGGACGTCGTGCAGTGCCTTGCGGACGACGGGGTGGTGGCGGCCGAGGCCCATCACCCCGAACCCGGCGAGCATGTCCAGGTAGTCGTTGCCGTCCGCGTCCCAGAAGTACGCGCCCTCGGCCCGCTCGTAGACCTTGTCGAAGCCGATGGTGTGCAGCATGCGCGGCAGTTGGTGGTTCAGGTACTTCGCGTGCAGCTCGTAGCGCTCGGCTCCGCGCGCGTCGAGGAGAGCGCCGAGGTCGAACTCCTGGGACTTGCTGGTCGTCATTCCGGTTTCTCCTCGGACGCGTGCGCCTTGGCGGCCGGCTCACCGGCGGCACTCTGCTTCCCCGTGGCACCCTGTTTCCCGGCGGCCTCGCCCTCCCCGCCGGCCTGCGGCCCGGCGGCGCCCCGCCGACGGGCCGGCGTCTTCCGGGCACGCGCCGCGGCTCCCCGCCGCTCGGGAGCCTCGGCCGTGTCCGCGGGTCCGGCCCCCGCGACGGCCCCGCGGGTCTCCCCGCCGGGATCGGCCTTCCGCGACCCGGCGGCACGCCGCCCGCCGGTCGGCGCCTTCCGCACGCGCTTCGCCGCGGCCCGCCCGTCGGCACGGCCGGCAGCGGGACCGGCGCTCGAAGAGGCGTTCCGGCGGGCGTCCGGGTGGGCGTCCGGGGTGACGGCCCGGCCGGTGGCCTCCCCCACCGTCAGGCTCGCGCTGATCCGGCCCGCGATCTCGACGGGAGTCAAACCGATGTCGGCGAGCACCTCGCCCCGCTTGGCGTGCGCGAGGAACTGCTCGGGTATGCCGAACCGCCGTACGGGAACGTCGACTTCGGCGTCCGACAGGGCGAGCGCGACCGCCGCGCCCACGCCGGCGGCCCGGCTGTTGTCCTCGACGACCGCGACCATGCGGTGTCCGGCGGCGAGGCCGGGCAGCGCGGGGTCGACGGGCTTGACCCAGCGCGGGTCCACCACCGTGCAGCCGATGCCCCTGGCCGCCAGCAGCTCGGCCGCGCCCAGGCACACCGGCGCCATCACGCCGACGGCGACGAGCAGCACGTCGGGCCGCTCACCGCGGTGCAGCACGTCCACCCCGCCCACCCGGTCGACCGCGGGAATCCCGGGTCCCACCGACTCCTTGGGGAAGCGGATCAGCGTGGGGGCGTCGTCCACGGCGACCGCCTCGCGCAGCTGGGCACGGAGCTGGTCGACGTCGCGCGGCGCGGCGATCCTGAGGCCCGGCACGACCTGGAGGATCGACATGTCCCACATGCCGTTGTGTGACGCTCCGTCAGCTCCGGTGACCCCGGCGCGGTCCAGCACGAAGGTCACTCCGCAGCGGTGCAGCGCGACATCCATGAGGAGCTGATCGAAGGCGCGGTTGAGGAAGGTCGCGTACACGGCGACGACCGGATGCAGTCCGCCGGTCGCGAGCCCGGCCGCGGACACCGTGGCGTGCTGCTCGGCGATGCCGACGTCCCACACCCGGTCGGGGAACCGCTCGGCGAATTTCGCGAGCCCCACCGGGTGCAGCATGGCCGCCGTGATCGCCACGACGTCCGCGCGTTCCTCGCCGATGCGCACGATCTCGTCGCCGAACACAGAGGTCCAGGAAGGGCCGCCCGAGGGCGCGAGCGGCTCGCAGGTGAGCGGGTCCATCACACCGACCGTGTGGAAGTGGTCCTCCTCGTGCGCGAGCGCGGGCTCGTAACCGCGTCCCTTCTCCGTCAGACAGTGGATGAGTACGGGCCCGTGGAAGCGTTTCGCGCGCCGCAGGGCCGACTCGACCGCGCCCACGTCGTGCCCGTCGATCGGCCCGACGTACTTCAGCCCGAGGTCCTCGAACATGCCCTGCGGGGCGAAGGCGTCCTTGAATCCCTTCTTGGCGCCGTGCAGCGACTCGTAGAGCGTGCCGCCGACGACGGGTGTGCGCAGCAGGACGTCCTTGCCCCAGGCCAGGACCTTCTCGTAGCTGTCGGTCGTGCGCAGGGTCGCCAGGTGGTTCGCCAGACCGCCGATCGTCGGCGAGTACGAGCGTTCGTTGTCGTTGACGACGATGATCAGTGGCCGGTCCTTGGCGGCGGCGATGTTGTTCAGCGCCTCCCACGCCATGCCGCCGGTGAGCGCGCCGTCGCCGATGACCGCGACGACGTGCCCCTTCTCCCCCTGTACCTGCCGGGCCTTGGCGAGCCCGTCGGCCCAGCCGAGCGCGGTCGAGGCGTGGCTGTTCTCGATGACGTCGTGCTCGGACTCCTCGCGCGACGGGTAGCCGGAGAGGCCGCCCTTGCCGCGCAGCTTGGAGAAGTCCTGACGTCCCGTCAACATCTTGTGTACGTAGCTCTGGTGGCCGGTGTCCCACAGGATGCGGTCGACGGGCGACTCGAAGACCCGGTGGAGCGCGATGGACAGTTCCACCACCCCCAGGTTGGGTCCCAGATGTCCGCCGGTCCTGGCCACCGCCTGCACCAGGAACTCCCGGATCTCGTCGGCCAGCCGGCCTATCTCCGCCTCGGACAGCGCCTTCAGGTCGCGTGGTCCCCGGATGCTCTCCAGAATCGTCACGCTCGGGCCCCCTCTCGGTCCGTGCTGTAGCTAACTCACGGTGGCGGCGGCTGCTTGCCCCGGCACCGTGACCTGCGGCTCGCCTGACGCGACGCCGTCCGCCTCCATCTGCTCGGCGATCTTCATCGCCTCGTCGATGAGCGTCTCCACGATCTTCGACTCGGGCACCGTCCTGATGACCTCTCCCCTGACGAAGATCTGGCCCTTGCCGTTGCCGGAGGCGACTCCCAGGTCCGCCTCCCGGGCTTCTCCCGGCCCGTTGACGACGCAGCCCATGACCGCGACGCGCAGGGGCACCTCCATGCCCTCCAGACCGGCCGCGACCTCGTCGGCGAGCTTGTACACGTCGACCTGGGCCCGCCCGCAGGAGGGGCACGACACGATCTCCAGCCGGCGCTGCCGCAGCCCGAGCGACTCCAGGATCTGGATGCCGACCTTGCACTCCTCGGCGGGCGGCGCGCTCAGGGACACCCGGATGGTGTCGCCGATGCCCGCGCTGAGCAGCGCGCCGAAGGCCACCGCCGACTTGATGGTCCCCTGGAAGGCGGGACCCGCCTCGGTCACGCCGAGGTGCAGCGGGTAGTCGCTCTGGGCGGCCAACTGCCGGTAGGCGTTGACCATCACGACCGGGTCGTTGTGCTTGACCGAGATCTTGATGTCCCTGAAACCGTGCTCCTCGAAGAGCGAGGCCTCCCACAGCGCGGACTCGACCAGCGCCTCGGGCGTGGCCTTGCCGTACTTCTGGAGCAGCCGCCGGTCCAGCGAGCCGGCGTTGACCCCGATCCGGATCGGCGTGCCGTGGTCCTTCGCGGCCCGCGCGATCTCCTTCACCTTGTCGTCGAACTGCTTGATGTTGCCGGGGTTCACGCGCACCGCGGCGCAGCCCGCCTCGATCGCGGCGAACACGTACTTCGGCTGGAAGTGGATGTCCGCGATCACCGGGATCTGTGACTTGCGGGCGATGGTGGCCAGCGCGTCCGCGTCGTCCTGCGTGGGGCAGGCGACGCGGACGATCTGGCAGCCGGACGCGGTGAGTTCGGCGATCTGCTGAAGCGTGGCGCCGATGTCGGACGTACGCGTCGTCGTCATCGACTGCACCGACACGGGTGCCCCGCCCCCGACCGCCACCGGTCCGACCTGGATCTGCCGCGAGACGCGACGCTCCGCGATCGGCCGGACCGGTACCTCGGGGAGGCCCAAGGAGATGGCGGTCACGACGTCACCCGCGGTTTCCCGAGACGGTCTCACGGGCGGCCCGCAGGGACTCCTTGAGGGAGCCCATGGTGGCCAGGACCGCGGTCGGCTCGTAGCCGCAGTGCGCCATGCAGTTGGCGCAGCGCGGGTCCTTGCCGCGGCCGTACGAGTCCCAGTCGGTGTCCTCGATGAGTTCCCGGTACGTCGTGACGTACCCGTCGCTCATCAGGTAGCAGGGCTTCTGCCAGCCGAAGAGCGAGTAGTTGGGGATCGCCCACGCCGTGCAGGGGAAGTCGACCTTGCCCTCCAGGAAGTCCAGGAAGAGCGGGGAGTGGTTGAGGCGCCAGCGGCGCCGGTTGCCGCCCGAGAACGCCTTCTTGAACAGTTCGCGGGTCTGCTCGACACCCAGGAAGTGCTCCTGGTCGGGCGCCTTCTCGTAGGCGTAGGCGGGCGAGATCATCATCTCGTCCACCTTCAGGTCGTCATTGAGGAAGTTGAGCACCTCGATGATCGTCTGCGGGGTGTCGGTGTTGAAGAAGGTCGAGTTGGTGGTGACCCGGAAACCGCGCTTCTTGGCTTCCTTGATGGCGGCCACGGCCTCGTCGAACACACCCTCCTTGGCCACGGACTCGTCGTGCCGCTCCCGCAGTCCGTCGATGTGCACGGCGAACGCGAAGTAGGGGGAGGGCTTGAACTTGTCCATCTTCTTGCGCATCAGCATGGCGTTGGTGCAGAGGAAGACGTACTTCTTACGGGCCACCAGCTGCCGTACGATCTCGTCGATCTTCGGGTGCATCAGGGGCTCGCCGCCGGCGATGGACACCATCGGCGCCCCGGACTCCAGCACCGCCCCGACGGCCTGCGCCACCGGCATGCGCTGCTTGAGCACCCCGGCCGGGTGCTGGATCTTGCCGCAGCCCTCGCACGCAAGGTTGCAGGCGTAGAGCGGTTCGAGCTCGACGATCAGCGGAAACTTCTCCCGCTTGCGGAGTTTCTGTTCAGCGAGATACGTCGCGACCTTGATGGTCTGGCGCAGCGGCATGGCCATCTGGCTCACCTCCGGGGGAGCAGCAGGGAACGGTGCCATTCGAAAAAAACAGGAAGGACGGCACGAAGAACGCGGAAAGCCGATATTCCACCGCGCACCGTGCCGATCCGGACGAGTTCATGTTCTGGAGCGTCCACGACCACCCGTACGGCCGCAACCGGACGTTCGCCGGCGCGGACGGCGCTGTGGAGCGTGGCCGCCGACTCCATGTCGACCGCGATCGCGCCGGTCGCGAGCAGAGCCGGCCGTTCGGGACCGCGGACGACGTGATCGGAACCGGTGAGCGGTCCCGTGTGGACGGTGCGCCCTGGCAGGGCGCGCGTCAGCTCCTTGACGAGCAGGTCGGTGCCGACGCACGGCGTGGTGCCGTGCGGGCCCCGGGTCTCCTCGGCGACGACCAGGTCTCCCGGGTGCATACCGGGGGCGAGCCCGGCACAGAAGCCCGTGGCCAGGACGGCCGCCCGGCTGAGTGCCGGTCCGGCCAGTGCCCTGCCGACCGCCCGTTCGGCGGCCAGCGGTCCCATGCCCGTACGCAGCACGGTGACCGGTCCTTCGGCGCCGCCCCGGTCGCCGCCGGTGCGCAGGGCCAGTCGCTCGATGCCGAGCGCGCAGGCGATCAGCAGCGGGGCGGCGCCCGGTGTCGCGCTCATCAGCTCGCCCTGCCGAAGGAACTCTGGGAGCTCTGCAGGCCGGCGAACGGTTCGCCGTTGACGTACCGGCCGAGCGCGGTGAGCGGGAACACCTGCCGGTAGAGGTGGTAGTTGATCGAGAAGTCCCACGGGAACCCGGTGCCGGTGAAGTATGGCTCGTCCCAGGAGCCGTCCGCCAGCTGGGTCCGGGCGAGCCAGGCGACGCCGCGCTCGACGGCCTTGGAGTCGTGCTCCCCGGCCGCGAGCAGCGCCAGCAGCGCCCACGCGGTCTGGGAGGCGGTCGACTCGCCCCGCCCGCTCCACTCGGCGACGTCGTGGTAGGAGCGCAGGTCCTCGCCCCAGCCGCCGTCCTCGTTCTGTACGGTCTCCAGCCAGGACACGGCCCGGCGGATCGCGGGGTGCGAGCCGGGCAGTCCGGCGGCGACCAGCGCGGGCACCACCGACCCCGTCCCGTACACGTAGTTGACGCCCCAGCGGCCGAACCAGGAACCGTTCTCCTCCTGTTCCGCGAGCAGCCACTCGATGCCCCGGCGGGTGCGCGGGTCGTGGGCGAGCCCCTCGACCGCGAGCATCTCCACGACGTGCGCGGTGACGTCGGCGGACGGCGGGTCGATGACCTCGCCGAAGTCGCAGAACGGCAGCCGGTTGGGGAAGGGGCTGGTGTTGTCGACGTCGAAGGCGCCCCACGCGCCGTTCTTCGACTGCATGCCGAGGTTCCAGCGCACCCCGCGTCCGATGGCCTTCTCCACCCGCTCCGGGTCGTGGTGCTTGACGCGGCGCAGCGCGAGGACCACCTCGGCGGTGTCGTCGATGTCGGGATAGTTGTCGTTGTGGAACTCGAACGCCCAGCCGCCGGGCGAGAGTTGAGGCCTTTTGACCGCCCAGTCGCCGGGGCGGACGATCTCCTCTCCGAGCATCCAGTCCGCGGCCCTCACCAGCTGCGGATGATCGGCGGGCACGCCCGCGTCGGCGAGCGCGATGGTCGCGAGACAGGTGTCCCAGACCGGTGACTGACAGGCCTCGATCATCCGGGCCCCGTCCTCGCGCCACACGGCGAAGCGGTCCAGGGAGGCCAGACCCTCGCGCATCACCGGGTGTTCGAGGTCGTAGCCGAGCAGGTACAGGGCGATGACCGAGTAGACGGCGGGCGGCTGGATGCCGCCCCAGCAGCCGTCGTTCTCCTGGCGCTCGATGATCCAGCGGCCCGCGGTGTTCATCGCGGCCCTGCGGAGCCTGCGCGGCGCGACCTTGCGGTAGGCGTGCAGGGCCCGGTCGAGGCGCTGGAACACCCCGTCCCAACTCGCCACCGGGGCGAAGGGCTTGACCGGGTTGGGGTCGCGGGGGTCGGTGTGCAGCTCGTCCAGCGCGAAGGGCGCGGGGCGCACCGGGCGCTTCGCCGAAACGACGGTGAGCGGCACGATGGTCTGCCGGGCCCAGCAGCCGAAGTCGTAGATGTTGAGCGGCGCCCACTTCGGGAAGTAGATGAGCTCCGGGGGGAGTTCGGGGAGGTCGTCCCACTTCCACCAGCCGAACAGGGCGAGCCAGATCCGGGTGAAGACACGGGCCGCGGCGATGCCGCCCCGCTCCCGGATCCACGCGGCGGCCCGCGCCATGTGCGGATCGTCCGGCGCGTCACCGGCAAGGCGCAGGGCGACGTACGCCTCGACGGTGGTGGAGAGTTCCCCCGGTCCGCCGTAGAAGGAGGCCCAGGTGCCGTCCTCGCGCTGCTCGCCGCGGATGAACAGGGCCGCGGCGTGGGTGGTCTTCTCGTCGTCGATGCCCAGGAACTGACGGAGCAGCAGGTCTTCGGCGTCCATGGTGACGTTGGTCTCCAGGTCGCCCTTCCACCATCCCTCGGCGTCCTGCGTGCTCAGCAGGAAGCCGGTGGCGCGCTGTATCGCGCGCGCGGCGGCGTCTCGGACATCGGCTGTCCCGGCTGCCGCGGGAGTCGATTCTGTACGGATGTCGCTGGCCGAGGCAGCGCGGGGCGGCAGTGCTCCGGTGCTTCCGTCGGTCGTCGCTGTCATGGCTTCCCCTTCGTGCAGTGGTGTGTCTCTGCTGTGGGTCCGCCGTCGGCCGGTGCGCGTGACTGCGCAGCACCGGCCGGCGACTACGCGAGGTGTATTCGACCGATAGTGATCATCTCTTTCGTACGACGACGAAGTCGGCGAGCTCCACGAACTGGGCTCGTACCTGTTCGGGCATATGGATGGTGTCGAGCGCCTCGACGGCGACGGTGTGCTGCCGGCGCGCCTCCTGGGCGGTCCACTCGCGGCCGCCGGCCTCCTCGATGAGCGCGGCGCGTGCGGCGAACTCCTCCTCGGAGAAGTTCTCGAAGTCGCTCCTCTTGGCGTCCGCCGCGAGCAGTTCGCCGAGCCGCTCGGAGGCCGGGCCGCCCGCCGCGAGCGCGGCCACGACGGGCAGGGACTTCTTGCGCTGGCGCAGGTCGCTCCAGGTCTGCTTGCCGGTGGCCACCGGGTCGCCCCAGATGCCGAGCAGGTCGTCGACGGCCTGGAAGGCGAGGCCGAGGTGGTAGCCGTACTTCTCCAGCGTGTCGGCCGTGCGGTCGTCGGCGCCGCCGAGGACCGCGCCGATGGAGGAGGCGCAGGCGAGCAGGGCGCCGGTCTTGTTGCCCTCCATCTCCAGGCACTCCTCGACGCTGACGCGGTCGCGGTGCTCGTAGGAGATGTCCTGGGCCTGGCCGTCGATCAGCGCGCGCGTGGCGGTGGTGAGGCGGCGGGTGGCACGGCCCGCCTCGACCGTGCCGATCTCCAGGAGCAGTTCGTTGGCCAGCGCGAACAGGGCGTCGCCGACGAGGATCGCCTGGGCGGGGCCGTGCACCTTCCAGACGGTGTCGCGGTGCCGGCGCTGCTCGTCGCCGTCCATCAGGTCGTCGTGCAGGAGCGAGAAGTTGTGCACCAGTTCGACGGCGACCGCGCCCGGCACGCCCACCTCGGGGGCGGCGCCGGCGGCCTGGGCGGACAGCACGGCGAGGGCGGGCCGTACGGCCTTGCCGCCGTCGCCGTCGGCGGGGTTGCCCTCGGCGTCGATCCAGCCGAAGTGGTAGGCGGCGACCGTGTCCATGGGAGGTGCGAGGCGGTCGATGGCCGCCCGCAGTACCGGTGAGGCCAGGGTCCGGCCACGCTCCAGGAGCGCGGTCACGTCCACCGCGTCGGCAGCCTTCGATGCCGGGGGCACAGTGGGCACAGTCTCTCCTCTATTTGCGATACGGGGGGTGCGGGCACCGGTCCCCGCGCTCTGATCGAGCGTCACGCCGCCTCCTCGAAGAGCTCGACGAGGTGGTCGCGAGGCCGGCCCAGGGCGTCGAGCGCCGCGTCGGCCGCGCTCACGCCGCTGCGGACCGCACTCTCCATGGTCGCGGGCCACCCGGTGGCGGTCCACGCGCCGGCCAGGTACAGGCCGGGTGCCTCGGTGCGGGCGCCGGGCCGCAGCCGGCCGACGCCGGGGGCCGGAGCGAACGTCGCGGTTCGCTCCCTGGTCACGAAGAAGTCCTGGACCGCCGCGTCCCGGGCACGGGGCAGCAGTCGCTCCAGCTCCGGCAGATACCGCTCGCGCAGCGCCGAGACGGGTTCGTCGATCTCGTCCTGCGCGACCGACTGGGACAGCGCGAGGTACTGGCCCTCCTTGAGCCCGGACGCCTCGGTCCGGTCGAAGACCCACTGCACCGGGGAGCCGAGGGCGGCGAAGAACGGCCGGCTGAGCACCTTCCGGTCGTACACGACGTGGATGTTGAGGATCGGCACCGTACCGATGTCGAGCAGCCGCTCGGGGGCGTCGAGTGCGCCCTCGGGCAGCAGATCGTGGGCCTCGCGCTGCGGTACGGCGAGGACGACCGCGTCGGCGTCGAGCGTTTCGCCGGGAACCTGAACGCGCCAACGCCCGTTCTCGTGTGGGGAGATGGATCCGTCTTGGTGGATGGGTCCGGGTCGGGAGATGGAGGTGACGCGTGTACGGACTTCGGTACGGACTCCCGCGGAGTCGAGCGCCTTGCGGGCCAGCCGGTCGTGCAGTTCGCCCAGAGGGACGCGCGCCCAGCCGATGTCGGCCGCGCCCGGGGCGGAGAGCAGACCGGTCTTGAACACCATCGCGGCGAGGCCGAGCGACGCGTCGCCGGCCACCGCGTTGAGGGTGGCGACCCCCACCAGGTCCCACAGTGCCTCGATGGCCCGCTCGGACTGACCGTGCGCGGCCAGCCAGCCGCCGAAGCTCTGCGTGTCGAGCGCCGGATCGGCGAGGTCGAGTCTCTTGAGCGCCAGTGCGGCACGGCCGACCTTGGCGCGCTCGGCGAGCGACAGATGCGGGTAGGTCGCGAGGCTGCGCGCCAGATGCAGGGGGACGGGCAGCGCCGTCCGGCCGATTCTGCCGAGCCGTCGTCCGGGTTTCGCCCCGGCGTCCAGGACCGGCACGTCGAGCCGGGCCTGCAGCGGCGCGAGGTCCGCTCCGTCGACGCGGCCGAGGAACCAGCGGTAGGCCGTGCAGCAGCGCAGGTACACATGCTGGCCGTTGTCCACGGTGAGTGCGTCACGCTGGAAGGAGAAGGCGAGCCCGCCGAGGCGGGGCCGCCCTTCGAGCAGCGTCACCCGCACTCCCGCGTCGGCCAGCGCGAGCGCCGCGGTGATCCCGGCGAGCCCCCCGCCGACCACCACGGCCGTCGCGGGGCGGCTCGCCGAGTCGGCGTCGAGGCCCTCGTCCTGTGTGGCGTCGTTCATCGTGCACCTTCCCCCGCGGCCTCGCCGTGCCGGTGGAACGGGGCACGGGCGGCCGTCGAAGTCAGGGACGCGGCGTGGGGGCGGAGGGTTGCGCACCGCTTCCAGGCGCTCGGTTCACCCCGTCCGGCTTGTCTGTCTCGTCCGTCTTGTTCGTCCTGGACCGGAGTGTCCATCAAGCGCGCCTCCTGATGGTGCGGCGGGAGACGTGCCGGGCGTCGAGTCCGGACAGGCCCCGCACGGCGACGTACGCCTTCTCGCGTCCGGGCAGTGAGACCCGGCCGCGCAGGACGGCCTCCGGGTCGCGCTCGATGCGGTCGAGGAGGCGGCGGTAGATGCCGGCCATCGCGGCGACGCAGGCGCCGCTGCGGCGGTCCAGCATCGGCAGCAGGCGGTAGCCCTCCGCGAACAGCGCGCGGGCCCGGCGCACTTCGAAGTGCACGAGGCCCGCGAAGTCCGAGCCCTCCGGTGGCCGCGGCCCGTCGAACCCGGCCGAGCAGCCGAACTTCGCGAGGTCGTCCGCGGGCAGATAGGTACGGCCGCCCTCGGCGTCCTCCCGAACGTCCCTGAGGATGTTGGTGAGTTGGAGCGCGAGCCCGAGCGTGTCCGCGTACTCCGGCGCCCGCTCGGCTCCGCGCGCCCCCGATTCCGTACCGAAGACGCCGAGCGAGAGCCGGCCGATGGCGCCGGCGACGCAGCGGCAGTAGACCTTCAGGTCGTCCCAGGTCTCGTACGTCTCGCCGCGGACGTCCATGAGGACGCCGTCGATGAGTTCGTCGAGGCCGTCGAGCGGGACCGGGAAGTGGTCCGCCGTGTGCCGCAGGGCGACGGCGACCGGATCGGTGTCGTCCTCGTCCACCGCGCGGTCACGGATCCGGGCGAGCAGCACCCGGGTCTCCTCAAGCCGCGCCGCCTTGACCTCGGGGGCGAGCGCGCCGTCACCGATGTCGTCGACGCGCCGTGAGAACGCGTACAGCGCCGACATGGCACGCCGCTTCGGCGTCGGCAGCAGCCTGATGCCGTACGCGAAATTGCGGGCCTGCTGCCCGGTGATGGCCTCGCAGTAACCGTATGCGGCGAGTACCGGTGCGGACATGTGTGGTTCCGACTCCACGGTCCGGATCACCCCTTTCCTCGCAGAGTCACTCCCACCTCGCGCAGCAACTGGATCTTGCCGGGCTTCGGCGGGCCGGGAAGTACGTCGTATTGGGCGGCGGCGATCGCCCGGATCGCCGCCCTCCCTCCTGCCACGAACCCCGCGAGCAGCAGCTTCAGCCTGCCGTGGACGCTACCCACAAGGGGGGTGCCTTCATTCAGGAGGTTCCCGGCGCGTTCTGTTTCGTATGCAACCAGTGCGCGCGCCGATGCGCCTGCTGTGGCCGTGGCGAGATCCGCCTCCTGGACGTGAAAGCGCTTCATGTCCTGGGCGGGAAGGTAGATGCGGTCGCGGCCGAGGTCCTCGGCGACGTCCTGGAGGTGCTCGACGATCTGCAGGGCCGTGCAGACGGCGTCGGAGCGGCGGACCCGCTCGGGGGTCGAGGTACCGGTGACGGAGAGGACCAGACGGCCGACCGGGTTGGCGGACAGCTCGCAGTAGGCGAGGAGGTCGTCGTAGGTCTCGTACCGCTTGACGATCTGGTCCTGGCGGTTTGCCGCGATCAGGCCGAGGAAGGGCTCGGGGGTCAGGCCGGTGCGGCGGACCGTCGGCTGGAGCCGGCGCAGGAGCGGGTGGCCGGGAGTCGAGTCGAAGACCCGGTGCAGATCCGCCTCGAAGGCGTCGAGCAGGAGGAGCCGGTCCTCGGCCTCGTCGGGCGGGACGCCCAGGAGGCGGGCGTCCTGGCCGCCGGGGGCCAGGTCTCCGTCGCCGATGTCGTCGACGAGCCGGGCGAAGCCGTAGACGGCCATGAGGTCGGCGCGCCAGGCCCTGGGCAGAAAGAACGGCGCCACGGGAAAGTTCTCGTCCGCGGCCTTGTCGAGGGTGCTGCGCTCCGGGTCACCGGCGCGCGCCGTGCCGGCTGGCGTCATCGCTCGCTGCCCGGGCCGGGAGCGGTGGACCCGCAGACGGCACACGCACAGCGGCGCTGGAGAGTTTCCGTAGCCATTGCCGTCACATCTCCCGTTCTACACTGCCGACCCAATACTGCCCATTTCGGACACGCCGCCCGGTTGTCCGCGCAGCAGACCCCTCTCCGGGCGTCGCGCATTATCGCCCCACTTGCCGCGAATCAGCACCGGTACAGCTTACGTTGTACAACCCGGCACGCCTCGTCGGGGTGTCCCGCACATCACAAGAACACACCGATTGGCGTCAAGATTCCTAAGGACGCCGAGAGTTGGCTCTTCCTTTGCAGACGCAGGGCCCCGTCGAACCGTTCCGACGGGGCCCCGAGTGCTGTCACGCGATGCGGGCTACTTGCCCGTGAACTTCTCGTACTCCTTCAGAACCTCGCCGGTCGGGCCGTCCAGGCGCAGCTCGCCGCGCTCCAGCCACAGGACGCGGTCGCAGGTGTCACGGATCGACTTGTTGTTGTGGCTGACGAGGAACACCGTGCCGGCCGATTTGCGCAGCTCCCGGATCCGGGCCTCGGAGCGCTTCTGGAAACTGCGGTCGCCGGTGGCGAGGGCCTCGTCGATCATGAGGACGTCGTGGTCCTTGGCGGCCGCGATGGAGAAGCGCAGCCGGGCGGCCATGCCGGAGGAGTAGGTGCGCATGGGCAGGGTGATGAAGTCGCCCTTCTCGTTGATGCCCGAGAACTCGACGATGTCCTGGTAGCGCTCCCTGATCTGCTCCCGGGTCATGCCCATGGCCAGGCCGCCGAGAATGACGTTCCGCTCGCCCGTGAGGTCGTTCATCAGGGCCGCGTTGACGCCGAGGAGGGAGGGCTGGCCGTCGGTGTAGACGTGGCCCTTCTCGGCGGGCAGCAGTCCGGCGATGGCCCGCAGCAGGGTGGACTTGCCGGAGCCGTTGGAGCCGATCAGGCCGATGGCCTCACCGCGGTAGGACTTGAAGGAGACGCCGCGGACGGCGTGCACCTTGCGGACGCCCCGCTCCTCGCCGCGCCTGACGATGCGGCTGAGGGCGGAGGTGGCGCTGCCCTTGCCGGTCCTGGCGCCGTTGACGCGGTAGACGATGTGCAGTTCGTCCGCGATGACGGTCGGGATCGCGCTCCCGGTGTTCTGCTCAGCCACGGCCGTAACGCTCCTCAGCCTTCCAGAAGTACACGAATCCGCCGACGGCGACGAGGACGGCCCAGCCGCCCGCCACCGCCCACACGTGCGGCGGCAGGTTCTCGGAGCCGTAGCCGTCGACGAGCGCGAAGCGCATCAGGTCCATGTAGATGGCGGCCGGGTTCCACTGCAGGATGTCGGCGATCCACTCCGGGTGCTCTTCGAGCATCACGGGGATCGAGAACATGACCCCGGACGCGTACATCCACGTACGCATCACGAACGGCATGAGCTGGGCCAGGTCCGGGGTCTTGGAACCCATCCTGGCCATGATCATCGCGAGGCCGGTGTTGAAGAGGAACTGCAGCACGAGGACCGGGACGATCAGCAGCCAGGACAGCTGGGGATAGCTGCCGAAGCCGACCGCCACGACGAACAGCACGATCATCGAGAAGAGCAGCTGCTGGAGCTGCTGCAGCGAGAACGAGATCGGCAGCGCGGCGCGCGGGAAGTGCAGCGCCCGGACCAGGCCGAGGTTGCCGGAGATCGCGCGCACCCCCGCCATCACCGAGCTCTGCGTGAAGGTGAAGGTGAAGACACCCGTCACCAGGAACGGGATGTACACCTCCCGGGACATGCCGCGGTCGGCCTTCAGGATCAGGCCGAAGATCAGGAAGTACACGGCCGCGTTCAGCAGCGGTGTGGCCACCTGCCACAGCTGGCCGAGCTTGGCCTGGCTGTACTGGGCGGTGAGCTTCGCCTGCGAGAAGGCGAGGATGAAGTGACGCCGTCCCCAGAGCTGGTGGACGTACTCGACGAGGCCGGGCCGGGCGCCGCTGACGGCCAGCCCGTACTTGGCGGCGAGGTCCGCCGCGGTAAGCCCGTCATCGGGGGACGGAGGGGCGCTCACCGCGACGCCGCCGTCATGCGTTGTCTCACTCACAAGGGAAACTTTCGTCCTCAAGATGCGCGGCCTGGTAGGGCGTAGGCCAAAGACAGGGACCGGGGTACGGCCCGAATGCTCTCAGATATCGAGCTTGTCAGATGACGGGTGGCCGGCCCAGTCGGGTCAGGCGCCATACCGTACGCCACTTCATGGGGCGCCGGGGCCCGCACGGACTGGTCCAGCCCTCCTTGAAACCGCCGAACCAGGCCTGCAGGGCCGGGCGCGACGGGCGACGGGCGAGCGTGAGCAGCATCCACACGCCGAGGTACACGGGGACCAGCGGCGCGGGCAGGTTCCGGCGGGCGAGCCAGACGCGGTTGCGGGCGACCATCCGGTGGTAGACCGCGTGCCGCGAGGGCGCGGTCGTGGGGTGGTTCAGCACCATGTCCGAGCGGTAGTCGATCATCCAGCCCGCGTCGAGGGCCCGCCAGGCGAGGTCGGTCTCCTCGTGGGCGTAGAAGAACTCGTCGGGCAGCCCGCCGACCTCGGCGAGCACCTTCGTACGGACCGCGTTGGCGCCGCCGAGGAAGGTGGTGACACGGGAGTTGCGCATCGGATCGGAGGCGCGGAGCCGGGGCACGTGGCGGCGCTGGGTGATCCCGGTCTCGGGGTCGGCGATGCGGAAGCTGATGATGCCGAGTTCCGGGTCGGCCGCGAAGGCCTGCCGGCAGAGTTCGGCGGTGTCGTGGTGGGCGAGGAGGCCGTCGTCGTCCAGGAAGAGCAGGACGTCCACGTCGGTGCCGCCCGGGCCGAACGCCTCGATGCCGACGTTGCGGCCGCCGGGGATGCCGAGGTTCTCCGGCAGTTCGACCGTACGGAGCCCCGGTGCGGACCCCGCGACGTCCGGGACGGGCGAGCCGTTGCCGACCACGACCACCTCGACCGGGTCGCCGTCCTGCTTGGCGACCGAGTCGAGGAGGGCACGGAGCTCGTCGGGGCGGTTGCCCATGGTGATGATCACCGCGCCGACCTTCATGGCCGTGCTCACTTCAGCCTGCTCGACGCGAGGATGGACACCAGGTGCAGCACGGTCTGCAGCACCGCGATGCCGGCCAGGACCGCGACGCCGAGCCGCGAGAAGAACAGGTCGTCCCGAACCGTGTCCAGGACCGCGAGGACCAGGATGAGCAGGGAGGCCTCTATGCCGAGGACGAGCCGGTGGAACTTCAGCGCGCCCGCGGCCCGGCGGGCCAGCGCCATGCCGGAGGAGCGCGGCTCGGAGGCCGACTCCTGGACCGGCGCCTTGCCCGTCTGGTGGCGGGCGACACCGACGAGGTCGGTCTCGGACTTGATCAGGACGGCGCCGAGGGCGGCCAGGGTGCCGAGGAAGGCCCACAGCCAGTCGATCCGCCCGGTGCCCCACAGATCGGCGGCGCGCAGACCGAAGCCGACCAGGACGGCGGCGTCGCACAGGTAGGCGGCGACGCGGTCGACGTACACCCCGGTCATCGAGTACTGCTTGCGCCAGCGGGCGAGTTCGCCGTCGACGCAGTCGAACAGCAGGTACAGCTGGACCATGAGCACACCGAGCACGGCGCCCGGGATGCCCGGCACCAGCAGGGCCGGCGCGGCGAGCACGCCGAAGACGGTCATCACATAGGTCAGCTGGTTGGGCGTGACCTTGGTGTTCACCAGGTGCCGGTCGATGCGCAGCGAGATCTCGCGCATGTAGAGCCGGCCCCCCCAGTGCTCGCCGCTGCGCCGGTCCTTCACACCCGGCGGGTGGACGACCGGGCGAAGCTCAGCTACCGATGGCTTTTGCATAGTCGGCGTATGCGTCCCTGATCTGGTCGGTGGAGAGAGCGAGGTGTTCGAGGATGGTGTAGCGGCCCGGCCGGGTGCTCGGAGCGAACTCCACGACCTGGACGAACTCGTCCGGGGTGAAGCCGATCTCCTCCGGCAGCACGGGCAGCCCGTGGCGGCGCAGGACCTCGGCCATGTACGCCGACTCCTCGCGGGCACCGCGCAGGTGCATCGCGAAGGCCGCGCCCAGACCGCACTGCTCGCCGTGGCTGGCGGCGCGCTTGGGGAAGAGCAGGTCGAAGCCGTGGTTGATCTCGTGGCAGGCGCCGGACGCCGGACGGGAGTCGCCCGCGACCGACATGGAGATGCCGGTGAGGACCAAGCCCTCGGCGAGCACCTGGAGGAAGCCGTCGTCGCCGACGCCGCCCGGGTGCCGCAGCACGGCCTCGCCGGCCTGGCGGGCCATCGCGGCGGCGAGACCGTCGATCTTCTCGCCCTTCTCGCGGTTGGCCAGCTCCCAGTCCGCGACCGCGGAGATGTTGGACAGGGCGTCGCCGATGCCGGAGCGCACGAAGCGGACCGGGGCCTCCCGGATCACGTCGAGGTCGATGACGACGGCGATCGGGTTCGGCACCCCGTACGAGCCGCGGCCCGCGTCGTTGTCGAGGGTCGCGACCGGTGAGCACAGACCGTCGTGCGAGAGGTTCGTGGCGACGGCGACCAGCGGGAGGCCGATCCGGGCCGCGGCGTACTTCGCGCAGTCGATGATCTTGCCGCCGCCGAGGCCCACGACCGCGTCGTAGCGCCCCTTCTTCATGGCGTCGGCGAGCTTGATCGCCTCGTCCAGGGTGCCGCCGCCGACCTCGAACCAGTCGGCGCCCGGCATCGCGGGGGCCAGGCGTTCGCGCAGCTTGGCGCCCGAGCCGGCGCTGATGGCGACGGCCAGCTTGCCGGAGTGCGAGATGCGCTGGTCGGCGAGGACGGCCGCGAGGTCGTCCAGGGCGCCCGGACGGATGTCGACGACGACCGGCGAGGGGATGAGCCTCGTCAGTACTGGCACGCGATCTCACGTCCCTTGGCGAGGTCGTCGTGGTTGTCGATCTCGACCCACTTGACGTCGCCGATGGGGGCCACGTCGATACGGAAGCCGCGGTTCACGAGCTCCTGGTAGCCGTGCTCGTAGAACTGCTGCGGGTCCGCTTCGAAGACGGTCTTCAGCGCGTCGGCCAGTTCGTCGGCCGCGTCGCCCTCGATGAGGGTGACGCCGATGTACTCACCGGTCGCCTCGGCCGGGTCCATCAGCTTGGTGATCTTCGTCATGTCGCCCTCGGGGCCGACGACGACCTTCATCTCCTCGTCGGCGAGGGACTTCACCGTGTCGAGGGCGAGGATGATCTTCTTGCCGTCGCCGCGGGCGGCGAGCAGGGTCTTCTCGACGGAGACCGGGTGCACGGTGTCGCCGTTGGCGAGGATCACCGAGTGCTTGATCGCGTCACGGCCGCACCACAGGGAGTAGGCGTTGTTCCACTCCTCGGCCTTGTCGTTGTCGATCAGGGTGATCTTGACGCCGTACTTCTGCTCCAGCGCCTCGCGGCGCTCGTAGACCGCTTCCTTGCGGTAGCCGACGATGACCGCGACCTCGGTCAGACCGATCTCGGCGAAGTTGCCGAGGGTGAGGTCGAGCACGGTGATGCTGTCCTCGTCGCCCTCGGGCCCCACCGGCACCAGGGCCTTGGGCAGGACGTCGGTGTAGGGACGCAGACGCCGTCCGGCGCCGGCAGCCAGCACGAGGCCGATCATGCGGGTTCTCCTTCATCGTGTACGGCGGGAGCGCCGCGCCTGTGGGCGGTCACCCAGTAGCGGATGCTCTCGAAGAGCACCAGCAGTGCCACGGCCACGGCGAGAACCGTGAGCGCGACCTTGAAATCTGTGGCGGTGAGCAGCGCGGCCAGGACGGCGACCAGCAGCGTCCTGCCTTCGTGCCCGCCGATCGCCCGCACCAGCCAGTGCGGCGGCGCGCCTGCGCCCCCGCGGATGCGGTACACCGTGTCGTAGTGATGGTAGGCGACCGCGGCCACCAGCCCGAAAGCTGCTGGAAGGGCGCCGTTCACATCGGCCTTGGCCGCCAGGATCAGGACGGTGCCGTATTCGGTGGCGCGGAAGAGCGGGGGGAGCAGCCAGTCGAGGGGGCCCTTGAGGGGGCGTGCGACGACGTCACCCGACACCAGGACGTACGCGACGGCGCACACGACAGTCGACCAGCCCGGTCCGTCGATCCAGGCCGCGAGGACCACGACGACGGCACCGGCCAGGGCGAGAAGCCGGGCCAGGACGGGGAGAGGGCTCGGTATGACGCGTGCCAGCGACTCCGCCAGGGGCCCGCTGTCCGCGAGGTCCGCCAGCGCCCGCGCGGCCTGGTCCGTCCGCTGTGCCCGGCGGGTCAGCGAGCGCAGCACCCGGCCGGCGGTGGTGTAGCAGGCGGCGAAGGCGCAGCCGACGAGCAGCACGTAGAAGGTGATGCGGGGCGTCGTGAGCGCGGTGAGTACTGCGATCATCGCCCAGCGCTCGCCGATGGGCAGGACGATCATCCGGCGCAGCCAGACCGTCCAGCCGACGCCGTCGAGCCGGTCCGAAAAGGCGGCCGTGGGGCTGGAGTTGGCGGTGGCACCCGGGCCCGGCGTGCTGTTGACGTGCGCCTCGTTGAAGGAGAAGTCGACCACGTGCCGGCAGGTCTGCAGGACCATCGCGCCGAGGGCCAGCGCCCATACGTCGTCGCCGCCGCGGGCGGCGCCGAGGGCGAGGCCCGCGTAGTAGGCGTACTCCTTGGCCCGGTCGAAGGTCGCGTCGAGCCAGGCGCCGAGCGTGGAGTACTGCAGGGAGTAGCGGGCGAGCTGGCCGTCCGTGCAGTCGAGGACGAAGGAGCACAGGAGCAGCAGGCCCGCGGCGACGAAGCCGGCCCTGGTGCCGGTCGCCGCGCAGCCGGCCGCGATCAGCGCGGTGAGCAGCGACGCCGTGGTGACCTGGTTCGGGGTCAGGCCGCGGCGGGCGCACCAGCGGGCGAGGTAGCGGGAGTACGGGCTGATGCAGTACGTGGTGAAGAAGCCGTCCCGGGACTTCACCGCCGTACGCAGCCGGATCGCTTCCTCGTCCACCGAGGCGACGGCCTGCCGGGCCTCGTTGCGGGCCTGTGGGTCCCTGGGGACCTCGGCGACGAGTTCGCCCAGTTCGGGGCGGTGCAGATCGGTGTCGAGGGCGTCCGCGACGCGGTCGGTGACGATGCCGACCACCACGGAGCCGTTCGACGCGTCCGTGGAGGCGGTGCGCAGCGCCCGGCCGAGCGCCGCACGCGCCGCGGGCTTGGCGGTGACGGCGCCGGGGATCGCGGCGGCGTCGAAGCGGGGGTCGGTCAGGCCGAGCCGCAGCGCGTGGACGTGCCCCACGAAGCGGGCGTCGACGACGGCGACCCGCTGGTCCGCGGGGACGGCCGCGAGGAGCGTCTCGGCGTCGGCCGCGTCGGCGGCGGCCCGCACGTCATAGCCGAGCGACCGCAGATCGCCTTCGAGCGACGACCCGGGGACCGGCTGACCGGTGAGGATGGCGGTCGACAGACGAACTCACTCCTCTGGGTTCCGGCGTACGCGACGCCGGGCATGTGCGTGGTGGGGGTGCGCCCCGGGCCAACTACGGCCGGGCGGCACGTCGGCAGAGGCTATCGGATGATGAGAAGCAGCCGTTCACCGGCCGTTCACGGTCCGATCAACAGGATCTGATCGGCGCGCCCGCCACGATCATCATCGTGGATTCGGGCCCCCGCCCACAAACCGCGGCCCATTCCGGCGCAATCCACGGCATAGCTCCCGCGCCCTCCGAAAGGACTGCGGACCCGGCATAGGGTGGGCGCCCATGACATGGCTGATCACAGGTGGAGCTGGATACATCGGGGCGCATGTGGCGCGGGCCATGGCCGAGGCCGGGGAGCGCGTGCTCGCGCTCGACGACCTCTCGGCCGGGGTTCCGTCGCGGCTGCCCGAGGGGATCCCGCTCGTGCAGGGTTCGTCCCTCGACGGGGAGTTGCTGAAGCGGGTCCTCGCCGAGCACGCGGTGACGGGTGTGGTGCACCTGGCCGCGCGCAAGCAGGTCGGCGAGTCCGTGGCCCAGCCCGCGCGCTACTACCAGGAGAACGTCGGAGGGCTCGCCACGCTCCTGGACGCGGTCGCCGGGGCGGGTGTGGAGCGTTTCCTCTTCTCGTCGTCCGCGGCCGTCTACGGCAACCCGGACGCGGAACTCATCACGGAGGACACTCCGTGCGCCCCGATGAGTCCCTACGGCGAGACGAAGCTCGCGGGTGAGTGGCTGGTGCGGGCCGCCGGCCGCGCGCACGGCATCAGGACCGTGTGCCTGCGCTACTTCAACGTGGCGGGCGCCGCCGCGCCGGAGCTGGCGGACACCGGCGTCTTCAACGTGGTCCCGATGGTCTTCGACCGGCTCACGCGCGGCGAGGCCCCCCGGATCTTCGGCGACGACTATCCGACGCCGGACGGCACCTGCGTACGCGACTACATCCATGTCGCCGACCTCGCCGAGGCACATCTCGCGGCGGCCCGGCGGCTGTCCTCCGCGGACGCCGCGGGCGATCTGACGGTCAACATCGGCCGCGGCGAGGGTGTCTCGGTGCGCGAACTCGTGACGCTCATCGGCGAGGTCACCGGCGACACCCGTCCGGTGCGCGTCGAGCCGCGCCGCCCGGGTGACGCCCCGCGCGCGGTCGCCTCGGCGGCGCTGGCCGCCGGCGAACTGGGCTGGACCGCGCGGCGCGGGGTGCGCGAGATGGTCGAGTCGGCCTGGCGGGGCTGGCAGCTGCACCACGCGTGACACAGTGCGTGACACGGGGACGTGGACGTGAGGGACGCGAACGTGGACGGCCCGGCTTCCGGGTGGGATTCGGACTGGCTTCCGGCCGGCGCCGGGCCCGGTTCACCGCTGCGGGTGAAGTACGGATAGCTCCCGTTCTGGACGGTTCCGTGCCGGTAGCGGCGGGAACGATGGGGTGTCCGGCCCCTTTCGGCGTCCGGTCGGCACAGGGCGTGATGTCCGGTTCGGCCGCGCGGCGGAACCGGATGCGCGGGACCCGCGTGGTGCCGGGAGTGCCGGTTCGGTACGGCAGACTTGGGGCTCGAAGACCGATGCGAAGGACGGGTATGCCGATCACTCCTGCCACCGCGACGCACAGTTCGTCGAACGGCGCCGCTGAAGCCATCTTGCTCGAACTGGTCGACGAGGACGGCGTCACGATCGGCACGGCGGAGAAACTCACAGCTCATCAGCCGCCCGGTCAGCTGCACCGGGCGTTCTCCGTCTTCCTCTTCGACGAGCGGGGCCGGCTGCTGCTGCAGCAGCGGGCGCTGGGCAAGTACCACTCCCCCGGTGTCTGGTCCAACACCTGCTGCGGGCACCCGTACCCCGGCGAGGCCCCCTTCGCGGCGGCCGCGCGCCGGACGTACGAGGAGCTGGGAGTCTCGCCGTCGCTGCTCGCCGAGGCGGGCACGGTGCGCTACAACCACCCGGACCCGGCGTCGGGGCTGGTGGAGCAGGAGTTCAACCACCTCTTCGTCGGGATGGTGCAGTCGGCTCTGCGGCCCGACCCCGAGGAGGTCGGTTCGACGGCCTTCGTGAGCGCGGCCGAGCTGGCCGAGCGGCACGCGGCGGACCCGTTCTCGGCGTGGTTCATGACGGTGCTGGACGCGGCCCGGCCGGCGATCAGGGAGCTGACGGGCGCCCCTGCGGGCTGGTGACCGCCGGCCCGCGTCACAGCGGGCCGTCAGACCACTCGTGCGACGGTGAGGGGCAGCGCCGACCAGATCACCTTGCCCCCCGCCGCCGTGTGCTCCACGTCGCACACCCCGCCCGCCTCCTGTGTGATCTCGCGTACGAGGAGGAGGCCGCGGCCGCCGGTCCGGCCGTGGTCGGCCTCCAGGGCCGTCGGGCGGTACGGGTGGCTGTCCTCCACGGAGACCCGCACCCACTCGGCGCCGACGGCCACCTCGACGGCGAGCATCGGGGAGAGCACCGCCGCGTGCCGGACGGCATTGGTCACCAGCTCGGAGACGATCAGCAGCAGCCCCTGCACCACATCGTCCGAGACCGGTACGCCCTGGCGGACCAGCAGGTCACGGACCGCGTGCCGCGCCTGCGGCACCGAGGCGTCGACGGCGGGAGCGGTGAACCGCCAGACGCCCTCGTACGGCAGAGGGCCCGGCGGTCTCTCTCCGCGGGGCGCCTTCCCGCCGCCTTCGGGACGGTGGCCGGGCCCCCGTCCCTGGTCGTCCATCGTCCGGTCGCCGCCCTTGCGCTCGATTGTCACCACACGTCGAGTGTTGGTAACGCGCTGGTGCGGACCGGATGACTGAACAGAAGTCAGCGAGTATCGACGGCTTCTGACCGCCGACGCATGACACCGTCAGCCGTGCGACCGGTCCTGTCCCTCTTGTGTCGAATCGGGAACTCTTCGGGTTGTACGGGTTTGGTCGGAGACGAGACTGACGATGCGCCTGCCGCCGTACCCGGTCGCCACCAGGCCCAGCCCGTCGAAGAGCAGCGCCAGCGAGAAGAACGTACCGATGACGTACTTGCTGCTGCTCGGCCAGGACGCGAGCACGAGGATGCCGAGCAGCAGATCGAAGGCGCCCTGCACGAGGGACCAGCCGAACTGGGGGCCGCGCACCACCATGCTGCCGACCAGGCGGAAGACGCCACCGGTCAGGAACAGCAGCGCCGCGAACATGGTCAGCGCCTCGGCAGCGGCCTCCGGCTTGCTGATGATCACGACGCCCGCCGCGATGTTCAGGGCCGCGACCACGACGCCGAGCCAGAAGAAGTTGGAGGCGCGGGCCTGCACCGCGTGCAGCAGGCCGACCACGCCGCCGATCAACAGCAGCCAGCCGAACAGCACCATCGAGGTCAGCGTGGCGAGCCCGGTGTAGACGAGGCCGACCAGGCCCGCGAGCACCAGGATCACGCCGAGCACGGCGAGCCAGCCGAAGCTGCGGCTGAGGTCGGCGGTCCCGTCCCTGGATTTGGACGCGGATGCCCGTTTCGACGGGGGTACGGACTCGGGTCCGGCCGTGGACTCGCGTGCGGACTTGGACTTGGACCTGATCATCAGCCCTCCTCGGACCTGCCTGCCCCCTGTCCTCACGCGTACCCGCCCCCTTCTTGATCGTACGTTCGGGGCGCACGGATAGCATCCGGCCATGGAGCCGCAGCTGCTGCACAGCGTCGCCGACGGCGTCGCCACCGTCGTCATCCACCATCCGGCCAAGCGCAACGCCATGACGGCGGCCATGTGGCGGGCGCTGCCGCCGCTGCTCGACGCGCTGGCCGCCGACCCGGCCGTACGCGTGCTCGTGCTCACCGGCGAGGGCGGGACCTTCTGCGCCGGAGCCGACATCTCCTCGCTGCGGGATTCGGCCGGGGAGGCGCAGGGCCTCGCCGTGGGGGCGGAGGACTCGCTCGCCGCGTTCCCCAAGCCGACGCTCGCCGCCGTACGCGGCTACTGCGTGGGCGGCGGGTGCCAGCTCGCGGCGGCGTGCGATCTGCGGTTTGCGGACGAGCAGGCGTCGTTCGGGATCACACCGGCGAAGCTGGGGATCGTCTACGCGGCGTCCTCCACCCGGCGGCTGGTGTCCCTCGTGGGGCCCGCCACCGCCAAGTACCTGCTGTTCTCGGGCGAGTTGATCGACGCGGGGCGGGCGCTGCGCACCGGTCTGGTGGACGAGGTGCTGTCCGGCGGCGAGCTGGACGAGCGGGTCGCGGAGTTCGCCCGGATCCTCGCGTCCCGCTCACAGCTGACCCAGGCCGCCGCGAAGGAGTTCGCCGACGGCCGCACCGACCGGGACGCGCACTGGGCGCGGCAGGCGCGGGACGGCGACGACACCGCGGAGGGGGTCGCCGCGTTCCTGGAGCGCCGCCGGCCCGCTTTCACCTGGACGACGTCGCGCCAGGAGCCGCGTTAGGGATCGTCTCCGGAGCCGCGTCAGGAGTCGCTTCAGGAGAGGGCGAAGCGGCTCCGTGAGCGGAACCGTTCGACGAGGTGGGCGGGTGCCTTCCGCGGGGAGCCCGAGTCGTACGGCGGCTGGGGGTCGTACTCCACCGCCAGCTGTACGCCCTGGGCGTGCTCGTCGCCCGCGATCCTGCCCAGCAGCGTGAGGCCCATGTCGATGCCGGCCGAGACTCCGGCGGCCGTGACGTACTTCCCGTCGGTCACGACCCGCTCCGCCGTCGGTACGGCGCCGAAGCGCTCCAGATGGCCGACGGCCAGCCAGTGGGAGGTCGCGCGGCGTCCCCGGAGCAGTCCGGCTCCGGCCAGCAGCAGCGAGCCGGTGCACACGGACGTCGTCCAGGTGCTGGTCGCGTCGGCCGTGCGCAGCCAGTCGAGGAGCACCTCGTTCTCCATCTGCGGCGTCTGCCCCGGACCTCCCGCGACCACGACGATGTCCGGGTGCGGGACCTCGGCGAGGGTCCGGTCGGCTGTGACGGCGAGGTTGCCGGTGTCGGTACGGACCGGCCCCCGGCGCTCGGCGACGAAGACCGTCTCGGAGCCGGGGAGGCGGCCGAGGGTCTCGTAGGGGCCGACCGCGTCCAGGGCCGTGAAGCGGTCGAAGACGACGATGGCGATCTGCATGGGGGGCCTTCGCTTTCTCATGGGGTGCTGACGGGGTTCTGGTGGGGCACCCGTGAGCTCGTGCCTGCCTTGCCTGCCTTGCCTGCCGGTGCCGGGCGGAAGCGCCGGCGGTACTCCGCCGGAGCCACGCCGAGCGCCTTCACGAAGGCCCGGCGCATGGCCTCCGGGGTGCCGTAGCCGCTGGCCCGGGCGATCTCCGCGACGCCGTCGGCGGTGTCCTCCAGGAGACGGCGGGCGTGTTCGAGGCGGACCGAGTCGACATAGCGGCCGGGGGTCGTGCCCGTCTCGGCCTGGAAGGCGCGGGCGAAGTGGCGGGGGGACAGCCGGGCGCGGGCGGCGAGCGTCTCGACGCACAGGTCGTCGCCGGGGTGTTCGACGACCCACTGCTGGACGTCCCTCAGCGGGGCGCGCCGGGCCGTCTGCGCGGACAGCTGGGCGCTGAACTGGGACTGGTTCCCCGGGCGTCTGAGGAAGACGACGAGGTGGCGGGCCACCGTGAGGGCCGTCTCCCGACCGACGTCCTCCTCGACGAGCGCCAGGGCGAGGTCGATCCCGGCGGTGACCCCGGCCGAGGTGGCGACCCGGCCGTCGCGTACGTAGATGGGGTCCGGGTCCACCTCGACGGCCGGGTGGTCCCGGGCGAGCCGGTCGCAGTACGCCCAGTGGGTCGTCACCCGGTGCCCGTCCAGGAGGCCCGCCTCGGCCAGCAGGATCGCCCCGGTGCAGACGGAGACCAGGCGCTCGGCGTCCGGGCCGTGCTCGCGCAGCCAGGCGATCACCCGTGGATCGGGGCCGCGCGCGCCGCGCCCGCCCGGGACGAGCAGGGTGTGCGGGGCCGGGGCCTCGGCGAGGGCATGGTCCGGGACCAGGGTCAGGCCGCTGGAGGTGCGTACCGGCCAGCCGTCCAGGGAGGCGGTGCGGATGCGGTACGTCTCCCCCGGCTCCCCCGCCTGCGTGTCGACGCCCGCGAAGACCTCCACGGGGCCCGTGACGTCGAGGCTCTGGACGCCGTCGAAGAGGACGACGAGGACGGTGCGGTGCGGCATGGGCCCGATTCTTCGCGCGCACAAGGATGGCCGCAATGACGAATACCCCACCTTCTCTGCCATGGGCCCGCCCTGGCCGCCGGTCGATCGCCGCGCCGATCGCCGCGCGAGGGCCGGGCGGGGACCGGGCGAAGGGCCGGGCGAAGGGCCGCGCGGAGGCCTCGGGTGCGCCCCGCCATTCGCCCCGGCAATCGCCCTGCCATTCGCCCTGCCATTCCCTGCGTACCAACCAGTCGGTAACATGCCGGTCCATGACCACAGCCCTGCCGGAGCGTGCCGGACGCCGATGTCACAACGTCCTCAACCCACTGCACTCGTGCCAGTACTTCTCGCCCGATCTCGGCAGGGAGCTGGCCGGGGTCGGGGTGACGGACCGCAGCGCCGCCTACTTCGCGGTGCGTGCCGCCGCCATGGGGCCGGTGGGCGCCGGCACGGTGACGGCGACGTTCTACAACTTCCGCCACGAGCTGGTGGCACGGCATGTGCCGATGGTGTGGCGGACCGCCTCTCCCGAGGTGGCGCTCGCAGCCCGTGAGCGCGCTGCGGACGCGACGCTGCGACGGCTGCTCGGTGACGAGGTGATCGCCTCCGAGGAGGTCGCCGAGGCGGCGCGGCTCGCGCTGCGCGCCACCGAGGCGTGCACCAGGACCGCTCGCCCGCTGTACGCCGCCCACGCGGACCTGCCGGTGCCCGACGAGCCGCACCTCGCGCTCTGGCACGCGGCCACGCTGCTGCGCGAGCACCGGGGCGACGGGCACCTCGCGGTGCTGCTCGACGCGGCACTCGACCCCGTGGAGGCGCTGGTGAGCCACACCGCCACCGGCAGGGGCATGGCCCCGAAGTGGGCGCTGTCCACCCGCGGCTGGCACCGCGACGACTGGGACGCGGCCGCCGGCCGGCTCCGGGAGCGGGGACTGCTCACCGCCGAGGGCGAGTTGACGCAGGACGGTGTGGCCCTCCGCAAGGAGATCGAGGTCCGGACGGACCGCCTCGACGCGGCTCCGTACGAGCATCTGGGCGCCGCGGGTGTCGAACGGCTCACGGAGCTGGCCACGGGTCTTGTCTCGACGGCACTGGCCGCCGGCGCGTTCCCCGAGGGAATGATCGGCAAGGCCTGAGCCCCGCTCGGGCACCGGTCCGCGCAACTCCCAGCAGGCGGGCCGGGGTTTGGGGCGCGGATCCGAGGTACCCGTATGTCTCCCGGCCGTACTGATCGGGAGACGAAAGGGGTAAGTCGTGTTCCGTGCCATCGCAGACGTGTTGCGACAGATCGGCGGGGCCGTCGCCACGGTGGTGACGCTTCCGTTCCGGGCCCTGGCCCGGCTGTTCGGCGGCGCCTCCAGTTCGACGCGCAGGGGCGGACGGATGCGCAGGGCCTGACCGAAGACCACTGCGAGGAGCCGGACACGCCGATGACGTGTCCGGCTCCTCGCATGTCCGGGCCGCCCTTGATCCCCCGTTGTCGGTGCCACCTGCCACAATTGCGGCGCAACCTCAGTCAAGAAGGCGGTACGGGAATCGTGACCACAGAGCTGCCACCCCTCGCAGGGTCCATCGAAGGCAGGATCGCCGAGGAGCTCGGCGTACGGGAGCGGCAGGTCAAGGCGGCCGTCGACCTGCTCGACGGCGGGTCGACGGTGCCCTTCATCGCCCGCTACCGCAAGGAAGCGACCGAGATGCTCGACGACGCGCAGCTGCGCACGCTCGAAGAGCGGCTGCGCTATCTGCGGGAGCTGGAGGAGCGGCGCTCGGCGATCCTCGACTCGGTGCGCGAGCAGGGCAAGCTCACCGAGGAGCTGGCGGAGCGGATCCGGGGCGCTGAGACCAAGGCGCGCCTTGAGGACATCTACCTGCCGTTCAAGCCGAAGCGGCGCACGAAGGCGCAGATCGCCCGTGAGGCGGGCCTGGAGCCGCTCGCCGAGGGGCTCCTCGGGGACCCGTCCGTCGACCCGGTCGCCGCGGCCACGGCCTTCGTCGACGCCGACAAGGGCGTCGCCGACCCGCAGGCCGCTCTGGACGGCGCCCGCTCGATCCTCACCGAGCGGTTCTCGGAGGACGCCGACCTGATCGGCGAGCTGCGCGAGCGCATGTGGACGCGCGGCCGGCTGGCCGCCAAGGTCAAGTCGGGCAAGGAGGAGGCGGGCGCCAAGTTCGCCGACTACTTCGACTTCGCCGAGCCCTTCAAGGAGCTGCCCTCGCACCGCGTCCTGGCCATGCTGCGCGGCGAGAAGGAGGAGGTCCTGGACCTCGTCCTGGAGCCCGAGGAGCCGTCCGAACAGCCCGGCCCGTCCTCGTACGAGCCGATCGTCGCGCAGCGCTTCGGGATCGCCGACCGCGGCCGTCCCGCCGACAAGTGGCTGGCGGACACGGTCCGCTGGGCCTGGCGCACCCGGCTGCTCGTCCACCTCGGCATCGATCTGCGGCTTCGGCTGCGCACGGCCGCCGAGGACGAGGCGGTCAACGTCTTCGCGACGAACCTGCGCGACCTGCTCCTTGCCGCCCCGGCGGGCACGCGCTCGACGCTGGGTCTCGACCCCGGGTTCCGTACGGGGGTGAAGGTGGCCGTGGTCGACTCGACCGGCAAGGCCGTCGCCACGGACGTCATCCACCCGCACGTCCCGGCGAACAGGTGGGACGAGGCCGTCGCCAAGCTCGCCCGCCTCGCCAAGGAGCACGCGGTCGAGCTGATCGCGATCGGCAACGGCACGGCGTCCCGCGAGACGGACAAGCTCGCCGCTGAACTCATCGCCAAGCACCCGGAGCTGAACCTCACCAAGGTGATGGTGTCCGAGGCGGGGGCTTCCGTGTACTCGGCGTCGGCGTTCGCGTCGCAGGAGCTGCCCGGCATGGACGTGTCGCTGCGCGGCGCCGTCTCCATCGCGCGCCGCCTCCAGGACCCGCTCGCCGAGCTGGTGAAGATCGACCCGAAGTCGATCGGGGTCGGCCAGTACCAGCACGACCTGTCCGAGGTGAAGCTCTCGCGCTCCCTCGACGCGGTCGTCGAGGACTGTGTGAACGGCGTGGGCGTGGACGTGAACACGGCGTCGACGCCGCTGCTCTCCCGCGTCTCCGGCATCACCTCCGGGCTCGCCGAGAACATCGTGGCGCACCGCGACGCGAACGGCCCTTTCACGTCCCGCACCGCCCTGAAGAAGGTGGCCAGGCTCGGCCCCAAGGCATACGAGCAGTGTGCGGGCTTCCTGCGGATCCGCGGCGGTGAGGACCCGCTGGACGCGTCGAGCGTGCACCCCGAGGCGTACCCCGTGGTCCGTCGGATGGTGAAGACGGCGGGGAGCGAGGTCGGCTCGCTGATCGGCAACACCGGGGCGCTGCGCTCGCTGCGGCCGACCGATTTCGTGGACGAGACGTTCGGGCTGCCGACGGTGTCGGACATCCTGCGGGAGCTGGAGAAGCCGGGGCGCGACCCGCGGCCCGCCTTCAAGACGGCGACCTTCAAGGACGGCGTCGAGAAGATCGCCGACCTGGTCCCCGGGATGGTCCTCGAAGGAGTCGTCACGAACGTGGCGGCGTTCGGGGCGTTCGTGGACGTCGGTGTGCACCAGGACGGTCTGGTGCATGTCTCGGCGATGTCCAAGACGTTCGTGAAGGACCCGCGGGACGTGGTGAAGTCCGGGGACATCGTGAAGGTGAAGGTGCGGGAGGTCGACATTCCGCGCAAGCGGATTTCTTTGACCTTGCGGCTGGACGACGAGGCGGCGCCTGCGGGGGCTGAGGGCGGCTCCGGAGGGCGCCCTCAGC
>NZ_LIPP01000419.1 GCF_001418335.1 Streptomyces aurantiacus | reverse complement strand
GGGCGGCGGGGGCGAAAACCTACAGGCGCTCCAGAACCTGCGTGAGGAGCGCTCCCATGTGCGTGGCGGAGTCCCGCCCGGCCTGGAGCACCTCCTCGTGGTTGAGGGGCTCCCCGGTCATCCCGGCCGCGAGGTTCGTCACCAGGGAAATGCCGAGCACCTCCGCCCCGGCCTCCCGCGCGGCAATCGCCTCAAGCGTCGTCGACATCCCGACCAGGTCCGCCCCGATGGTCCGAGCCATCCGGATCTCCGCGGGCGTCTCGTAGTGCGGCCCGGGGAACTGCGCGTACACACCCTCTTCGAGCGTCGCGTCGATCTCCTTGCACAGCGCCCGCAGCCGCGGCGAGTACAGATCCGTCAGGTCGACGAAGTTCGCGCCGACGATCGGCGACGTCGCCGTCAGGTTGATGTGGTCGCTGATGAGGACCGGCTGCCCGGGGCGCATGCCCTCGCGCAGCCCACCGCAGCCGTTGGTCAGCACGATGGTCTTGCAGCCGGCGGCCACGGCCGTCCGGACACCGTGTGTGACGGCGGCGACCCCGCGGCCCTCGTAGTAGTGGACGCGGCCCAGGAACACGAGCGCACGCCGGTCGCCGATCCGGTACGAGCGGACCTTGCCGCCGTGGCCCTCGACCGCCGGAGCCGGGAAACCGGGCAGGTCCGTGACCTGGAACTCGGCGTCGGGTTCGCCCAGGGCATCCACGGCCGGCGCCCAGCCGGATCCCAGCACGAGGGCGACGTCATGGGTCTCGGCGCCCGAGAGTTCCCGCAGGCGCGCGGCGGCGGCGTCGGCGGCGGCGTACGGGTCGCCCTGGATGTCGTCCGGAAGAAGAGATGCGTTCACGCGCATGAGGGTAGCCGGTTCGGGCCTACGCGCGTAGATGTTGGTGGTCACGGGTTTGCGATCGTTGTCTTGTTGTTTCCGCCGGAGTTCCGTCGAGGTTCCGCCGAGGTTCTGTCGGTGGTTCCGCAGACGGTCTTCCGAACGCCTCGTCGGCGCCTCGTCGGCGGTCCCGGCGGCGTGTCCCGTGGGTCAGCAGGGGCGCTTACGCAGCTCCATCACGTAGTCGTGCGGGGCGCCCGCCGACTCCGCCGCGTCCGCCAGCTCGCCCAGGTAGCGGGCCGAGGGAAGCCCTCCCTCGTAACCGTTGAGGACGTACAGCCACGCCGAGTCCTCGCCCTCCAGCGTGTGGATCCGTACGCGCATCCGCCGGTAGACGTCGAGGCCGACACCCTCCCAGCGGTCCAGGGACTCCTCGTCCGGGGGCGCGATGTCGTACAGGGCCACGAAGACCTGGGAACGCGGGGCCTCGACGATCGTCGCCAGCGCGCCCTCCCAGCCCATGTGCTCGCCGCCGAACGTCAGCCGCCAGCCGTTGAGCCACCCCGTGGCGCGCAGCGGCGAGTGGGGGGCGCGGCGCGTCATGAGCCGCGGGTCGAGATTGCCGGCGTACGCGGCGTAGAGCGACATGGGACCGAGGGTACGGCAGCGGACGCGTGTGACTCGCCCGTGACGGGAGCCCCCGACCGCACACCGATCACGCGGTGACGGCGTACTCGCGACGTACTCACGGAGTACTCGCCACGTACCGCTCGCGCGCCGATCGCGTATCGGCGACACCCGGAGGGAGCCCCCGGGCGGAAGCATCTTGAAGCGTGCGGGACAATGGAGCATGTGACTCGGATCGTGATCATCGGCGGCGGACCCGGCGGATACGAGGCGGCCCTGGTGGCCGCCCAGCTCGGCGCGGAGGTGACCGTCGTCGACTGCGACGGTCTGGGCGGGGCGTCGGTGCTCACCGACTGCGTCCCGTCGAAGACCCTCATCGCGACGGCCGAGGTGATGACCACCTTCGACTCGTCGTACGAGGAGCTGGGGATCATCGTCGCCGATGACACTCCTCACATCGACTCGCCCGCGCGCGTCGTCGGTGTCGACCTCGGCAAGGTCAACCGCCGGGTGAAGCGGCTCGCGCTCGCCCAGTCCCACGACATCACGGCCTCCGTGACGCGTGCCGGGGCGCGGGTGCTGCGGGGGCGCGGACGTCTTGAGGGCATGCAGGCCCTGGACGGGTCGCGCAAGGTCGTCGTACGGGCCGCGGACGGCAGCGAGGAGACCCTCGTCGCCGACGCCGTGCTCATCGCGACCGGCGGGCACCCCCGCGAACTGGCCGACGCGCAGCCGGACGGCGAGCGGATCCTCAACTGGACCCAGGTCTACGACCTCGACGAACTGCCGGACGAACTCATCGTGGTCGGCTCCGGTGTCACCGGCGCCGAGTTCGCCGGCGCCTACCAGGCGCTCGGCTCGCGGGTCACCCTCGTCTCCAGCCGCGACCGCGTGCTGCCGGGCGAGGACCCGGACGCGGCGGCCGTCCTTGAGGACGTGTTCCGGCGGCGCGGCATGAACGTCATGGCCCGCTCGCGCGCCGCGTCCGCCAAGCGCGTCGGGGACCGGGTCGAGGTGGCGCTCGCCGACGGCCGCGTCATCACCGGCTCGCACTGCCTGATGGCCGTCGGCGCCATCCCGAACAGCGACGGCATGGGCCTGGAGGAGGCCGGGGTCAAGGTCCAGGAGTCCGGGCACATCTGGACCGACAAGGTCTCCAGGACCACGGCGCCCGGCGTGTACGCCGCCGGTGACGTCACCGGTGTCT
>NZ_LIPP01000418.1 GCF_001418335.1 Streptomyces aurantiacus | reverse complement strand
CTGCGGAACGCCTGCCCACAGACCCACCGACTCGGCCTACTTCTCGGTTACCCCCGCCGAGTCGAACGTCGCCACCTCGTGCATCGCCCTTGCCGCGCTCTGGACCACCGGGAGGGCCAGGAGAGCGCCCGTGCCTTCGCCCAGGCGCAGGTCGAGGTCGACCAGCGGGCGCAGGCCCAGCTTGTTGAGGGCGGCCACATGGCCGGGCTCGGCGCTGCGGTGGCCGGCGATGCAGGCCGCGAGGACCTCGGGGGCGACCGCGCGGGCGACCAGTGCGGCGGCGCCGGCACTGACGCCGTCCAGGATCACCGGCGTACGCAGTGAGGCGCCGCCGAGGAGGAGGCCCACCATCGCGGCGTGCTCAAGCCCGCCGATGGCCGCCAGGACGCCGATCGGGTCGGCCGGGTCCGGCTGGTGGAGCTCCAGTGCGCGGCGTACCACCTCGGTCTTGCGGGCCAGCATCTCGTCGTTGATGCCGGTGCCGCGGCCGGTGACCTCGGCCGGGTCGCTGCCGGTGTAGACGGAGATCAGGGCGGCCGACGCGGTGGTGTTCGCGATGCCCATCTCACCCGTGATCAGCGCCTTGTTCCCGGCCGCCACCAGGTCGCGGGCGGTCTCGATGCCCACCTCGATGGCCGCCCTGACCTCCTCGCGGGTCAGCGCGGGACCGGTCGTCATGTCGGCCGTGCCCGCCCGGACCTTGCGCGGCAGCAGGCCCGGCGTCGCGGGCAGGTCGGAGGCCACGCCCACGTCGATGACGCAGACCTCGGCGCCGACCTGCGCCGCGAAGGCGTTGCAGACCGCGCCGCCGCCGAGGATGTTGGCCACCATCTGGCCCGTGACCTCCTGCGGCCACGGGGTGACGCCCTGGGCGTGTACGCCGTGGTCGCCCGCGAAGATCGCGACGGCGGCCGGTTCCGGGATCGGGGGCGGGCACATCCGGGAGAGACCGGAGAGCTGCGCGGAGATGATCTCCAGCATGCCGAGCGCCCCGGCCGGCTTGGTCATGCGCTTCTGGCGCTCCCACGCCTCGCCGAGCGCCTTGGCGTCCAGCGGGCGGATGTTGGTGATCGTCTCGGCGAGCAGGTCGTGCGGCTCCTCGCCGGGCAGGGCGCGACGGCCGTACGTCTCCTCGTGGACGACCCAGGACAGCGGGCGGCGCTTGGACCAGCCCGCCTGCATCAGCTCGGGCTCCTCCGGGAACTCGTCGACGTATCCGACGCAGAGGTAGGCGACGACCTCCAGGTGCTCGGGCAGGCCGAGGCCGCGGACCATCTCCCGCTCGTCGAAGAAGCTGACCCAGCCCACGCCCAGGCCCTCGGCGCGGGCCGCGAGCCACAGGTTCTCGACGGCGAGCGCGGAGGAATACGGGGCCATCTGCGGCTGGGTGTGGCGGCCGAGGGTGTGCCGGCCGCCCCGGGTCGGGTCGGCGGTGACGACGATGTTCACCGGGGTGTCGAGGATGGCCTCGATCTTCAGTTCCTTGAACTGCTTCGCGCGGCCCTTGGGGAGCGACTTGGCGTACGCCTCACGCTGGCGCGCGGCCAGTTCGTGCATCGAGCGCCGGGTCTCGGCCGAGCGGATGACGACGAAGTCCCAGGGCTGGGAGTGGCCGACGGACGGCGCCGTGTGGGCCGCCTCCAGGACGCGGAGCAGCACGTCGTGCGGGATGGGGTCGCTGCGGAAGCCGTTGCGGATGTCGCGGCGTTCGCGCATCACGCGCAGGACGGCCTCGCGCTCGGCGTCGTCGTAGCCGGGCGCGGCGGGGCCGGTGGACTCCCGCGTCCGCGCCACGGCTGCCGCGCTCTCTTCCTCGTCGGCGGCTGCCCGGGTGTCCAGTTCTGCCGCCTGCTGCGCGGCCACGGGCTCCGGCTCCGGACTGCCGTCCTCGACGGACGTCCCCGGTACCGGGATTGCCCCGGCCTCGGGAACCGGCTCGGGCCCCCGGGGGGCGGGCAGCACGAAAAGGGGCTCCTCTTCGGGCGCGGTGCCGGTGTCGATGCCGACGCCGGTGTCAATGCCGGTGTCGGGCTCCGGTTCGGGCGCGGGCTGCTCGACGACGGGCGCCGCGGCCGGGTCCACCGTCACCGTCTCTTCGGGGGCCTGCTCGGCCCGCTCCTCCGGAAGGGGCGGCACGGTCGTGCCCTGCGGCGGGGTGGGAGCCAGGTGCGGGGTGGTCGGAACCACGCCCTCGACCGGTACGAACCGGCCGACGGGCTGCTCGGGCTGCGGGAGCACGTCCTGGAGCGGAGCCGCCTCGCCGTGGGACTCGTTCCCGGGGGCGTGGCCGACATGCGGCTCGGGTGCCTCCGGTGCCTCGGATACCTGGGCGTGCGCGGCGGTGCCGGTCTGCACCGCCTGTGCCCCGTGGGGGTCCGCGGCGCTCTGGACGGCCTCCTCCGCAAGCCCGTTGGGCACGTTGGGCTCTGCGGACAGCGGGGCCTCGGTGGCGTCCTGGACGCCCTGGACCTGGACCGCCTCCGCGAAGACGGGGTCCGCTTCCACCGGCTGCGGCTGCACCTGCGGCGGCGGCTCGTGGGACGGTCCTGCGGGCTGTCCCGGCTCGGCGAACGGGACGGGCGTGTCCTGGACCTGCGATTCCGGGGCCTCGGGGACCTCGTACACCTCGGGCGCGGGCTGCTGAGCGTGCGCGAACTCCGGGACGGACTGGGCGAACTCGGGGCCCTGGCCGCCTTCCGGGGCCTGCGGGAACAGCGAACCGTCGGCGAGCTGGGGGGCCTGCGCGTAGTCCTGCACCAGGACGGCTTCCGGAACCTGGACGACTTCCGCGGCTTGGGCGATGTCGGTCGGCTGGTTGACCGGCTGGTCGGTCGGCTGATCGGGCGGCTGAACCGCGTCCGGCTGCGGAGGAACGTACGCGTCCTCGGGAACCGGCACCGCCTCCGGAGCCTGCCCGGACTCGACCGGCTCCATGACGGCCTGGGCGTGCGGGGCAGGCGGGGCGTCGGGCACCTGGCCGGCGCCCGGGGTGTCCTGCGGTTGCGGAGGCCCGGCCGGCTGCTCCGCCACCGCTCCCCCGGCCGACTCCTGCGGAGCGGGGGCACCCTGGCCCCCGGCGAGCGATCCGTCCCCCGCGTCGGGCGCCTGGGCGACCGGCACGGACTCCGCGGCCACCGGGCCGCCCGCAGGCACTCCCGCGCCCTCCGGGAAGACCGATTCTGCAGCCACGCCCTCGGAAGCGACCTGCGCCACCGGAGGCGCGACTTGGACCTGGACCTGCGCCTGGGCTCCCCAGGGCGCCGCGCCCTGCAACGCGATCTCGTCCCGCGGCACATCGAGGTACTCGGGACCCGACGTCGGCGGACCGGCCTGCCGTACGGGGGTCGGGGTGGCCGACGCTCCCGCCGGACCGCGGTCGGCGAGCGAACGCACCGGGCTGCCGGCGCCGTCCGGGGTCGGCGGGCCGAGGTGCAGCGGGCGACGGGCGACGGGCGGCTGCGGCGCGGGTGAGGACATCCGGACGGCGCTGAGGTCGACCGAACCGCTGTCGCGGCCCGCCGTCTCGTGCGGACCGGGCTCGTGGACTGCCTCCACTACAGGCGCCGGGGCCGGCGGGGCCACTTCGTTGCCCCACGCCCCCTGGGCGCCCGGCAACAGCAGCAGGTCTTCGTCTTCGGTGGTGGGCTCGGAGAGGTAGGTGTACGCACCGGGGGCGGGGACGCCCGGCTGCTCCACCATGCCTGCGTTCTCCGGCAGTCCCTCGCCCGGGACCTGGCCGGTGTCGGTCATGCGTACCCCTCGCCCATCGGTTTAGTGCTCCTACGACCTGCTCGACCGGGGCGGCGCACCGACCGCCCGTCATCAGTAACGAGCACACGGGCCGGGCGGCACGAACGACCGGTCGACAAAGTCATTTACTGGCATTGTCGCGGTCGGCCCGCCACCGCGACAGGGTGATCCGTCACGGCCCGCTGTGGACTGCGCCACTTTGCGCGTCCTCCGGTTCTGCCGTACCACACACACGCCAAAATGGGTGTGTTTTGCGGGCATTGACCGGCGAAATACCGGACAAGCCGCATGCGGTACAACGATCGGCCAGCCTACCGCGCGCGGTACGACAACACGATCACAGGGCGCGGTCGGGCAGTGACCCCGCCCGCCGGTGACCGGCCCGCCTCAGCGAGGCCCTTCGCGCCGCCCCAGCTCTCCCGAGAGCAGGAACGCGACGCTCCGCTCCTTCTCCGTCCAGGCGCGGGTGTCCAGTTCGACGGACTGCAGGAGAGCGCACTCGACCCGGTAGCCGTGCTCCGTCAGGTCCCTGCCGATGAGTTCGGCGGCGTCGCGTGTCGCGGCGTGCGTGACGATGCGCTCGGGGCGCCGGTCGGCGACGGCGGAGACCACCGCGGCGCCGCCGCCGCCGACCCGTACGACGTCCGGTTCGGGGAGGTTTTCGAGGATGTACGGCGCGGTGCCGTGGGTGATCTGGAGCTGGACGCCGAAACGGCGGGCGGTGGCCATGGTGCGGGCGCAGGCGTCCGGGTCGCGGTCGACGGCGAGCACGGCGGCGCCGCAGCGCGCGGCCTCCGTGGCGAAGGCGCCGCTGCCGGAGCCGATGTCCCAGACGAGGTCGCCGATACGCGGCCCCAGGCGGGCGAGTTGGGCGGCGCGCAGCACGTCGGTCTCGCCCTCGCCGAGTTCGCCGCCGTACACGTCGCCGGGCAGTGCCCAGCCGCGCGGCCCGGTGCCCGGGTCGCGTCCGGCGATCCAGCCGCCGCCCTCGGAGGACGCGACCGGGCCGCCCAGGACGATGACGACGTTCGGGTCGCGCCAGGTGTGGTCGGCGACCTTGTCGGAGGTGAGGACGGTGACCCGCTCGTGCTCGGTGCCGAGTTCCTCGCAGATCACGAAGGTGCGGTGGACTCCGTCGAGGAGCAGACCCAGTTCGGCGGGTCCGGCGCCCGGGGAGGTGAGGACGGCGACCTTGGTGTGGGCGCGGCACACATTCACCGCGCGGCGCAGGGTGCGCCGGTGTGCGACGACCACCTGTGCGTCGTCCCAGGGCATGCCGGCGCGGGCGAAGGCGGCGGCCACGGACGAGACCGCGGGGACGACTTCGACCTCCAGGCCGAACTCGGGGTCGCGCAGGGTGCGTACGACTCCGAAGAAGCCGGGGTCGCCGCCGGCCAGGACGACGGCGGTGCCGCGGTGGGCCGCGATGCGGCGGGCCGCGAGGGCGACGCTGCCGAGCCGGACGCGCTCGGCGGCCGCGGGTACCTCGGGGAGAACCAGGTGATGTCCCGCGCCGGCCACCAGTGTGGCGGCGCCGAGAGCGGAGCGCGCCGCGTCGGTCAGCGGCGAGCCGTCACAACCGATCACCGTGACCCGGTCGGCCATCGTCGTCAGTCTCCTGGAGTCTTCGCAGGTCTTCGGGTGGGCGTGGGGCCGCCAGGCAGGCGTACGGAGCGTCGTGAGCGTATCTCGTGACGCCCGAGGGTTCGGGTAGGGGCTCAGGTGGGGATTCGGGTGAGGGGCGATCGGAGTGTGAGTCGGGGGGCGGGAGGTCCCCTCGGTCGAATTCCGGTCGGACCGGTTCAGTTCCAGTCGGAGTACGAGGTGAAACCGCCGGTGTCGGCGAGCTGTTCCGCGATGCCCTCGATGTCCTCGGGAAGCAGGCCCCACACGATGAAGTCGGTGCGCAGGTCTTCCCAACGCCCGTCCTCCGTGCGGGTGCGCGCTATGCAGGCACCTCTCAGGACGCCCTCGCTGATGCAGCCGATCTTCTGCGCGACCTGCTGGGAGGCGGTGTTGTCCGCGGCGGTGCGCAGCTCCAGGCGCTCGAACTTCTGGTCGTTGAAGAGCCATTGGGCGGTGGCGAGCGACGCCTCGGACGCGTAGCCCTCGCCGCGGGCCCAGGGGGCGGTGATGTACGAGAGCTCCGTGGAGCGGACATGCCAATCCGTACGGCTCAGCCGGATGATGCCGACCAGTCGCTGGGTGAGGAACTCGATGACGACGAGGTCGAGTCCGCGGCCCGAGGTGCGCGTCGAGGGCGCGTACTCGTCGACCCAGGTACGTGCGGCGGCCTCGGTGAACGGCTGCGGCACGGATGTCCAGGCCGCCACCTGCTCGTCGTTCATCATTTCCGTGAAGGCAGGAATGTCCTCGTCCTCAAGAGGGCGCAGCACCAACCGCTCCGTGTTCAGGGAGATGTCGGGGAAGGTGTTCGTCATGCGCCGCTCCGTAACCATCAGGGACCGTCGGGCCTGCTGAACTGCCCAGCATGCAGCATGCAAGCGCCGAACCGCACCACAGGACCGGGTCCTTGTCGACTCGTCGACACCGTGATGCGGCGGAAACGGCGTCAGCCGGAGGTGACGGGCAGCACCGACCCCTGGTACTTGTCCTCGATGAACTTCCGCACCTCGGCGGAGGTCAGGAGCTTGGCGAGCTTCTCGATCCGGGGGTCGTCCTCGTTGCCCTTCTTCACGGCGAGGAGGTTCGCGTACGGGTTGTTCTTCGCGGACTCCAGCAGGATGGCGTCGTCGGCCGGGCTGAGGCCCGCGTCCTGGGCGTAGTTGTTGTTGATGACCGCGGCGGCCACGTCGTCCAGGGAGCGCGGCAGTTGGGCCGGTTCGAGCTCCTTGAACTCCAGGTTCTTCGGGTTCTTCGCGATGTCCGCGGGGGACGCGGTCGCGCCGGCGCCCTCCTTGAGCGTGATGACGCCCTCGGAGGCGAGGAGCCGCAGGGCACGGCCCTCGTTCGTGGTGTCGTTGGGTACCGCGACGGTGGCTCCGTCGGGGAGTTCGGTGACGCCCTGGACCTTCTTCGAGTACACGCCCATGGGCGGGAGGTACGCGTCCACGACCGGGACCAGGTCGGTGCCCTTGGACTTGTTGAAGTCGTCCAGGTAGGGCTCGTTCTGGTACAGGTTCGCGTCGAGGGAGCCCTCCTGGAGCGCGGTGTTCGGCAGGACGTAGTCCGTGAACTCCTGGATCTCCAGGTCGAGTCCGTTCTTCGCGGCGAGGTCCTTCTTGATGTACGCGAGGACCTCGCCGGCCGGGACGGCGGTGGCGCCGACGACGAGGGTGCCGTCCACACCTCCGCCGCCGGAGCCCTCGTCCTGCGCGCCACAGGCGGTCAGGGCCAGGCCGAGGGAGAGTGCGGCGGCCGCCGCGGGGATGACGGGCTTGCGCATCGTCGGCCTTCCTCAGGGTGGTTCGGAGCGGTCAGAACGACGCGAGGACGGAGCCGGCGTACTTGTCCTCGATGAACTTCTTGACCTCGGAGGAGGTCAGGAGCTTGGCGAGCTTCTTGACGCGCGGATCGTCCTCGTTGCCCTTCTTGACGGCGAGGAAGTTGCCGTACTGGCTGTGGTCGGCGGACTCCAGGACGAGGGCGTCGTCGGCAGGCTTGAGGTCGGACTCGATGGCGTAGTTGCCGTTGATCACGGCGGCGTCGACGTCGTCGAGGGAGCGCGGGGTCTGGGCCGCCTCCAGCTCCTTGAACTTGAGGTCCTTCGGGTTCTTGGCGATGTCCTTGGGGGTCGCGTCGTTGCCCGCGCCGTCCTTGAGCGTGATGATCCCGTTGGCGTCGAGGAGCTTGAGCGCCCGCGTCTCGTTGGCCGTGTCGTTCGGGATGGCGACCGTCGCGCCGCTCTTCAGCTCGCCGACCTTCTTGATCTTGCTGGAGTAGAGGCCGAGCGGCTCCAGGTGCACCGTGACGACGGGCACGATGTGGGTGCCGTTCTTCTTGTTGAAGTCGTCGAGGTACGGCTGGTTCTGGAAGTAGTTGGCGCCGACCGAGCCGTCCTCGGTCGCGGTGTTCGGCAGGACGTAGTCCGTGAACTCCTGGACCTGGAGATCGAGTCCCGCGTCCTTCGCCAGGTTGTCCTTCACATAGGTGAGGATCTCGGCGTGCGGAACCGGGCTGGCGGCGACGATCAGCGGGCCGCTGGTGTCGGAGGCGGCGTCCTTGTCCGAGCCGCAGGCCGTGAGGCCCAGGGTGAGGGCTCCGGCGGCGAGGACAGCGGTGGTGATCTTTGCGGCGTTACGCACGAAAAGTGCCTTTCCATTTGGGCTGGGTGACCCCGCGGAGGGTGTGCGGGGGCGTCTGCGGTGGGGTGGAAGTGGTGTGCGGCGGAACTCAGGCGACCTTGCCAATGTCCGTCGCCGGTGCCTCGGCGGAGCCGTCCATGGAGCCCGGCCCCGCCGACGCCTGGGAACCGGCGTTCGCCGGGGCCCTGCTCTTCAGCAGCCTGAGTCGCGGAGCGGCCCCCGACCGGCCACCGCGCCGGTGCAGCCCGCGCGCGGCGTAGTCGCCGACGAACTGGATGAGGGAGATGACCACGGCGAGGATGCCGACCGTGATCCACATCAGTTCGGTCTCGAAGCGCTGGTAGCCGTAGCGGATGGCGATGTCGCCGAGGCCGCCCGCTCCGACCGTGCCGGCCATCGCGGAGTAGCCGATGAGGGCGACGATCGTCGTCGTGGTGCTGGCGATCAGCGACGGAAGCGACTCGGGTACGAGCACCTTGCGGACCACGGTCCAGGTGTTGCCGCCCATCGACTGCACGGCCTCGACGAGCCCGCCGTCCACTTCCCGGACGGCCGTCTCGACCAGGCGCGCGAAGAACGGGATGGCTCCGATCGCGAGCGGCACGATGGCGGCCTCGCGGCCGATGGTGGTGCCGGTGATCGACCGGGTGAAGCCCATCAGCGCGACCATCAGGATGATGAACGGCATCGAGCGGGCGATGTTCACGACCTGCCCGATGACCTTGTTCAGCACGGTGTTCTGCAGCAGGCCGCCCCGGTCCGTGAGGACCAGCAGGACGCCCAGCGGCAGACCGCCGACGACGGCGATGAGCGTCGACCAGCCGACCATGTAGAGGGTGTCCCAACACGCCTGCTCCAGCAGCGGCTGCATCTCGGACCAGGTCACTTGGCACCTTCCTTCGCCGGCACGGACGCCTGGGCGGCTTTGTCGGCGGCTGCGGTGTCGGCGGCTGCTGTGTCGGCGGCTGCTTCGACGAGGTCGAGCTGCAGGCCGCGCTCGCGCAGGAACCCGATCGGCACGACGTTCTCCTCGTACCGTCCGGGCAGTTCGATGCGCATGCGGCCGACCTGCTTGCCGGCGACGGTGTCCATCGCGGCGCCGAGGATCGAGATGTCGATGTTGTACGTGCGGGCGAGCTGCGAGATGACCGGCTGGGTCGCGGCGTCGCCCTGGAAGGTGACGTCGACGACCGTGCGGTCGTCGGCGGAGGCGTCGCCGCTCACCGGGAAGAGCGCGGCGGCCAGCTCGGAACCGGGGGTGGCGAGCAGCTCGGTGACGGTGCCGGACTCGACGATCCGCCCGTTCTCCATGAGCGCGGCGGAGTCGCAGACGGTCTTGACGACGTCCATCTCGTGCGTGATGAGCAGGACGGTCAGGCCCAGCTGGCGGTTCAGGTCGCGCAGCAGGTGGAGGATGGAGCGGGTCGTCTCGGGGTCCAGGGCGCTGGTCGCCTCGTCCGAGAGGAGCACCTTCGGGTCCCCCGCCAGGGCGCGGGCGATGCCGACGCGCTGCTTCTGGCCGCCGGAGAGCTGGGCCGGGTAGGCCTTGGCCTTGTCGGTGAGGCCGACGAGGTCGAGGAGTTCCAGCGCCTTGCGGGACCGCTCCTTGCCCGACTTCCCGAGGATCTCCAGCGGCAGCTCGACGTTGTCCTGGACGGTCCGCGAGGACAGCAGGTTGAAGTGCTGGAAGATCATGCCGATGTTGCTGCGCGCCTTGCGCAGCTCCCGGCCGGCGCGCGGGCCGCGCCCGGCGAGTGCCGTCAGGTCCTGTCCGGCGACGGTCACGGTGCCGGCGGTGGGGCGCTCCAGCAGGTTGACGCAGCGGATGAGGGAGGACTTGCCGGCGCCCGACTGTCCGATGACGCCGTACACCTCGCCTTCGCGGACGTGCAGATCGACGCCGTCCAGGGCGGTGATCTCATGGCCGCGTGCGCGGTGAGCCCGATAGACCTTCGTCAGGCCTGTTGTCGTGATCACTGGGGTTTCCGTCACTGTCGAGTGCAGGGCGTGGGTGTGCGCCGGGCACGGGTGCATTCGGTCGAACGCGGCACGGTCGTCCACGCGGTGGCGTCGAGAACCGGGCTTCGGCAGAACTGCGTGCGCGGGGCAGGCTCAGTCGCGTACGAAAGGGACGTACGTACGGGCAGACATGAGCGATCTCGCTTCGGGGCGCGAGGCTGTGGTGGTGCGGGGGCCCTCTAGAAGGCGCACATTCGACACATACAGCGAGCACCGGGCGTCATGGTCGCCTCGGTCGCAAGGATGCGGCTGCTCGTCGTGGTCATGAGAAAATTAAAGCAGACGTATGCGTGTGACGGGGAACCGCTGTCCGCATGACGGACAGCGGTGGACGCCGCTCAGTTGCCGAAGGAGAGCTCCACTCCCCCGTCCGTGACCAGGGCGGACACGGCCGAGAGGTCCTCGACCACGACGTCCGCGGTCAGCTCGGCGACCCGGTGGGTTGTGGTCAATGCCACGGTGGTCATTCCGGCGGCGCGGCCGGCCTGGAGACCGGCGGGGGCGTCCTCGAAGACGACGCAGCGGGCCGGGTGCACGCCGAGTTGCCGGGCGGCGAGCAGGAACGGCTCGGGGTCGGGCTTGCCGCGTGTGATGTCGTCGGCGGCGATCAGGTTCTTCGGACGGATGCCGACCTCGGCGAGCCGGGCCTCGGCCAGCCGCCGCGTGGCGGAGGTGACGACGGCCCAGCGGTCGGCGGGCAGTGAGTCGAGGAGCGCCTTCGTCCCCGGCAGCAGGCGCACGCCGCCCACGACGTCCTCCACCTCCAGGTGCTCGATGCGCACGACGGCCTCGGCAACCCTGGCGGCCGGCAGCAGGTCGGCGGCTATCTCGGCGGCCGGGCGGCCGTGCAGCTCGACCCGGGCGAACTCCTCGGGGGTGATCCCGTACTCCGCGGCCCACCTGTTCCAGCATCGGTACACCGACTCAAGGGACGAGACGAGTGTTCCGTCGTTGTCGAACAACAGGGCATCGGCTCGGATCTTCATGTCCTCGACCCTACGGGGCACCCCGGGGGCGAGCGCATCAGGTCTTTTGGCCCGTAATAGGGTCGCGGCATGCTTGATGCCCTGACGGTCGCGACGGCCGTCGCCGCGCTCGCACTCGCCGCCTGGTGCGGCTGGGCCGCGTACCGGGACCAGCCGACCAAGGACTGGCACTTCATCGGTATGGCCGTGGTGACCGTGCTCGCGCTCGCCCAGCTCGTGGTCGGCGTCGTCCAGCTGGCCCGCGGCGAGAAGCCGGAGCAGGGCACGACGATCTTCGTGTCCTATCTCGTCGGCGCCTTCGCGTGCGTCCCTGCGGCAGGTTTCATGTCGCTGGCGGAGCGCACCCGCTGGGGTTCGATCACGGTCGCGGCGGGCGGCGTGGTGCTGGCCGTGCTCCAGGTACGGCTCTACGACATCTGGGGAGGCTGAGATGGCGGTACCCGCCGAGGAGCCCGGGAAGATCGAGGGTTCCGGGGAGTCCGAAGCGCCCGGGAAGCCCGCGCGGACGCGGCTCATCAGCGGTCCCGGCATGCTGCTGGTGTGGCTGTACGGCGTAATGGTCGTCGGCGCCGTGTCGCGGTCGGCCGTGCAGATCGCGACGGAGTTCGACAAGGCGCCGCTCGCCTACTCGCTGTCGGCGGTGGCCGGGCTCGTGTACGGCTTCATCACCTACTCGCTCGTACGAGGCGGCGAGAGGGCCCGCAGGGCGGCGCTGGTGTGCTGCGCCGCCGAACTCGCGGGCGTCCTGATCGTCGGCACCTGGACCCTGGCCGACCCCTCCGCCTTCCCCGACGCCACGGTCTGGTCGGACTACGGCATGGGCTACTTGTTCATCCCGGTCCTGCTCCCGATCACGGCGCTGTTCTGGCTACGCAGGGGCCGAACGGCCGTTCCGTAGGGCCCTGTAAGGGGCGCGGGGCTGTGTCGATATGCGGCTCCGCCGCGTGGGCGCGCCCCGCCACGACGGACCCTCAGACGAACAACAACCTACGCGCTGGCCACATACGCCCCCGCGGACGCGTCCTTCGCCAACGTCACCAGACTGAGCCGCTCATCCACCCGCTCCGTCGCCACCGGCTCGTACCCGTGCTTCCGGTACAAGCGCAGGTTGTGCTCGTTGCGATGACCGGTGAAGAGCTGGAAGCTCTTGGCCCCGGCATCCGACGCGAGCCGGGACTCGATCGCGTCGAGGAGCCGTCCGCCCAACCCGTGCCGCTGCATCCGCGGGTGCACGATCAGCTTGTCGATACGGGCCGTGCCGTCACTGTCCACGCGCGCGCGGACCGAGGCCACCACCTCGTCGCCGAGCCTGGCCGCCAGGACCGTGCCCTCCGCCAGCTCCGCCTTGAGGGAGTCGAGGGGCTGGGTGAGGGGCTCGATGCTGTAGTCGCCGTACAGCTCGGCCTCGCTCTGGTAGCAGAGGAACTGCAGTTTGAGGATCTGTTCGGCGTCCTTTTCGGTCGCCGCCGAGATGGTCACGCTCATGCCCATGTGTGCATGCCTCCCGCTCACCTGTTCCGCCGGTTGTCCCTCACTCCTATCCCCGCGGTTCAGACGCCGCAACCTCCACCGTGAGCATTCGGCGCAGACATCCCAGACATCTGGAACGTTCCGGACCGAGACTCCCCTGTGAGATACCCAACTCCCCCGCGATCTCCCGGTAGGTGAGGTCCTTCGGGGACAGCAGAGCCGCCATGAGGCGTGGGCAGCGGCCCGGCAGTCGTCGTACGGCGGAGTGCAGGGCGCGGCGCCGGGCGGCGCGGAGCGCGAGTTGCTCGGGCCCCGGCCGGCTGTCGTCGGCGGGCTCCTCCGACGCGTACGGCCGTTCGATGCTCGCGGTGTGCCCGGCGCGGCGCGCCTCCGACCGGACGGCGCCGCGCACCCAGGCGGCCGGGTCGGCGGGCGGGCCGTCCGTGTCGAGCCGCTCCAGGAGACGCAGCCAGACGGCCTGCTCCAGATCCGCGGGCTCGGCGCCGGAGGCATCTGCCTCAGCCGTGGCCTCGGCGACGAGCAGGGGGCGCAGGGCGGTAACCATGTCGTCGGTCATGTGCGACACGACGCGGCCGCCCCGGCGCGAGGTTGCCGGGGCGGCCGTCCGTCACTCGACCGGGTCCGCGGGCCCGGCTGTTGACTCGCGGTGCCGCGGACGGTTCAGCTCTTCCTGAGGAAGTCCTCGCGGGCCAGGAGGCCGGTGTCCGGGTTATCGGTGAAGACCCCGTCGATACCGGTCGCGAAGTACGTCGCGAAGGCGCCGAAGGCGTCACCGTAGGCGTCCGCGTCGGTGCCCTTTCGGAAGTTCGTGGGCAGGAAGGGGTTCTCGTTGCGCATCGTGTACGGGTGCAGGATCAGGCCCTCGGCGTGCGCGTCCCGGACCAGGGTGGTCGGCGTGGTGAGGTTGCCGGCCGTGTCCTTCGGGATGATCAGGTCGAGGGTCGGTCCGATGCCCTGCGCGTAGGAGGCGATCCACCGCAGGCCCGCGGGCTTGACCAGGTCGGCGGTCGTACGCGGGTCGCCCGTCTCCACGAAGTCCCAGGGGCGGCTGTTCGCGGCGGACAGGAGCACCGCGAGTGGATTGCCCACCAGCTTGTTCAGGCGCTCGATGCTGGTCGGCTCGAAGGACTGCAGGATGACCGGCGAGTTCTTCTTGTCCAGGCCGTGCTTGCGCAGCACCTTGGCGACCCGCTCCTCCAGGCCGAGGCCCAGCTTGCGGAAGTACGTGGGGTGCTTGAGTTCGGGGTAGATCCAGACCTGCTTGCCGCGCTTGCGGCTCTGCTCCGCGCGCCAGCGCAGCACCTCTTCGAAGGTGGGGATCTCCCAGCGGCCGTCGTAGAGCGTGTTGTGCGGGCGGTTGGCCGGGACGCGCTCCTTGGCGCGGAGGGTCTTCAGCTCGGCGAGCGTGAAGTCCTCGGTGAACCAGCCGGTCGTGGAGACGCCGTCGAGGAGCTTGGTGGTCCTGCGGTCCGCGAACTCGGGGTGCGCGGCGACGTCCGTCGTACCGCCGATCTCGGGCTCGTGACGGCACACGAGGTGGCCGTCCTTGGTCGGCACCAGGTCGCCCGCCTCGATGATGTGCGCGCCCAGGTCGAGGGCCAGCTGGTAGGAGCCGAGCGTGTGCTCCGGGCGGTAACCGCTGGCTCCGCGGTGCCCGATGATCGTCGGCTTCGGCAGGCTCTTGTAGTCGCCGCTGTAGTCGCCGCTTCCGTGCTTCTTCTCGTCGGCTCTCGCGGTGGCCGGCAGGCCGAGGACCGTTGCGCCGGCGCCGAGGACGGCGGCGCCGAGCAGGGCGCGCCGTCCTGGGCCGGTCCCGTTCAGACCGTCGTTCGACCCTTGCGTGGCTTGCGTGCCGTGCGTGCCCTGTGTGCCGTGCGTGCTCATGAGCGCTCCTCCGCATACTGCCCTGGACCTGTCAAAGCGGACTGATCGTAGGTGGGGTGGGGTGACGGG
>NZ_LIPP01000417.1 GCF_001418335.1 Streptomyces aurantiacus | reverse complement strand
GAACTTCTCGTACTCCTTCAGTACTTCCTCCGTCGGCCCGTCCATCCGCAGCTCCCCCCGCTCAAGCCACAGCACCCGATCACACGTGTCCCGGATCGACTTGTTGTTGTGGCTCACGAGAAACACCGACCCCGCGCTCTTCCGCAACTCCCGGATCCGAGCCTCGGAGCGCTTCTGGAAGGAGCGATCCCCCGTGGCGAGGGCCTCGTCGATCATCAGCACGTCGTGGTCCTTCGCCGCGGCGATGGAGAACCGCAGCCGCGCGGCCATTCCCGATGAATACGTGCGCATCGGCAGGGTGATGAAGTCGCCCTTCTCGTTGATCCCGGAGAAGTCGACGATCTCCTGGTACCGCTCCCGCACCTGCTCGCGGGACATCCCCATCGCGAGCCCGCCGAGGTAGACGTTGCGTTCGCCGGTGAGGTCGTTCATCAATGCCGCGTTGACGCCGAGCAGCGAGGGCTGCCCGTCGGTGTAGATCCGCCCGTGCTCCACCGGCAGCAGGCCCGCGACGGCCTTGAGCAGGGTGGACTTGCCCGATCCGTTCGTGCCGATCAGACCGATCGCCTCGCCCCGGTACGCGGTGAAGGAGACGGACTTCACGGCGTGCACCTTGCGCACCCCGGACGCCTGTTCGGTCTTCTTCCCGCGCAGGATGCGGTTGAGCGCGGCGGTGGCGCTGCCGCGTCCCACCCCGGTGCCGTTGACGCGGTAGACGATGTCGACGCGGTCGGCGATGACCGTCGGGACCCGGCCGGCTCCCGCCGCGCTCCCGGCGATATGGGTGTTGTCGGTGACGACGTTCTGTTCAGCCACGGCCGTACGTCTCCTCAGCCTTCCAGAAGTAGATGAACCCGCCGACGCCGGCGAGCAGCGCCCAGCCGACCGCGAGCGCCCACACGTGGTGGGGCAACTGGCCCGCGTCGAACGAGTCGATCAGCGCGAACCGCATGAGGTCGATGTAGACGGCGGCCGGGTTGCACTCCAGGGCGAGCAGCACGACGCGCGGCATGTCCTGGTGACCGCTGAGCACCCGGTCGATGCTCCACATGACACCCGAGACGTACATCCAGGTCCGCAGCACGAACGGCATCAGCTGTGCGATGTCCGGTGTCTTCGCGCCCAGCCGGGCCACGATCATCGCCACGCCCGCGTTGAACACGAACTGCAGTGCCAGGGCCGGCACGGCCAGCAGCCAGGACACGCCGACAGGCACACCGAAGCAGAGCAGGATCACGACCAGCGCGGCCATCGAGAACAGCAGCTGTTGAAGCTGTTGCAGCGCGTACGACACCGGGAGCGCGGCCCGCGGGAAGTGCAGGGCGCGGACGAGGCCGAGGCTGCCGGAGATCGCCCGGGTGCCCGCCATGATCGAACTCTGCGTGAACGTCCACACGAACACGCCCGTGACCAGGAACGGGACATAGTCCGGCACGCCGCGGCTCGTGCCCATGAGGACGCCGAAGATGAAGTAGTAGACCGCCGCGTTCAGCAGGGGCGTGGCCACCTGCCAGACCTGGCCGAGCTTCGCCTGGCTGTACTGGGCGGTGAGCTTGGCCGTCGCGAACGCGGTGATGAAGTGCCGGCGCGCCCACAAGTCGCGGACGTACGCGGGCAGGGAGGGCCGTGCGCCGCTGACCGTGAGGCCGTACCGGGCGGCGAGCGCCGCGGGATCGTCGTCGGGCGGAGCGGGCGCCGGCGCCCGTACTGGTTCCGGTACCGAGGACGGTGTGTCGAGGACCTGACTCACATCCGCTGCTTTCACTCAGGGAGGGGGCGGAGAGGGAGGGGCGGGGGGGGGGGAGGGGAATGCCTTTACCTGCCATTGGGTACGACTGTACGTCGGGACGGGACCGTATCGTCGTGACGTGAGCGTAGGCCGATCTCACGTCGGAACGCAACCGTTTCGTCGTCATGCCGATATGCTGGTCCGCATGACGACGAACGCCGACGGGACGGCTGGGGCAGCTGGGGCAGCTGGGACA
>NZ_LIPP01000416.1 GCF_001418335.1 Streptomyces aurantiacus | reverse complement strand
CACGGGACGCGGTGGCCCGGGCCGGAGTCTCCCGGGCCACCGCGTCCCGTGTCGTCAACGGTGGCGAGGGGGTGCGCGAGCCCTTGGTCGAGCGGGTCAGACGTGCCGTCGACGAACTCGGTTACGTGCCGAACCAGGCCGCGCGCAGCCTGGTCACCCGACGGCACGACGCGGTCGCCGTGGTGATCGCCGAACCGGAGACCCGGGTCTTCGCGGACCCCTTCTTCGCGCTTCAGCTCCGGGGCATCAGCAAGGAGCTGACGGCCCACGACTCGCAGCTCGTGCTGCTGCTCACGGAGGGGCGCGACGACCACGCCCGCGTGGCGCGTTACCTCGCCGGCGGCCACGTGGACGGCGCGCTCGTCTTCTCGCTGCACCTCGACGACCCGCTGCCGGGCCTCATCAATGGCGTGCCGACCGTGTACGGGGGGCGGCCCGGCTGGAGCGGTGGGTCGCGCGGGGCGGTCTACGTCGACTGTGACAACAGGGGCGGCGCCCGTGAGGCCGTCCGGTATCTCGTCGGGCTCGGACGCAGGCGCATCGCCCACATCACCGGCGCCCTCGACCAGACCTCGGCGGTCGACCGGCTCGACGGGTTCCGCGACGTCATGGTGGACGCCGACCCGGCGCTGATCGTGGAGAGCGACTTCACCCTGGGCGGCGGCGAGCGCGCCATGCGGGAACTCCTCGACCGCTGCCCCGACCTGGACGCGGTGTTCGCCGCCAACGACCTCACGGCGGCGGGTGCCCTGCGGGTGCTGCGCGAGCGGGGGCGGCGGGTGCCGGAGGAGGTCGCCGTGATCGGCTTCGACGACATGCTGCCGGTCACCGAGCAGGCCGACCCACCGCTCACGACGGTCCGTCAGGACATCGAGGAGATGGGCCGGCTGATGGCGCGGTTGCTGCTGCGGGGGCTGGACCGGACAGTGTCGTCGGCGGCGTCGGGGTCGTCCGCGCCCACAGGGGGAGCGGGCGAGGGGCTGGTGGGCGTGCCGCCGTCCAGTGTCGTACTTCCTACGACGCTGGTTCTGCGCGCGTCGGCGTAGGAAGCGATCCTGGAGCGGTCCGAGGGGTCGGGGACGGCGTCGAAGCACCGCTCGACCGCCGCCGCGTCGGGCGGTTGATCAGGCGCCGACCGTTATCGTGAAGCGGCGCGGGTTGCCGTCGTGGGCCGCGCCCGAGACGTCGGGCTGCCCGTCGGGGCGTACGTCGTCGTACGGGAACGCGTAGCCGATCGGCGAGTTGGCGTGCACGACACGCGCCCAGTGGTTGGTCACCGCGCCTGTGTAGTAGTCGGACGTGGTCGTTCCGTTGGGCTGGCTCGGGTGGGTGAGCATGATCGACCGGTTGAAGCCGGCGGCGAGGCGCGCGAGCAGCGCCTTCTTGTCGTCGGGGTCGCCCGGGTTGTTGGTGAACGGGCCGTGGTTGCAGGTGAAGACGTCCTTCGACGTGGGCTTGGTGAAGGTGTGGCCGCCGGCGAAGGTCAGCGTGTCACCGCTGACCCGGCCGCTGAGTACGCCCCGGCCGCCCTGGAGGTCGATCCGCAGGTCGGTCGAGCGGTACTTGTCCCAGACCTGGTCGATGTAGCCGGTCCAGAGGTCGCGGAACGGCATCTCGGCGGGCCGGTCGAAGTACGGGGCCATCAGGTTCTGCGGGGAGATGACCCGCAGTACGGAGCCGTCGCCGCCCCGGATCACCAACTTGTCCCAGGGCTGGCCGTCCCTGGCCGCCTGCGCCGTGAGATCCGCGGCGATCCTGTCGACGGCGCCGTCGGGCAGCGGGGCGACCGTGTGCGTGGCGTCACCCTCCAGGGTGATGCCGATCGGCAGCGCGGTGACCAGGTCGACGTAGCTGATGTTCGAGTACAACTGGGCGGTGTTGAACGTGAATTCGCAGAACGACCACGTCTTGCCGTAGTTCGGGTCGGCGGGCGTGGCGAACGCCGGCTCCACCAGGGCGGGTCCCGGGTTGAGGAAGAAGTCGAGCGTTGTGTCCCGTACGAAGTAGACGCGGGCGCCGTACATCTGAGGAAGCGTCAGCACTCGGGGGCCGGAGCCGGCGGCGCCGAGCGGGATGGCGCAGTCGACGGGCAGCGGGGTCTGCGGCGCCGAGGGTGAGGTGGGCCGGTAGGCGCTGCCGTCCGCGCGCAGCAGTATCCAGTTGCCCGTCGACAACTCGTGGCCGGTCACGTACGCGCGGACCGTGCCGGGCAACGACGCGTTCGTCAGGGCGATTTCGCAGGTGGCGGGAGCGGCCTCGGCCGTCGGGCTGAGAGCGCTGCCCCAGACGGGATAGCCGGCGGCGGCGGTGACGGCTGCGGTTCCGGTCAGAAACTTCCTTCGTGAGATCACGGGGGCTCCTGGGGGCGTGGGGGAGGCAGGAGCGGGCCGATGTATGGGGCATCGGCCTCCTGCGGGGCACCACTGTCCCGAGGGGGAGTTGGAGCGTCAAGGGTTATGACTGAGAGCGCTCTCGCAAACTTCGGGCATTCACAAGTTGACGACGGCCGGCGTGGGTGCCGACCGGGCGCAATGCGGGCTGGCGTCAGTCGCTTCCGGCGATGAAGTCGGTCAGGGCGGCGGCGACGGCGTCGGGTTGTTCGTCCGGGATGAAGTGTCCTGCGTTCGGCACGACGACCCCGGTGGCGTTGTCGGCCCACGGCCCGATGGAAGCCGCCATGTCGGGGATGGACCCGTGGCTGCTGGAAATCCCGAGAACCGGCAGCGTCAGGTGCTGTCGCTCAAGGGCCTCGTGGTTCTTCCGCGCCGATTCAGCGGCGTCCCGGTAGTAGGCCAGGGCGGCGCGAAGTCCGCCGTCGGCGGCGAGGGACATGGCGTACTGCTCGATCTCGGTGTCGTCGAAGGTGTCGGGGGAGAACGTCTTGACCTTCAGGAACCAGTCGACGTACTCGCGCTCGCGGCCTGTCAGCAGTGTCTCGGGCAGGTCGGGCACGAGATGGAACGCGAAGTGCCACGTCTTCCACGCCTTCTCGGGGTCGGTCGGAATGGCGTCGGGGAGTGTGATGCCCGGGATTCCGGCGTCGAGCAGTGCGACGCCACGCAGCCGGCTCTCGTACGTCAGGGCGAGGGAGAAGGCGACCCACGCGCCGATGTCGTGGGCGACCAGCCAGTACGTCGGAACGCCGAGCGCATTCACCGCGGCGTGGACCTTCGCGGCGACCGTGTGTGTGTCGTAGCTGCCGTCCGGGCGTTCGGAGTGGCCCTGGCCCGGCAGGTCGATCGCGATGACGTGGAATCGGTCGGCCAGGGCGGGCATCACCTTTCGCCACGCCCACCAGGTCTGCGGGAAGCCGGCGAGCAGCACGACGGCCGGGCCGTCCGGCCGACCGCCCTCGACCGCGTGCAGTCGGACACCGTCCGCGTCGACCCAACGGTGGGTGAAACCGGCCAGGTCGTGCAGTGGCAGGTCGGGGACCGGGTTGTCGCCGCCGTGGTCGGTGATCGCGGGGGCAGTCATGGTTTCCCTCCATCGGTGTCGGGCGTGCTGGTCATGCGTGCAATCTACTTATCTTGAACTGGTTAGTTCAAGATAGGGTGACCAGCGACACAAGGACAGAGACAGAGCAGTAGGGAGGCGCGGTATGGCAGGCAGGAAGCAGTTCGACACCGACACGGCGCTCGATGCCGCGATGGTCCAGTTCTGGCGGGCCGGCTACGCCGACACGTCGTTGGACGATCTGTCCCGGGCCACGGGACTCAACCGCAGCTCCATCTACTCCTCCCTCGGGGACAAGGACACGCTTTTCCTGCGCTGCCTGGAGCGCTATGCCACGCGTTACGGAGGGAAGTACGACGCCGCGCTGTCCTGCGCTGTCGATCGACCACTGGCCGCCGTGCGCGCGTTCTTCGAGGTGACCCTGGAGCGCATCGCGGACCCCGGTCTGCCCGACGGATGCCTGGTGGCGCAGTCGGCCATGGCGACACCGGTACTGAGCTCAAGGGTCGCCGCGCGCACGAAGGAGGCGGTCGGCTTCCAGCACACCCGACTGCGCGCCGCGCTGAAGGCCGGCGGACTGCACGACGAGGTGGCCGAGACGTTCGCCATCCACGTCGCGGCGGTGAATCAGTCCCTTGCCGTCATGAGCAGAACCGGGGCGAGTACGGAGCAACTGCGCGCCATCGTCCAGGTGACCCTCGACGCGCTCGGGCGGGTCCTCGGCGCGAGCGGATAGGGGCGCGTCTTAAATCCGTGCCGTCCCGCCGCGCGCCGCTGTGCGCTCGCTCGCCGCCGGGAGCATCATCGGGTCCTGTCGCGCCCCGGGCGGGCGCGCGTTGATCCGGCGTTGACCGAACGTTTTTCGGCGCGCGACACGATCCCCGCATGCACAACGACACCATCGCCGCCGCGACCGACCTCTCCTGGCAGGAACAGGCACTGTGCGCCCAGACCGGTTCCGACTTCTTCTTTCCCGAGCCGGGCAGCTCGGTACGGGAGGCGAAGCAGATCTGCGGACTGTGCGAGATGCGCTCCGCGTGCCTCGCCTACGCGCTCAGCAATGACGAACGCTTCGGCGTCTGGGGCGGCCTCTCCGAGAAGGAGCGGCTGGGCCTCCGGCGTGCCCAGCAGTGGGACGACGCGTAGGAACGGTCCCCATGGACCAAGTGGACCGTGCCCGCGCCCGTGCCCGTGCCCGTGAGGGACGACGTACGAAGGCCGGCTGCCACGCCGCGGTAGGACGCCGGGGTCCGGCAGCCGACCGAGTCCGCCGCCGCCGACGCGGCGCTGCCGCAGTGCGCGCGGGGCTGCCGTCGTCGAGCGGGCCGCGCGCAGCTGAAAGCACCGCGCCGCCACCCGGTGGCCGGCGTCCGCGATGCGGTACCGGCCCAGGTGACGGCGTACGAGCGTGAGGTGCCCCGGGCTCGGCTCCGGGTCCCGGCGTACGAGCTGGGGGCGGAGCCGAGGCGGACGAGAATTGTCAGACAGGCCCAGGGGTCAGACCGCGGCGGCTCGGGCCGCCATGCGGGCCTTGCGGGCCGCGAGCTTTTCGTCGAACTTCAGGGCCTCGGCGTCCAGGCCGCCCATGTACAGGCCGAGCTCCTCCTGCGCCTTGAGGCCCTCGGGGCCCAGGCCGGTGATCTCCAGGACCTTGAGGTGACGCAGGATCGGCATCAGGACGTCGTCGTGGTGGATCCGCATGTTGTAGACCTCACCGATCGCCATCTGCGCGGCGGCGCGCTCGAAGCCGGGCATGCCGTGTCCGGGCATCCGGAACTCGACGATGACGTCCCGCACGGCCTGCATGGTCAGGTCGGGAGCGAGCTCGAACGCGCCCTTGAGCAGGTTGCGGTAGAAGACCATGTGCAGGTTCTCGTCGGTCGCGATGCGCGCCAGCATGCGGTCGCAGACGGGGTCGCCCGACTGGTGGCCGGTGTTGCGGTGCGAGACGCGGGTCGCGAGCTCCTGGAAGGCGACGTACGCGACGGAGTGCAGCATCGAGTGCCGGTTGTCCGACTCGAAGCCCTCGCTCATGTGCATCATGCGGAAGGCTTCGAGCTGGTCGGGGTCCACGGCGCGCGAGGCGAGCAGGTAGTCGCGCATCACGATGCCGTGGCGGCCCTCCTCGGCGGTCCAGCGGTGCACCCAGGTGCCCCAGGCGCCGTTGCGGCCGAAGAGGGAAGCGATTTCGTGGTGGTAGCTGGGCAGGTTGTCCTCGGTCAGGAGGTTCACGACCAGCGCGATGCGGCCGAGCTCGGTGACCTTGGACTGTTCCTTGCCCCAGGCCTCGCCGTCGTCGAAGATGCCGGGGAAGTTGCGAGCGTCGGACCAGGGCACGTACTCGTGCGGCATCCAGTCCTTGGCGACCTTCAGATGACGGTTGAGCTCGGTTTCCACCACTTCTTCCAGCGCGAACAGCAGGCGGGCGTCGGTCCAGTCGGAGGACGGGCTGCCGAGATGGGGAGAAGTGATCGTCACGGGGACTCCAGGGGGGACGTGAATACTGAGCGGTTCACCCAACCTACGGTATCGTAGGCTACGTATCCGTAGGTTACGATACCGTAGGTTAAGAGCGCCATAAAGGGCCCTGATCAGCGGTGATCTCTTCGAAGATCGGTACGGTCCGCATCGGGAGGCACCCGTCCGGCGGATGTGCAGGTCGATGTCGATGTGCGGGTCTCAGGACCGCACATGCGGCCGGGCCCGTCGGGTGTTCAGGCGTAGAGCTCCCGCAGCCGGACCGAGAGGCACGTCACACAGCCCTCCAGCTTCTCGAACTCGCCGATGTCGACGAGGACGGGTTCGTGGCCGAGTCCGGCGAACAGGTCGGCGGTCTTCGGCGCGCTCGCCGCCATCAGCAGCTTCCCGCCGCCCAGCAGGACGACGTGCGAGCCGGACTCCTCCGGCACCCCCAGAAAGCGCGGGAACAGCGACGGCGTGTCCACCAGCGGCTCGTGCCCGACGACCGTGCCGTCCGGCAGCGCGGTGACGGCCGACTTCAGGTGCAGCACCCTGCTCACCGGTACGGCGACGACCCGGGCGCCCAGCGGCTCGAACGTGGCCCGCAGCTGCTGGACGCCGGCCGCGTTGGTGCGCCCGCCGAGGCCCACGTACAGCGTGTCGCCGACCTTCAGGACGTCGCCGCCGTCGAGCGTGCCCGGCTCCCACACCCAGTTCACCGAGCAGCCGAGCCGGGCCACCGCCTCCTCGACCCCGGCGGTCTCGTCGCGCCGGGACTCCGCGCCCGGGCGGCCGATCAGGGCCACGTTGCGGAAGACGACCACCGGGTCCTCCACGAACACGGAGTCCGGGCAGTCGTCGGCGGGCTCCACCTCGACGGTCTCCCAGCCGTGCGTACGCAGGGCCTGTGCGTACGCCTCCCACTGTTCGACCGCCAGGCCGACGTCGACCGGCGTGCGCTCCAGGTGGGTGACGAGACCTTCGGCCAGGCGGGGGCTGGGACGGCGGATGAGGGCCTTCTGGCTGGGCACGTGCGGGTCTCCGTCTCGGCAGGGTGTGTCCCCGCACATCATGCAGCCCAGGCCGGAGTCGCGACAGCCCCCTGGGGTGCGGGGCCGGAGAGGAGGTTGTGGCGGGTGTGTCCGTATGCGTGCCCGCCCGTGCGCGTGCGCGGGCCGTGACGGCGTCAGCCGGGGTGCCCGACGGATTCCGGCGTGGTCTCCTTGAGCTCTCCTTCCATCAGCAGCCAGCGCGTGATCCCGATCGACTCCAGGAACGGCACGTCGTGACTGGCCACGATCAGCGCCCCCTCGTACGACTCCAGAGCCGTGGTGAGTTGTCGCACGCTGGCCATGTCCAGGTTGTTCGTCGGCTCGTCGAGCAGCAGGAGCTGCGGTGCGGGTTCGGCGAGCATCAGCGCGGCCAGCGCCGCCCGGAAACGTTCACCGCCGGAGAGCGTCGCCGCCCGCTGGTCGGCCCGCGCGCCCCGGAACAGGAAGCGGGCCAGCCGCGCCCGGACCCGGTTGTTGGTGGCGCCCGGCGAGAACCGGGCCACGTTCTCGGCGACCGTCAGCTCGTCGTCGAGCACGTCCAGCCGCTGCGGCAGGAAACGCAGCGGCACATGCGCCCGCGCCTCGCCCGACACGGGTGCCAGCTCCCCGGCGACCGTCCGCAGCAGGGTCGTCTTGCCCGCGCCGTTGCGCCCGATCAGCGCGACCCGTTCGGGCCCGCGCAGGTCGAAGGAGCCCGCCACGCTCGCCCCGTACGCCAACTCCAGGTCCAGCAGGGTGAGTACGGTACGGCCCGGGGGCACGGCCGTGTACGGCAGGTCGACGCGGATCTCGTCGTCGTCCCGCACGGCGTCCACGGCGTCGTCGAGCCGCTCCTTCGCCTCGGCGAGTTTCTCCTCGTGCATGATGCGGTGCTTTCCCGCGGACTCCTGGGCCGCGCGTTTTCGGGCCCCCATCACGATCTTCGGCTCGCGCTTCTGCTCGAACATCTTCTGGCCGTACCGCTTGCGGCGGGCCAGCTTGACCTGTGCGTAGGCCAGTTCGCGCTTCTGCTTCCTCAGGTCCGACTCGGCGACGCGCACCATGCGCTCGGCCGCCTCCTGCTCGGTGGCCAGGGCCTCCTCGTACGCCGAGTAGTTGCCGCCGTACCAGGTGACCTCCCCGGAGCGCAGATCGGCGATCTGGTCGACCAGGTCCAGGAGTTCGCGGTCGTGGCTGACCACGACCATGACCCCGGACCAGGCCTCGACGGCCGCGTACAGCCGTCGGCGCGCGTACAGGTCGAGGTTGTTGGTGGGCTCGTCGAGGAGGAGTACGTCGGGCCGGCGCAGCAGCAACGCGGCCAGGCGCAGCAGGACCGACTCGCCGCCCGAGACCTCGCCGATGGTGCGGTCGAGCCCGATGTGACCGAGACCGAGTTCGCCGAGCGTCGCCACGGCGCGCTCCTCGACGTCCCAGTCGTCGCCCACGACGTCGAAGTGCTCCTCGGACACGTCGCCCGCTTCGATGGCGTGCAGCGCGGCGCGCTTGGCGGCGATGTCCAGCACCTCGTCGACCCGCAGTTCGGTGTCGAGGGTGACGTTCTGCGGAAGCCGGCCGACCTCGCCGGCGACACGGACGGTGCCCTCGGCCGGCGCGAGTTCCCCCGCGACCAGCTTCAACAGGGTTGATTTACCTGAGCCGTTGGCGCCGACGAGCCCGGTCCTGCCGGGACCGAAGGCCACCTGGAGGTCCTCGAAGACGGGGGTGCCGTCGGGCCAGGCGAAGGAGAGGGAGGTGCAGGTGATGGAAGTGGGGGCAGTAGACATACAGGCCTCGCAGTGCTGGATGCGGTCGGGGCGACACGTATCGAGACACCGGGGGGCGACGACGGCCGGAAGGACGGAGTCCGGGGCCCTTGACGGAGCAAGTGCCTGTCACGGCACTCGGCACTGGGCGAAAGCCCTGTTCCGCGGGACGGCTCGGAGCCGAGGTCGCACGCAGCGCACACACGAAGAACGTGTGTGACGCGGTGTCTCATGACCTCAGACGAGCAACGTCCTTCTCCATTCGGCGGCAACAGGACCGCTTTACACCGTAGGAGGCGGCCCTGGGGCTGTCAACGAATTAACGTGACCCCGACCCCTCCCGGGCCGCCCGACACCTTATGGAGACCCCGTGCCCCATGGTCCTCTCCCGCTGCCCGCCCGGCTCTGCCTGCTGGCCTGGGACACCACGAAACTCAAGGTCACCGGCGCTTCCCAGGTCCCGCGCCTGGTCCGGGCCGGCGCCCTCACCGAGCTGGCGCAGCGCGGGCTGCTGGCCGACGTGGACGGCGTCGCCACGCCCACCGATCCCGACGGCCGGACCGGCGACCCGGTCCTCGACGGCCTCCTGGAACTCGTCGAGGAGTCCCGGCCGCACACGTGGCGGACCTGGGTCGGCCTGCGGACCCGCGTCACGCTGGACGCCGTACAGGCGCAGCTCGCCGCCGACGGATATCTGCGGGCCGAGAAGACCCGCGTGCTCGGTGTCTTCCCGTCCGTGGAGTACGAACTCGACCGCGTCGCCGCCGTGGACGGGCTGCGCGAGAAGGCACGGCAGGTGCTGGCGGGCCCGCTGCCCGTCGACGAGGTGTCCGAGCGGGACGCGGCGCTCGTCGCCCTCGCCGCCGCGGCCGAGCTGCGCACGCTGCTGACGAGCAGGGAGTGGCGGCAGTACGACGAGCGGGTGGCGGCCCTGGCCGAACGCAGCGGAACGGCGACTCCGGCTCTGCGGCAGGCGGTTCGGGAGGTGCGGTCGGCGGTGGCCGTGGCGGCATCCGGGGCGGCGGGCAACTGAGCGGGCCGGGCGTCCCGCTGTCACGGCCACGGGCGCGGGCGCGGAGCTCGCCCGGGGCCTGGGCACCGCGGACGGCGACCGGCTCGACCGGTACACGGCTCGACCGGGACACGGACCTCGGAGCCGTCGCACGCGTCGCACGGGTTCGGCCGTTGCGCAGGCGGCACACGCTCTGGCAAGCGGCAGGCGCACGGGTCCGTCGGCCGCGCGGGAGCTGCGCGACGCGGGACCGTACGAGTCACCGGTCTGCGGTCTCGAATTACGGCGCGCTCAACGCCCTCCGGGCAGGGGGCGTCTGTCGTCGGGGCGCCTGACGCAGGGCGCCTCCGGAACGTCGGAGCGTCCGGGTGTCAGCAGGAGTCGCGCAGCAGTTCGGCGAGATCGTGGTCCAGGTTCTGGTGCAGGTGCTCAAGGCCGACGGGCACCAGCTCCGTCGAACTCTCCAGGAAGCGCCGCAGCTCACCGACGCGCACATGGATCACGGCGGTGCCCTCCGGGGCGTGGAACTCCAGGACGATGCGGTCGTATCCGTACGGCCGCACCCGCACGTCCCCGTGCCCGACCTCCTCCTCAAGCCCCGAGGCGAGCAGCTCGCGGGCGAAGGTCCAGCACACCTCCACGCCTTCGAGCGTGGACGGGGCCGGGAAGGACATACGGACGGCGAAGGGATCGTGCGGGTCGTAGCTGAGCGTCGCGGGAATGCTCGGCATCCGCGGCGCGGCGGCGACGAGGCGGGCCTCTACGGGCTGCTCGATGACGGTGGACAACGCCTTGCTCCCTTGTGACGGACGGACGAACTGCGGACGGATGAGCCAGGTACTTGTAGAGACGTCGGAACAGGCCAATCCGTGCCTGCGAAAACGCATGAAGTCCGAGTGACCTCCGTCACCGCCTTCAATCACAGGAGTGATCGTCGATTTCTCGCGTGATCGCTGATGCCTCCCGGGGCATCTGGACGTGACCGGGGGAGTGGGCTAGCTTCGCCCGCCATGAGGGGCTTGGGCAAGACGCGACGCACGAGTAGTAAGGGATTCACGAGGCGGTTGCTGACCGCGGGGGTGTGCGCGGCGGCGTTCGCAGCCGCGATCACGGTGCCCGCACAAGCGCACGAACCGTCTGGTCACGGCCCGAGTGGCGGAAAACCGTCGCACGGGAAACCGCACGGGAAACCACCTGGGCAACCGCGCTGGGAGCTCAAGGACAGCGGCACGGACGCCCGCTTCCGCGGGCTCTCCGCCGTCAGCCGGAACACCGCCTGGCTGGCCGGGTCCGCGGGCACCGTACTGCGCACCACCGACGGCGGGGCGAGCTGGCGGAACGTATCGCCGCCCGGAGCCGCCGAGTTGGAGTTCCGTGACGTCGAGGCCTTCGACAGCAGGCGTGCCGTGGTGCTGGCCATCGGCGAGGGCGAGGCGTCCAGGGTCCTGCGGACCGAGGACGGCGGCGCGACCTGGACCGAGTCCTTCCGCAACACCGACGCCAAGGCCTTCTACGACTGCATGACCTTCTTCGACCGGCGCCACGGCCTGGCGATGAGCGACCCGGTGGACGGCAGGTTCCGCATCCTGTCGACCAGCGACGGCGGCCGTTCCTGGAAGGTGCTGCCCGCCGCCGGCATGCCCGCGGCCCAGCAGGGCGAGGCCGGTTTCGCGGCCAGTGGGCAGTGCCTGGTCGGCTCGGGGCCGCGGGACGTGTGGCTGGCCACGGGCGGGGCGCCGCGCGCGCGTGTGCTGCACTCCGCCGACCGCGGCCTCACCTGGACCGCCACCGACACCCCGGTCCCCGCGGGCGACCCGGCCCGCGGAGTCTTCGCCCTCGCCTTCCGCGACCGGACGCACGGCATCGCCGTCGGCGGTGACTACCGCGCCGATCAGGCCTCGCCCGAGGCGGCGGCGGTCAGCGGCGACGGCGGCCGTACCTGGGCCCCGGCCACCACGCCGCCGCCCGCCTACCGCTCCGGCGTCGCCTGGCTCCCGCACAGCCGCACCTCGGCCCTCGCGGTCGGCCCCACCGGCACCGACCTCACGACGGACTCCGGCCGCACCTGGCGCACGCTGGACACCGGCTCGTACGACACCGTGGACTGCACGTCCGACCTGGCCTGCTGGGCCTCCGGCGAGAAGGGCCGGGTGGCACGACTGGCACGCTGACGCGCCGGCCCCGTACTCGGTACTGGCTTAGGCTCGGCGGCACCATGACGACCGTACGCATTCCCGCGGGCTGGCCCGCCACCGAAGAGCGGGCCCTGGCCGTGCAGGACGAGTTGCGTGGGCGGGTGGTCCTCGACGAGCCGGGGCCGCCGCCGGGAACGGGCCGTGTCACCGGGGTCGACGTGGCGTACGACGACGAGCGCGACGTCGTCGTGGCCGCGGCCGTGGTGCTCGACGCGGCGACCCTCGACGTGGTCGCCGAGGCCACGGCCGTCGGCCGGGTGCCCTTCCCGTACGTTCCCGGGCTGCTCGCCTTCCGGGAGATCCCGGCGGTGCTGGCCGCGCTCGAAGCACTGCCGTGCGCGCCCGGCCTGGTGGTCTGCGACGGCTACGGGCTCGCCCATCCACGCCGCTTCGGGCTGGCGAGCCACCTCGGCGTCCTCACCGGCCTCCCGACGATCGGGGTCGCCAAGAACCCGTTCGTGTTCGCGTACCAGGAGCCGGGCACCTCGCGCGGTTCCGCCTCCCCGCTGCTCGCGGGCGAGGAGGAGGTCGGCCGGGCGCTGCGCACCCAGGACGGGATCAAGCCGGTGTTCGTCTCGGTCGGTCACCGGGTGACGCTGGAGACCGCCTGCGCCCACACCCTCCACCTCGCGCCGCGTTTCCGCCTCCCGGAGACGACCCGGCACGCGGACGCGCTGTGCCGACGGGCATTGAGGGCGACGGACGTTGCGGGCGACGGGCATTGAGGGCGACGGCCTCTGGGCACCCGTCCTGAGTACCCGTTCTGAGTATCCGTACGGATGCCGGGGTCCGCCATGATCGGCAGGCTTGGCCCCATGACGACAGAACGTGTTCCGGAGACCGTGGTCGGCCCCGTCCGGCCCGCAGAGCCCGCCGGGCGTGCCGTGACGGCCGGGCTGGTCCTCGCGGTCCTCGCCGGGGTCGGCTGGGCGGCCGGCATGGTCTACACGGTCATGGGGTGGCAGCTCTGAGCAGTTCCTCGCGGCCGATGACATCGGCCCGCGTGGCCGGCACCGTGCAGGCGTGGGCCCCGGCGATCGCGCCGAACAGGCCGCACCGCGCGGGCGGTTCACCCGTCAGCCGGCCGAAGAGATAGCCCGCCGCGAAGGCGTCCCCGGCCCCGTTCGAGTCCACGACCGGTGCGGACGGTGTGACGGCCGGGATGTGCGTCAGCTCGCCGTCGAGCAGCTGGTACGCGCCCTCGGCTCCGGCGGTGGCGACGACCACCTCGGCCCGGCCCCGCTCGGCGATCCGCCGCATGGTCTTCTCCGGGTCCGCCAGTCCGGCCGTCGAAAGGAAGACGACGTCGGCCTGGTACGCGAACTGCTCGTGGTAGGCCTGCGTGCCGTCCCAGTTGTGCAGGTCGGTCGAGAGGGTCACCCCCGTCTCACGCAGGACCGGGAAGGCGTGCGCGCAGGGCTGGGAGATGGAGACGTGGACGTGGCGGCTCACCGCGGCGAGGGCCCGTACGACCTCCGGGGGCAGCCGGTCGTCGTCGTGCCCGCGCGTGCTGTCGTACAGCGACAGGCGCCGTCCGTCCGGTCCGACGAGGTTCACCGCCCGCTTGGTACCGGCCGGTTGGGGGACCTCGGTGAGCGCGATGCCCCGGTCGCGGTGCAGGGCCCGGACCAGATCACCGTGGTGGTCCGCGCCGAGCAGGTCGAGATGGTGCGTCCGCAGTCCCAGCGCGTGCACACCGAGTGCCACGAAGTCACCGGTCTGCCCGGCCCGTGCCTCGATCGCGGGCACCATGCGGCTGTCGGCGTACGGCAACGGCAGTTCGGGCACGTAGACGATGGTGTCGACTCCCGCACCGCCCAGCACCAGGACATCGATCTCGCTGCTCAAGAGCACCCCTTTTGACGGTCGATCTGACGGTCGAGTTGATGGCCGAGGCCCGGATCGATGGTCGTGGTCCGGCTCAGTGGTCTACGGAGTTCCCGCCGAGCACTGTCGCGTGGCGGCGACCCGGAAACCGATCCCCGCCCCGCGCAGCCGCTCGATGAGCGCGTCCCCCATGGCGACCGCCGTCGTCACCTGCCCCGCTGTCGCGGGCAGACCGGCGTCGAAGGCGAGGCACAGCGCGGACTCGGCCAGCATCTTCGCTGTGTCCCCGTATCCAGGATCCCCACCGGACACCTCCGTGAAGACCCGCCGGCCGCCCCCTTCGCCGACGAACCGCACCGAGAACCAGCTCTCCGCCCGCTTCTGCTCGCTCGGTCCCTCACCCGGCTTGAGCCGGGCCGACAGCCACCGCCGCACGGGCGGTACCTGCGCCGCCGCGAAGACGGCCCCGGTCCAGGCCACCCCGCCCACCGCGAACGGCAGCGTCCTGACGGCCGCGTAGTGCCGGTAACGGAAATCCGGCCCGTACCGTTCCAGGGCCCGCGCGGACCGTTGCACGATCCGCGCGTCGATGGTGGGCAACGGCAGCGCCCACGCGCCGAGTTCCCCGGCGTAGCGCGGGGCGCCCAACGGCGCGTACGCCCGGCGCCCGGCCGGCCGCGGTTCGTGCCGCCCGCGGTCGCGCGCGGCGGCGATCACGTGGCGGCCTCGCGAGAACTGGTTGAGGGCGGAGGCGAAGGTGCCGCCCGAGAACGTCGCCCCGACCCGTACGAACCCGTCCACGGTCAGCGGCACCCCTTCGGGCAGCTGCCCCACGGTGAAGTAGGCGCCCAGGTCGTGCGGGACCGAGTCGAAGCCGGCGGCGTGCACCAGCCGGGCACCGGTCTCACGCGCGCGTGCGTCGTGCCGCACGTACATGAGGTCCACGAACTCGGGCTCTCCGCACAGGTCCAGGTAGTCGGTGCCGGCGTCCGCGCAGGCGGCGACCAGGCCCTCGCCGTACTCCACGTAGGGACCCACGGTGGTGGCCACCACGCGCGCGTGCGCCGCGAGTTCCCGCAGGGAGGCCGGTTCGGCGACATCGGCCCGGAGCACGGGCAGCTTCGCGCAGACCGGGTCGATCGCCGCCAGGCGGTCCCGCAGCCGTGCCAGTTTCACGGGGTCGCGGGCCGCGATCGCCCAGCGCAGCCCTTCGGGAGCGTGGGCGGCCAGGTACTCGGCGGTGAGCGTTCCGACGAACCCCGTGGCTCCGAAGAGCACGAGGTCGTAGGCGCGTTCGGCCCTGTTCTGCCTGCTCATGGCATCCTCCCGGCCGTCCGGGGCGGCACGGTGAGACCCGAGGACGAGGCGGCGCGCCCGGACGCGCCGACCCCGACATCGTAAATTGGCCAAGCGCTTGCTCGTCAGGGCTTGTGTGGAACGGGACGGGTTCTTAACATCATTGGTGTTACATCGGTTGTGTCACATGGCTGGGGACTTGATGGCAGCGGCAGGAACAGCAGGGCACGGCCCGCTGACCGGGGTACGCGTGGTCGAGCTGGCGGGCATCGGACCCGGCCCGTTCGCCGCCATGCTCCTCGCCGATCTGGGCGCGGACGTCGTCCGCGTGGACCGGCCGAACGGCGCGGGACTCGCGATCGACCCCGCGTACGACGTCACCAACCGCAACAAGCGATCGGTGATCGTCGACCTCAAGGCGCCCGACGGCGCCGACCGTGTCCTCGGCCTGGTCGAGCGCGCCGACGTCGTCATCGAGGGCTTCCGTCCGGGCGTCGCCGAGCGCCTGGGCGTCGGGCCCGGCACCTGCCACGCCCGCAACCCGAAACTCGTCTACGGGCGGATGACCGGCTGGGGCCAGGACGGGCCGCTCGCCCCGCGCGCGGGCCACGACAT
>NZ_LIPP01000415.1 GCF_001418335.1 Streptomyces aurantiacus | reverse complement strand
TGGGTAGGGGCGGCGGGGGCGCATCACGTTCTCAGTGGGACCAGGCGCGGCAGCGCATGTGGTAGCGCTCCGTACCAGAGCCTGGCCACCGCGTAGCCGAACGCCAGGCAGGCCACACCCCCCACCGCGTCCAGCCAGAAGTGGTTGGCCGTGGCGACGATGACCACCAAGGTTGCCGTGGGGTAGAGCAGGCCCAGGACGCGGACCCAGGGGACCGAGGCCAGGGTGAAGATCGTGAGGCCGCACCAGAGGGACCAGCCGATGTGCATCGAGGGCATCGCGGCGTACTGGTTCGACATGTTCTTCAGGTCGCCGGAGGCCATGGAGCCCCAGGTCTGGTGGACCACCACCGTGTCGATGAAGTCGTTGCCGTTCATCAGGCGCGGCGGGGCCAGCGGATACAGGTAGTAACCGAGCAGCGCCACACCCGTGGTCGCGAAGACGACCGTGCGGGTCGCCGCGTACCGGCCCGGATGACTGCGGTAGAGCCACGCCAGGACGCCGATGGTCACCACGAAGTGCAGCGTCGCGTAGTAGTAGTTCATGCCGACGATCAGCCAAGTCACCGAGTTCACGCCGTGGTTGACGGACTCTTCGACGGCCAGGCCGAGATGGTGCTCCATCCGCCAGATCCAGTCGGCGTTCTCCAGCGCCTGGGTCCGCTGCTCCGGAACGGCGTTGCGGACCAGTGAGTACGTCCAGTAGCTCACCGCGATGAGCAGGATCTCGAACCAGAGCCGGGGGCGGCGGGGCGTACGCAAGCGCCGCACGAAACGGAGTCCCGCGCGGCTGTTCGCCTCGTCCGCGACGGACTGTGAAGTCGGTGAAGGGACCTGCTCCTGACCTTTCAGTGTCGTCACGGTGCTCTCACCCATAGAGACAGAGTCTGCCAGATGAGCCTTACCCCACCGATCATCCCTCGGGTGGGTCTCGGTCGCACGTTCTACACCTGAAGTAGGTGACGTACTACTTCCTGCGCAGGATGTCGGTAATTGCTACACGCGACTCCGGTCCCCGTTCCGGTCCCCAGGAGCCGAAGCCGTCGACCCCCGCACCACCAGCTCCGGCATGAACACGAACTCGCTGTGGGGCGCCGGCGTCCCGCCGATCTCTTCCAGCAACGTACGCACCGCGGCCTGGCCCATCGCCGGGACCGGCTTGCGGACCGTGGTGAGGGGCGGGTCCGTGAAGGCGATCAGCGGGGAGTCGTCGAAGCCGACCACGGAGACGTCCTTGGGGACGTCGAGGCCGCGCTGCCGCACCGTCCGTATGGCACCCAGCGCCATCATGTCGCTCGCGCAGACGACGGCCGTGCAGTCGCGGTCGATGAGCGCCGCCGTGGCCGCCTGCCCGCCCTCCAGTGTGTACAGCGAGTGCTGGACCAGTCGCTCCTCGATGTCGGACGTGGCCAGGCCCAGCAGGTCCTGCATCGTGCGGACGAAACCCTCGATCTTGCGCTGCACCGGGACGAACCGCTTGGGCCCCAGGGCCAGGCCGATCCGGGTGTGGCCCAGCGAGACGAGGTGGGTGACCGCGAGTGCCATCGCGGCCCGGTCGTCCGGCGAGATGAAGGGCGCCTGCACCTTCGGCGAGAAACCGTCGACGAGCACGAACGGCACACCCCGGCCGCGCAGTTGCTCGTAGCGCTGCATGTCCGCGGAGGTGTCCGCGTGCAGCCCCGAGACGAAGATGATGCCGGCGACCCCCCGGTCGACCAGCATTTCGGTCAGTTCGTCCTCCGTGGAACCGCCCGGAGTCTGGGTCGCCAGGACCGGCGTGTAGCCCTGCCGCGTCAGCGCCTGGCCGATGACCTGGGCCAGGGCCGGGAATATCGGGTTCTCCAGCTCCGGGGTTATCAGCCCGACGAGCCCCTCGCTGCGCTGGCGCAGCCGTACGGGCCGCTCGTAGCCGAGCACGTCGAGTGCGGCCAGTACGGTCTGGCGGGTGGTGGCGGCGACGCCCGGCTTCCCGTTCAGGACGCGGCTGACGGTCGCTTCGCTCACCCCCGCCTGTGCTGCGATGTCGGCAAGCCGTGTGGTCACGGGATTGGACTGTACCGGCCGGGAAATGCCCTGCCCACCGAACGAACGCCGTGCGCGGGCAGTTGGACGGCCCGCTCCGGGCTGCTGCGTCATCGCGTTCCCTCGTGATTCTGGTGGTTCCTGCAAGGCGCCGACGGGCCGATGATCCCCGTGACGGACGGGTATGGCAAGAGCTTGCAGAGTCTTGCACGGCGGTCCAGTGAGGTCCTGCTCCCGGTGAACGGCCGTGCTTCAAGGGTTCCGGGTGGCTCGGGAGAGGTCACGGCGGGGTAACTGTCCGTCGCTCTTGCACTTTTTTGCTGCAAGGTCTTTCGCGCCGCTTACATCGCTGTTACGTTCACGTCGCCCGGCGGCGGCAACGGTGCGGCCGGCGAGTCGGCGGGGACGGCGGACGGGGCCGCTCCCTCAAGAACACGGGCTTTCACCCTCAAGGAGAAACTCATGCGGCGTGGCATAGCGGCCACCGCACTGGTGGCGTCCCTCGCCCTCGCGGCGACGGCCTGCGGCGGCGACAGCGACGACAGTGGCAAGGCGGACGGCCCGGTCACCATCACCTGGTGGGACACGTCCAACGCCACCAACGAGGCACCGACGTACAAGGCCCTCGCGAAGGAGTTCGAGAAGGCCAACCCGGACATCAAGGTCAAGTACGTCAACGTGCCCTTCGACCAGGCGCAGAACAAGTTCGACACCGCCGCCGGTGCCAAGGGTGCCCCGGACATCCTGCGCTCCGAGGTCGGCTGGACCCCCGCGTTCGCCAAGAAGGGCTTCTTCCTGCCGCTCGACGGCACCGAGGCCCTCGCGGAGCAGGACAAGTTCCAGCCCAGCCTGATCGAGCAGGCCAAGTACGAGGGCAAGACGTACGGTGTGCCGCTGGTCACCGACACCCTCGCGCTGGTCTACAACAAGGAACTCTTCAAGAAGGCCGGCCTCGACGGCGCGCCCACCACCTGGGCCGACCTCAAGAAGGACGCCGCCACCGTCAAGTCGAAGACCGGCGTCGACGGCTACTGGGGCTCCACCCAGGCCTACTACGCGCAGTCGTTCCTCTACGGCGAGGGCACCGACACGGTCGACGCCGACGCCAAGAAGATCACCGTCAACTCGCCCGCGGCGGTCAAGGGGTACGAGACCTGGCAGGGCCTGTTCGACGGCAAGGGCCTGCACAAGGCCGACACCACCGCCGACGCGTACGCCCACATCCAGGACGCGTTCGTCAACGGCAAGGTCGCCTCGATCATCCAGGGCCCGTGGGAGATCACGAACTTCTACCAGGGCTCGGCCTTCAAGGACAAGGGCAACCTCGGCATCGCCACCGTCCCGGCCGGCACCGGCGGCAAGGCGGGCGCCCCGACCGGCGGCCACAACCTCTCCGTGTACGCGGGCTCGGACAAGGCCCACCAGGACGCCTCGCTCACGTTCCTGAAGTTCATGACCTCGGCGAAGTCCCAGGAGACCGTCGCCCTCAAGAACTCCACGCTGCCGACCCGCGACGACGCCTACACCACCGAGGTCAAGGCCGACCCGGGCATCGCCGGCTACCAGGGCGTGCTCGCCGCCGCCCAGCCGCGCCCGGCGCTGCCCGAGTACAGCTCGCTGTGGGGTCCCCTCGACACCGAGCTCCCGAAGGTCGCCGGCGGCAAGGAGTCCCTCGACAAGGGCCTGAGCACCGCGGAGACCTCGATCGCCAAGCTGGTCCCGGACTTCAGCAAGTGAGCCGGGGTGGCCGCCGGACCCGTACCCGGGCTTGTGGAGGGACGGACCCGGCGGCCACCGGCCATGCCTTTGAGCAGCCCCCGAGCAGCACTGAACAGCAGCTGAGCAGCCCCGAGCAGCCACTGATTTTCCAGAAGGTGTCGAACCATGACAGTCGTCATCGACCGCGCGACCGGCAAGCGCCGCGGTGACCGGGCCCCGCGCCCCGGCCCGCTCCAGCGCCTGAAGCACGCCTACCAGAAGTACTGGTACGCGTACGCGATGACCGCCCCGGTGGTCGTCGTGCTCGGTGTGCTGGTGCTCTATCCGCTGGTGCGCGGCGTCTACCTGACGTTCACCGACGCCACCAGCCTCAACTCGGCCCGCACGATCGGCGTCAACCACATCGACGCCACGTACGAGTTCATCGGCCTGGACAACTACGCGGACATCCTCTGGGGCCCCACCGCGTACGACCGCTTCTGGTCGCACTTCATCTGGACGATCGTGTGGACGGCGCTGTGCGTGCTGCTCCACTACGCCATAGGACTCGGTCTCGCGCTGCTGCTCAACCAGAAGCTGCGCGGCCGGACCTTCTACCGGCTCGTCCTCGTCCTGCCGTGGGCCGTGCCGACCTTCGTCACCGTCTTCGGCTGGCGCTTCATGCTCGCCGACGGCGGCGTCATCAACTCCGTGCTCGACGCGGTGCACCTGCCCTCACCGCTGTGGCTGGAGGACACCTTCTGGCAGCGGTCCGCCGCCATCATGGTCAACACCTGGTGCGGTGTGCCCTTCATGATGGTCTCGCTGCTCGGCGGACTGCAGTCCATCGACGCGACCCTGTACGAGGCGGCCGAGATGGACGGCGCGAACGCCTGGCAGCGGTTCCGGCACGTGACCCTGCCGGGCCTGCGGCCGGTCAGCTCCACCGTCGTACTGCTCGGCGTCATCTGGACGTTCAACCAGTTCGCCATCATCTTCCTGCTCTTCGGCGACACCGCGCCGGACGCGCAGATCCTCGTCACCTGGGCCTACTACCTGGGCTTCGGACAGCAGCCGCGCGACTACGCGCAGTCCGCCGCGTACGGCGTCCTGCTGCTCTCCATCCTGATCGTCTTCACCTCCGTCTACCGCCGCTGGCTGGCCCGCAATGAGCAGCAGCTCGCGGCCTGAGGCAGGAGCCCCCATGAGCACCACGACAGTCACGCCCCCCGCCCCGGCGGACGGGAACCCCGCGGGCACCGCGCCCGCCGGCAAGGGGCCGCGGCGCGGCGAGCGCAGCCGCGCCGGCGCCCTGGTCTCGCACGGCATCCTCGTCGTCGCGAGCCTGACAGCGCTCTTCCCGATCGCCTGGCTGGTCTATCTGTCCCTCGGCCCGGACAAGGACGACTACCTGCATCCCGAGGGCATCCTCGGCAAGATGACGTTCGACAACTACGCGTTCGTCCTGCAGCACACGCCGTTCTTCGACTGGCTGAAGAGCACGCTCATCGTGTCGCTGGGCACGACCGTCATCGGCGTCCTGGTCGCCGCCACCACCGGGTACGCGGTCTCGCGCATGCGCTTCCCCGGCTACCGCAAGTTCATGTGGGTGCTCCTGGTGACCCAGATGTTCCCGGTCGCCGTACTGATGGTCCCGATGTACGAGATCCTCGGCGAACTCCAGCTCATCGACAACTACTTCGGCCTGATCCTCGTCTACTGCTCGACCGCCGTGCCGTACTGCGCGTGGCTGCTCAAGGGGTACTTCGACACCATCCCCTTCGAGATCGACGAGGCGGGCCGCGTCGACGGCCTTTCGCCCTTCGGCACGTTCGCGCGGCTGATCCTGCCGCTCGCCAAGCCGGGGCTTGCCGTCGCCGCGTTCTACAGCTTCATCACCGCGTTCGGCGAGGTCGCCTTCGCCTCGACGTTCATGCTGTCCGACACGAAGTACACGTTCGCGGTCGGTCTGCAGAGCTTCGTCAGCGAGCACGACGCGCAGCGCAACCTGATGGCCGCGACGGCTGTGCTGGTGGCCATCCCGGTCTCCGCGTTCTTCTATCTTGTGCAGAAGAACTTGGTGACCGGGCTCACCGCGGGCGGCACGAAGGGGTGACCTTTGCCAGCCACTCGGGTCGTTGGTCGTCCGCGGCCTCGTCGTGGCTGGTCGCGCCCACGCGGCGGAAGCCGCAAATGAATACAGCCCCGCGCCCCTTGGGCGCTCCCGATGAACTCCGTTACGTATCAAGGAAGCCATGAGCCAGCAGCACTCCGCCGACTCGGCACCGAACTCCGCTCACGCCGCCGTCGCCGACCGTCGCGACTGGTGGCGCGACGCGGTGATCTACCAGGTCTATCCGCGCAGCTTCGCCGACAGCAACGGTGACGGCATGGGCGACCTGGCGGGCGTGCGTTCCCGACTCCCGTATCTGCGCGACCTCGGCGTGGACGCCGTGTGGCTCAGCCCCTTCTACGCCTCGCCGCAGGCCGACGCGGGCTACGACGTGGCGGACTACCGGGCCGTGGACCCCATGTTCGGGGGCCTGCTCGACGCCGACGCGCTGATCCGCGACGCCCACGAACTGGGCTTGAGGATCATCGTCGACCTCGTCCCCAACCACTCCTCCGACCAGCACGAGTGGTTCAGGCGGGCCCTCGCGGAGGGGCCGGGTTCGCCGCTGCGGGAGCGCTACCACTTCCGCGCCGGCAAGGGTGAAAGCGGTGAACTGCCGCCCAACGACTGGGAGTCCATCTTCGGTGGCCCCGCCTGGACCCGCGTCACCGAGCCGGACGGCACCCCCGGTGAGTGGTACCTCCACCTCTTCGCGCCCGAGCAGCCCGACTTCGACTGGGACCACCCGGCGGTCGGCGACGAGTTCCGCTCGGTCCTGCGGTTCTGGCTCGACATGGGTGTCGACGGCTTCCGGATCGACGTGGCCCACGGCCTGGTGAAGGCGGAGGGGCTGCCCGACCTGGGCTCTCACGAGCAGCTGAAACTGCTGGGCAACGATGTCATGCCGTTCTTCGACCAGGACGGTGTGCACGAGATCTACCGCCAGTGGCGGATCGTCCTTGACGAGTACTCGGGCGACAGGATCTTCGTCGCCGAGGCGTGGACGCCGACCATCGAGCGCACCGCCAACTACGTGCGCCCCGACGAGCTGCACCAGGCCTTCAACTTCCAGTATCTGAGCACCCATTGGGACGCCGAGGAGCTGCGGTCCTGCATCGACCGCACCCTCGACGCGATGCGTCCCGTGGGCGCCCCCGCCACCTGGGTGCTCTCCAACCACGACGTGACCCGGCACGCCACGCGGTTCGCCAACCCGGCCGGGCTCGGCACCCAGATCCGTATCGCCGGAGACCGTGAGCTGGGCCTGCGCCGGGCGCGGGCGGCGACCCTGCTGATGCTCGCGCTGCCCGGGTCCGCGTACCTGTACCAGGGCGAGGAGCTGGGCCTGCCGGACGTCGTCGACCTGCCGGACGAGGTCCGCCAGGACCCCGCGTACCACCGCGGCGCCGGCCAGGACGGGTTCCGCGACGGGTGCCGGGTGCCGATCCCGTGGCACCGCGACGGCTCCTCGTACGGCTTCGGCAGCGGCGGCAGCTGGCTTCCGCAGCCCGCAGGCTGGGGCGAGCTGAGCGTCGAGGCGCAGACCGGGGTCACCGGCTCGACCCTTGAGCTGTACCGGTCCGCGCTCGCCGTCCGCAGCGAGCAGCCCGACCTCGGCGCGGGCGACCGTGTCGAGTGGCTGCCGGCGCCCGCGGGTGTCCTCGCCTTCCGCCGGGGGGCGTTCGTGTGCACCGCCAACACCGGGAGCGACGCGGTGACCGTCGGCGCGTACGGGCGGGTGCTGCTCGCGAGCGGAGAGGTGGCCGTGTCGGACGGCGGCGAGGCGAAGCTGCCCGCCGACGCCACCGTGTGGTGGATCGCCGACTGACCCCACAACGGCCGTTCGTCAGCCGTCTGTCCGTTGACCGACGGGCTCTGCAAGGAATTTCAGAAAATTTCAGAAGCCCGCCTTCCCCTTTGGGAGGCGGGCTTCTACGATCTGCGGCACCGCACGGCTGCTGAATGTTGCAGCAAGAACCTGCACGAGAACCTTCACGAGAACCTTCAACGGAGAAGGGACCCCCACATGGCCAAGAGAGCTCTCTCCTGCGCGCTCGCCCTGGCGGCTGCCGCGCTCGTCGTCCCCGCGAGCACCGCCGGTACCGCCCACGCCTCCCCGCCCGGCAGCAAGGACGTCACCGCCGTCCTCTTCGAGTGGAACTTCGCGTCCGTGGCGAAGGAGTGCACCAACCGTCTGGGCCCGGCCGGTTACGGATACGTCCAGGTCTCTCCCCCCGCCGAGCACATACAGGGCTCGCAGTGGTGGACCTCGTACCAGCCCGTCAGCTACAGGATCGCCGGCCGGCTCGGTGACCGTACGGCCTTCCAGAACATGGTGAACACGTGTCACGCGGCCGGTGTGAAGGTCGTCGTCGATACCGTGATCAACCACATGTCGGCGGGCAGCGGCACCGGTACGGGCGGCTCGTCCTACACGAAGTACGACTACCCGGGCCTGTACTCCGCACCCGACTTCGACAACTGCACCTCGCAGATCAGCAACTACCAGGACCGCGGGAACGTCCAGAACTGCGAGCTCGTCGGGCTCGCCGACCTGGACACCGGCGAGGAGTACGTCCGCTCGGCCATCGCCAAGTACCTGAACGACCTGCTCTCCCTCGGTGTCGACGGCTTCCGCATCGACGCGGCCAAGCACATCCCGGCGACCGACCTCGCCAACATCAAGGGCAGGCTGAGCAATTCGTCCGCCTACTGGAAGCAGGAGGCCATCCACGGCGCGGGTGAGGCGGTCCAGCCCACCGAGTACACGGGCACCGGGGATGTCCAGGAGTTCCGGTACGCGTTCGACCTCAAGCGGGTCTTCAACAACGAGAACCTCGCCTATCTGAAGAACTACGGCGAGGGCTGGGGGTACATGAGCAGCGGTGTCTCGGCTGTCTTCGTCGACAACCACGACACCGAGCGCAACGGCTCCACGCTCAGCTACAAAGACAACGCCACTTACACCCTGGCCAACGTCTTCATGCTGGCGTACCCGTACGGGGCGCCCGACATCAACTCCGGGTACGAGTTCTCCTCCACGGACGCGGGGCCGCCCAACGGGGGTTCGATGAACGCCTGTTGGCAGGACGGCTGGAAGTGCCAGCACGCCTGGCCGGAGATCCAGTCGATGGTCGCCTTCCGCAACACCGTCCGGGGCGAGTCCCTCACCAACTGGTGGGACAACGGGGGCGACGCGATCGCCTTCGGCCGGGGTGGCAAGGGGTTCGTGGTCATCAACCACGAGTCGTCCTCGCTGACCCGTACGTATGCGACGTCGCTGGCGGCGGGCACGTACTGCAATGTGCAGGCGGGCACGACGGTGACGGTGAACAGCGCGGGCCAACTGACCACGACGCTCGGCCCGAACACCGCGCTGGCGGTATACGCGGGCAAGCCCACGTGCTGACCCACCTGCGGGCCGGCGGGGGCAGGCCGCGCAGTTCCCCGCGCCCCTGAAAAACCGCCTTCGTCCGCGGGCCGGCGGGGGCTGGTCGCGCAGTTCCCCGCGCCCCTTGGGGAGGGGCTGCGCCCCGTCCCACCCAGGGGCGCGGGGAA
>NZ_LIPP01000414.1 GCF_001418335.1 Streptomyces aurantiacus | reverse complement strand
GACCGTTCCGGAATTCCCCGGACCGCCCACAGGCGGCCGGGGAATTCCGGAACGGTCGAGGAGAGGCCTCGGGACTACTGGGCCGCTGCGGCTACTCGGTCGCTGCCGCTACTTGATCTCTGCGGCTACTTGGCCTCTGCCTTCTGCAGCTCGGCGAGTTCCTCGTCCGACTCGCGGCCCGGAGTGGGCAGGTTGAACTTGATGATCGCGAAGCGGAAGACCACGTAGTAGACCACCGCGAAACACAGGCCCACCAGGACGAGGCCCCACGGGTTGGTCGCGATGCCGAGGTTCAGGCCGAAGTCGACCGCGCCGGCCGAGAAGCCGAACCCGTCCTTCATACCGAGCGCCCACGTCAGCGCCATGGAGACACCGGTGAGAACCGCGTGGATCCCGTACAGCACCGGCGCGATGAACATGAACGTGAACTCGATGGGCTCGGTCACACCCGTGACGAACGAGGTCAGCGCCAGGGAGAACATCATGCCGCCGACGACCTTGCGACGCTCCGGGCGGGCGCAGTGGACGATCGCGAGGCAGGCCGCGGGCAGCGCGAACATCATGATCGGGAAGAAGCCGGTCATGAACTGCCCGGCGGTCGGGTCACCGGCCAGGAAGCGTGAGATGTCACCGCTCTTGCCCTCGTACTCACCGGCCTGGAACCACGGGAAAGAGTTCAGCAGGTGATGCATGCCGATCGGGATCAGCGCGCGGTTGGCGACACCGAAGATGCCGGCGCCGACCGCGCCCGAACCGACCAGCCACTCACCGAAGTTGTGCAGACCCGTGCCGAGGACCGGCCAGATGTAACCGAAGACCACGCCGAGCAGCAGACCCGCGAAGGCGGACAGGATCGGGACCAGACGGCGGCCGCTGAAGAAGCCCGCCCAGTCGGGCAGCTTGGTGCGGTGGAAACGCTGGTAGAGCAGGGCCACCACGATGCCCATGACCACACCGCCGAGCACCTTGGCGTCCACGGGCGCGTCGACCATGACGACCTTGCCGTCGACGGCCGTCGCGACTTGCGGCAGGTTCTTGTCGGTGAACGTGGCGAGCACGTTCTTGAAGACCAGGTAGCCCGTGACGGCCGCGAGGGCCGTGGAGCCGTCCGACTTCTTCGCGAAACCGATCGCGATGCCCACGGCGAACAGCAGCGCCATGTTGTCGAGAATCGCGTTGCCGCCGGCCGCCATGAAGCCGGCGATCTTCGTTATGAACGCCGGGAACGACTCGCGACCGAGCATGTCGGCGTTGCCGAGACGCACCAGGAGCGCGGCCGCGGGCAGGACGGCGACGGGGAGCATGAGGCTGCGACCGATGCGCTGCAGGACAGCCATCGCGCCGGAACCCTTCTTCTTCGCAGCCGCGGGAGCGGCGCTGGCCGTGGACACAACTTCCTCCTGGGTGTCCCCCCGCCCGGGGCGGCCGGGAGAGGGCGAAGCGCCGCCTGTGGGGGCAGGCAAGGGGGAGACGGCGGCGTCTTCGAGGGAACGCGGTTCAATGACCTGGGTCTACGACCTGCGGTCACGACCTGTGGTCTACACCACTGAGTGGTGTAGACCTGTTGTAGCACGGTGAAGGTGAGATAAGGAACCCGCCGGTTTTGTGGTCTGGACCATGAGCGCCCCAAGTCGTCACATAACGGGGTGAAGGCCACCACAAGGACCACTCTGAAGGTCAGGCCTTCGTCACGTCCTCGACCTCTTCCTCCGGCTCCCGCCCCGGAGTCCGCAGGTCGAACTTCGTGATCGCGAAACGGAACACCACGTAGTAGACGGCCGCGAAGCACAGGCCGATCGGGATGATCGCCCAGGGTCTCGTGGCGAGGTTCCAGTTGATGACGTAGTCGATCAGACCGGCCGAGAAACTGAACCCGTCATGCACGCCGAGCCCCCACGTCACCGCCATCGAGACACCCGTCAGAACCGCGTGCACCACATACAACGCCGGCGCGATGAACACGAACGAGTACTCGATCGGCTCGGTGATGCCCGTCACGAACGACGTGAGCGCGATCGACAGCATCAGACCGCCGATCTCCTTACGGCGATGGGGCTTCGCACAATGCGTCATGGCCAGGCACGCCGCCGGCAGCGCGAACATCATGATCGGGAAGAACCCCGACGTGAACTGACCCGCGTTCGGATCACCCGCCAGGAACATGTTGATGTCACCGTGGACGGCCGCCCCGTCCGGCTTGGTGTAACTGCCGAACTGGAACCAGATCGGCACGTTCAGGAACTGGTGCAGCCCGATCACCAGCAGCGCGCGGTTGGCGACACCGAAGACACCCGCACCCCACGCGCCCAGACTCACCAGCCAGTCGCTGAAGTCCTCCAGACCCCGGCCGATCGGCGGCCACACCCACAGACAGAGCGCGGCGAACGCGATCGCCACGAACGCCATGATGATCGGCACCAGCCGACGGCCGTTGAAGAAACCCAGCCAGTCGACAAGCCTCGTACGGTGATAACGCTGCCAGAAATAGGCGGCCAGCAGACCGATGACGATGCCACCGAAGACACCCGGATTCTGGTACGTGAAGGCCGCCACCGTGCCGTCCTTGGCCTGACAGCCCGCAGCCACCGCCTTCGCCTGATCCGCACAGTCCTCAGGGAACTGCCGCAGCACGTTGTAATAGACGAGAAAACCCGCCACCGCCGCGAGCGCTGTCGAACCGTCAGCCTTCTTCGCCATCCCGATGGCCACACCGACACAGAACAACAGCGGCAACCCCAGCGAACCGTCGAGCAGCGCACTGCCCGCACCCGCCATCACCTTGGAGACATTCGTCCAGCCGAGCCCGTCGGCCCCGAACACATCCGGCTGCCCAAGACGGTTGAGGATGCCCGCCGCCGGCAGCACCGCGATCGGCAACTGCAGACTGCGGCCCATCTTCTGCAGACCCTGGAACAGATTGCTCCCCCGAGAACGCGCGGACGCGGACGCGGCTGCGTTGCCGGCACTCATGGGTGTCCTCCTGCGTTCCTCCGAGGCGGGTTTGGCGGCCGTCGAAAACTGGTGTAGACCAGTCGGCGAACGGTTCGCGCTGTCGTGATCGCCATCATTCGGCAGGGGCGACGGGACCGCTCGCAAAGATGGGCCAACTGTGGGTTACTGCGACAAAGCGGTTCGGATCAGGGAGTAGGACATGGCCAGCAAGGCTGAGAAGATCGTCGCCGGGCTCGGCGGCATCGACAACATCGAAGAGGTCGAGGGCTGCATCACCCGGCTGCGCACCGAGGTCGTCGACGCGAGCAAGGTCGACGAGGCCGCCCTGAAGGCCGCGGGCGCCCACGGCGTCGTCAAGATGGGCACAGCCATCCAGGTCGTCATCGGCACCGACGCGGACCCGATCGCCGGCGAGATCGAAGACATGATGTAGAACCCGGGACACGCGCGGCGTACGGGGAAGTCTCGCGCATCTCACCCATGAGGGGCCGCTTCCGTGATCGAAGGCGGCCCCCACCCGTATGCGACTAGGCTCGACGCCATGTCTCGCATCGACGGCCGCACGCCCGAACAGCTCCGCCCGATCACCATCGAACGCGGCTGGAGCAAGCACGCCGAGGGCTCCGTCCTCGTCTCCTTCGGCGACACGAAGGTCTTCTGCACAGCCTCCGTCACCGAAGGCGTCCCGCGCTGGCGCAAGGGCAGCGGCGAAGGCTGGGTGACCGCCGAATACTCCATGCTTCCCCGCGCCACGAACACCCGCGGCGACCGCGAGTCCGTCCGCGGCAAGATCGGCGGCCGCACCCACGAGATCAGCCGGCTCATCGGCCGCTCCCTGCGCGCGGTCATCGACTACAAGGCACTCGGCGAGAACACCATCGTCCTCGACTGCGACGTCCTCCAGGCCGACGGAGGCACCCGCACCGCCGCCATCACCGGCGCGTACGTCGCCCTCGCGGACGCCGTCTCCTGGGCCCGGGGCAAGAAACTCATCAAGGCCGGCCGCCAGCCCCTCACCGGAACGGTCGGCGCCGTCTCCGTCGGCATCGTCGGCGGCATCCCCCTCCTCGACCTCTGCTACGAGGAAGACGTCCGCGCCGACACCGACATGAACGTCGTCTGCACCGGCGACGGCCGCTTCGTCGAGGTCCAGGGCACCGCCGAGGCAGAGCCGTTCGACCGCGACGAGCTGAACTCCCTTCTCGACCTGGCCGTCCTGGGCTGCACCGAACTCGCTGTCGCCCAGCGCACGGCACTTGATACGGTCCTCGAAAGGTAAAAGGCGTGCCAAGACGGCCGGACGCCACGGGCAACCACGACCCCGGCCTTCGCGTCCCTATGAGTGCGGGCGCACAGCACACAGGCAGCACACAGCTGAACAGACCGCTGACACACCGCTGAACAGACCGCTGAACCGCCCAACCAGTACCACCAGTACCAAACGGGGGCCCTGAGGCCTACGAACCGGGCCCTCGGGGGCCTGACCACGGGAGGACCGTTCCATGGCCGCGAGCCGCCGCCGACCCCGCCGCATCACCGCCGTCGCCGCGGCCGTGGCAGCCGTCGCGCTGACAGCCGGACTGACCACCGGCTGCGACGCCGTCGACAAGGCACTGGACTGCGTCCAGACCGCCGACACGATCGCCGACAGCGTCACCGACCTCCAACAGGCCGTGGAGAACGCCGCGGACGACCCGACCAAGGCGGACGACGCACTCGACTCGATCGACAAGAACCTCGACAGCATCGGCGACAAGACCGACGACACCGACATCAACAAGGCCGTGGACGACCTCCAAAAGGCCGTCGGCAACGTCCGCGACTCCATCAACAACGGCGACGCGACACCCGACATCAGCCCCGTGACGGACGCGGCCGGCGAACTCACCAAGGTCTGCACGCCGTAGACCCACGGGCCCGCACTCTGCGGGCCGCACCCCGCAGCAACACCGACCGGCCCCGGCGGGCGGCGACGATCACACACGGCACATGGCACACGGCACACGGCACACGGCACATGTACGACACCGCCCGCCTGACTAGGGTGAGCACCATGACCCGCCTGATCCTCGCCACCCGCAACCCCGGAAAAATCACCGAGCTGAGGGCGATCCTCGCCGCCGCGGACCTGCCGCACGACCTCGTCGGCGCGGACGCCTACCCGGACATCCCCGACGTCAAGGAAACCGGCGTCACCTTCGCCGAGAACGCCCTCCTCAAAGCCCACGCCCTCGCCCAGGCCACCGGCCTCCCCGCCGTCGCCGACGACTCCGGCCTCTGCGTCGACGTACTCGGCGGCGCCCCCGGCATCTTCTCCGCCCGCTGGTCCGGCACACACGGCGACGACCGAGCCAACCTCCAGCTCCTCCTCGCCCAACTCGGCGACATCGCCGACGAACACCGAGCCGCCCACTTCGCCTGCGCCGCCGCCCTCGCCCTGCCCGACGGCACCGAACGAGTCGTCGAAGGCCGCCTGCACGGCACACTGCGCCACGAACCCACCGGCACCCACGGCTTCGGCTACGACCCGATCCTCCAACCCGACGGCGACACCCGCACCTGCGCGGAACTGACCCCCGACGAAAAAAACGAGATCAGCCACCGCGGCAAGGCATTCCGCGGACTGGTACCGGTGGTGAGGGAACTGCTGGGCTGAGAAGCCCCCTCACAGCCCGGTGCTCAACTGCCCGTCCCCGGACCCGACTGCTCCACCTCGTCACCGTACGAGCGCATGGCAACCCGGGCGTCCAACTCGATACTGTTCGCGCCCACCGGCGACGGAAGCCCCAGCACCTTGTCGAGCACGGGACCCAGCCGACCGCAACCAGACACCCTCGGCGCCTCGAAACGGCTGTCCTCGACCCCGAAGGCGACGACCAGCGGAACCGGCGTCACGACCTGCGGCGGATCCGTCTCCCTGAGCACCAGGTGAACCGGGTCCACCACACTGCCTATGGAGCAACCGGGCGGCACCCCGGGCCCGGATATCCGAAACGTCAGATCCAGCTCGCCGCGCCGCTCGTCGTCGGACTGAAAGTCGGAGTAACCGCCGTACCGAGGCGTGATCGACAGCGGCGTCCCCCGAACTCGTAGGGGAGCGGCTGCCATCGCGCCGAACACCTGGCGGAACTCGCCGTCGTCCGTACCCTCCGCGAACGTGATCGCCAGCGGCCGCTCGATCGCCACATCGACCCGGCCGAGCGTCAGATGCCCGACGGCCGTCATCGCCTCGCAGCGCCACTTCGCCGGATCGGCTCCCTCCGGCAACTCGGAGAGAGCCGGGCAGTCCTGGAAGCCGTGATTCTGCGCACCCGCACCCGCACCGGCGTGGGTGCCGGCGCGTGCCGACACCGCTGTCGCCGATGTCGTCGCTCCCGTACAGACGGCGAGAGCCACGGCGGACAGAGTCATGACGAGACGTCGGGCGTGCAGCATGAAGGACTCCAGGTGAGTGACCGAGTGGGTGGGGAGCATCCCGCCTGCATCAAGGATCGCAGCCCTTTCTCTGCAATGGAAGGTCTGCAGAGAAAATTCTGCAGCAATAGCTCTGCAGAGTTTCGGCTGCGACGACGGTAGGCTGCCCGTATGAGCGAAGAAGGCGAGCCACGGCCCGCGCCCGCGCCCGCGCCCGAACCCGGACCCGAACCGGGTAAAGAGACCGAGGCCGAACCCGGCAACAAGCGCTGCACGGTCAGCGACCCGGCAGCCCTCAAAGCCCTCGCCCACCCGCTGCGGCTGAAGATCCTCCGGCACCTCGCCGTCTCCGGCCCCGCGACCTCCACCACCCTCGCCACCGCCCTCGGCGAAAACACCGGCACCCTCAGCTACCACCTGCGCCGCCTGGAGAGCGGCGGCTTCATCGAGGACGTACCGGAACGGCCCAACAGCCGCGAACGCTGGTGGCGAGCGGTGCGCGGACTCGACATACGCCGACCCGCCCAGGACCAGATGACCGACGCCGAGCAAGCCGTCGCGGGCACCCTCGACCGGATGCGGCTCGACGAAGACATCGAGCTGGCCCGACGGTTCACGGAGGAACAGGCCCGATCGGAAGGCTGGATGCGCGGCTCACGCAGCCTCAGCCACCTCACCAAGGACGAGGTGACCGCCTTCCACGACGCCTACCTGGACCTCCTGGCCCGCTACGCCCGAGGCCCGGAGGACGCCCCGCCGGACGCCAAGCCGGTACTGCTGCGGTGGTTCGCGCTGCCGACCGAGTGAGAGGGCCTGGGCCCACTCGCCGTTGTACGGCGAAGGCCCAGCTCACGGGTGTGAGCTGGGCCTTTGGGATGGTGGGCCCGGTGGGACTCGAACCCACGACGTACCGGATCTAAACCGGCATCCTCTTGCCAGCTGGGATACGGGCCCGTGGCGCCGCTTAGTTTACTGGCTGCCACGGACAGCTGGTGGTCGGTTGCTACGCGGATCGCCTTTTGCCCCCTCGACACCAGGTGCTGGTGATCGCGTGGCAGTTGGGGCACAGCAGCCGCAGGTTCTCGGGACGGTTGTCGCTCCAGTCTCCGTTGACGTGGTCCACCTCCAGCGTCATCGGCTTGCCGAGCCACTCGGCCCGAACCCACTGCTCGCGGGTGTACCGGACGCGGTTGTGGTTGCTCATGAGGCTGTGCTCCGGTTGCGCCTTTTGGCTCGGCCGCGGTAAGTATCCGTGCCGGAATGGCAATTAGGGCAGAGTAAGCGCAGGTTCTCGTCCACTTTGTTCCTTCCGGCTCGAAGCGTGATGTGTCCACCCCCAACTTCTTCATGCGGGCCCGGATGTAGCCGCGCGTCGAACTCTTCGGATCCACTCCCAACTTCCCCAACGCCTCTGACAGCGTTCGTGACGACCTCGCTGCTTCCTCCAGTCGCTCCCTCGTGTACGGGCTGACCGGCATGATTCCCCTCCGTTCCGGCCGCGTGTTCGCGGGCTCGTACGGAGTAACGAACCGTTTATCGCATGGTCACGTCCGGAATGCGGAACGGCCCGCGCCGCTTTCTGCTTGCGGGGCGGGCCGTTGCGAAGAGGGTGGTCGGCCGGACGTCCGAACCGATGGAGGCCTTAGATTGCCAAGTCCTTGATGATCTTGGCTACGTGGCCCGTGGCCTTCACGTTGTACAGGGCCCGCTCGACCTTGCCCTGCTCGTCGACGACGATCGTGGAGCGGATGACGCCGACGACCGTCTTGCCGTACAGCTTCTTCTCGCCGAAGGCGCCGTACTCCTCCAGGACCTTCTTGTCCGGGTCGCCGACCAGTGTGACCTTCAGGTTCTCCTTCTCGCGGAACTTGGCGAGCTTCTCCGGCCTGTCCGGGGAGACGCCGATGACGTCGTAGCCGGCGCCCGCGAGCAGGTCCAGGTTGTCGGTGAAGTCGCAGGCCTGCTTGGTGCAGCCGGGAGTGAGGGCGGCCGGGTAGAAGTAGACGATGACCTTGCGGCCCTTGTGATCGGCCAGGGACACCTCGTTGCCGTCGGCGTCGGGCAGGGTGAAGGCGGGGGCGGTGTCGCCGGGCTGGAGTCGCTCGCTCATCTCGGTTCGGTCTCCTTGCGAGGTGGTGGATACGGAACCGAGCGTAATGGGGGTGCCGAGCGGTGCGCGGCGGGCGGAGCTGACAGACTGTCGACCAGAGACGGGGCCGTCGGGAATCGGCAACAGGCCTCGGGAACCGAACGACCACGACCACGGAGGCAGCGCGTGTCGGACACGTCGAGCACGCCGGACACCAGGACTCCGGCGCAGATCGAGGCGGACATCGAGCGCCGTCGCGAAACCCTCGCCGAGACGCTCGACGAGATCGGTGTGCGGGTGCATCCCAAGACCATCGTCGGGGACGCCAAGGCGAAGGTGGCGTCCAGCGTCGACCAGACCCTCGGCCGTGCCTACGTCGGCGTCAGTCGCGTCGTCGACGATGTGAAGGGCCAGTTCGTCACGGAGGACGGGGCGCCGCGGCTGGAGCGCATCGTGCCCGTGGCCCTCGTGGTGGTCGGCGTCGTCGGACTGCTCACCCTGGGCACCGGCCGCCGCAAGCGCCGCAGGCGCTGAACCGGCCCGCGCCCCACCCGTAACCTGGCCGCCCGTAACCCTGGCATCCGTACCCACCCCACCTACGGACGAGCGGCCTGAAGGCAGGTAGGTTCGGATGCGTGAGCGCCAAGAGGAATGAGCCCAGCAGCCATCACGACAAGCTGCCCATCCGGATGCTGCACGACCGTGTGCTCGTGCGGCAGGACGCCGCTGAGGGTGAGCGCCGGTCCGGTGGCGGCATCCTGATCCCCGCGACCGCGGCGGTGGGCCGCCGGCTCGCCTGGGCCGAGGTCGTGGCGGTCGGGCAGAACGTACGGTCGGTGGAGCCGGGCGACCGGGTGCTGTACGACCCGGAGGACCGTGCCGAGGTGGAGGTCCGGGGTACCGCGTACGTGCTGATGCGCGAGCGGGATCTGCATGCCGTGGCCGCGGACCGGTTCGAGGGGTCCGAGGACTCCACCGGGTTGTATCTCTAGCGTCTCTGGCGTCCCTGGCATCTCCAGCCGGCCGGAACCGCCGGCTCGTACCCGTTCGTACTCGTACCCGCTCCTTGCTACCGTGGATGCAACCCGACGAGACGCGCCGTACCGGGACAGGCAAAGACGACGCACCCCTGTTGATTCCTTCACGGAGGTGCCTGATGGCCTGGGTCCTGCTCGTCGTTGCCGGTCTGCTGGAAGTCGGCTGGTCGATCGGTATGAAGTACACCGAGGGGTTCACGCGGCTGGTGCCCAGTGTCCTCACCGGTGCCGGCATCGTCGCCAGCATGGTTCTGCTGTCGTACGCGGCGAAGACGCTGCCCATCGGTACCGCGTACGGGGTCTGGGTGGGGATCGGTGCGGCCGGGGCCGCGGTGTTCGGCATGGTGGTGCTCGGTGAGCCGGCGACCGCCGCCCGGATCTTCTTCGTCTGTCTGCTGCTGGTGGCCGTGATCGGGCTGAAGGCGACCTCCGGTCACTGACCGGAGGTTACGGGTTACGTTGCCTCGCCTGCCGTGTTGCTTGCCGCGGCTGCTGTGTCTATCGCTGTCCAGGCCATGGCGATCGCTCCGTCCAGGACGGCTCGGTCGGCTGTCGGTGTGATGCACGCGGCGGTGAACTCGGGTTGGTGGTTGACGGCCGGGTAGCAGTCCAGGCCGAGCATGGGATGGATGGTGGGCACCACGTGCGAGACGTTGCCCATGTCGGTGGAGGCGCCCGCGACGCCGTTCGGCAGGTGCGGGAAGGAGCGGCCGAGCGCTGTGGCGTTGGCCACCCACCGGGTCAGCATGTCCTGGTCCGGGCGCAGGTCGGCGTAGTCGGGGCTCACCGGTGAGGTGGTCAGTTCGCAGCCGGTGGCCAGTGCGCCGGCCTCGAAGCAGCGGTGTACGCGGCGGGCCAGTGGCCGCAGGGTGTCGAGGCTGTCCGTGCGGACGAGCCAGCGGCCGCGGCTGACGTCCGGAATGATGTTCGGGGCGCTGCCGGCCTCGGTGCTGATGCCGCTGATCCGCTGGTCGGGGGCGGTCTGCTGGCGCAGCAGCGCGACGCCCACCTGGGCCAGGGTCATGGCGTCGGCGGCGTTGACGCCGAGTTCGGGGTAGGCGCCGGCGTGTGCGGGCTTGCCGTGGTAGGCCACGTCGAACTGGGTGACGGCCAGGCCCGGCATCGCCGCTGATTCCGTCGCGGCGGGGTGGACCATCATGGCGGCGTGGAGGCCGTCGAAGGCGCCCTGTTCGAGCATGAGGATCTTGCCGCCGCCGCCTTCCTCGGCGGGGGTGCCGAGTACGTGCACGGTCAGGCCGAGTTCGTCCGCGAGGGGGGCGAGGCCGAGGCCGGCGCCGACGGCCGCGGCGGCGATGATGTTGTGGCCGCAGGCGTGTCCGATCTCCGGCAGGGCGTCGTATTCGGCGCAGAAGGCGATGTGTGTCGGGCCGTTGCCGATGGTCGCCGACACGGCTGTGGGCAGTCCGTAGCATCCGTGCCGGACGTCGAAGCCCGCGTCGCTCAGGGCTTCCGCGACCCATCGGCTGGCGAGGTGTTCCTCGAAGGCCAGTTCCGGGTGGGCGTGGATGCGGTGGGAGAGGTCGATGAGTTGATCGCCCGCGGTGCGGATGCGTCGGGCGGTGGTGTCCTTGCTGCTGTTATTGCTGCTGTTCTTGGCGGGGGTCATCGGGTGGCTGCCGGTGCGGGAGCGTGGTGGATGGAGGTGGGCCGGGTGGCCGCGTCGTAGGCGGCGTGGGCTCCGGTGGCTCCCATGCCGCTGTCGCGGGCGGGCTCGTACAGTCGTTCCGGGCCGCCGCCCTGCCACTGGTTGACCCAGACGACGCCGGCCGGCAGGTGTGCGGCTGCCGTGATGTGGGCGGGGTCGTGGGTGTAGACGGTGGCGGCGAGGCCGTAGCGGGAGTCGGCTGCCCGTGCCAGTCCCTCTTCGAAGCTCGGCACGACGACGACGGGTGCGACCGGGCCGAAGGTCTCCTCGGTCATGACGAGCATGGTGTCGTCGACGTCGGTGAGCACGGTCGCCGGGTAGAAGTAGCCGGGGCGTTCGGGCACCGCGCCTCCGGTGCGGACGGTGGCGCCCTTGCGGACGGCGTCCTCGACGTGGCGTCGTACGGTGTCGCGCTGGCGTTCGTCCACGAGTGGGCCGAGGACCGTGGCGGGTTCCGTGCCGTCGCCCAGGGTGAAGGTCCGGGCCGCGGCGACCAGTGCTTCGACGAACTCGTCGGCGATCCGCTCGTGGACGTAGATGCGTTCCATGGACGTGCAGATCTGGCCGGTGTTGATGAAGGCGCCGAACGCGACGGCCTGGGCGGTGGCCACCGGGTCGACTCCGGCGTCGACCACGACCGGGTCCTTGCCGCCGAGTTCGAGGACGCAGCGGCGCAGGCGGCGGCCGGTCGCGCCGCCCACGCTGCGGCCGGCTTCCACGGAGCCGGTGAAGTGGACGAGTTGTACGTCCTCGTGTTCCGTGAGTGCCGCTCCGGTGCGGCCCTCGCCGAGGACCAGGTTCAGTACGCCTGCCGGGAGCCCGGCGGACTCGGCCAGCTCGAACAGGCGCACCGTGGACACGGGGGAACGCTCGGAGGGCTTGACCACGACGGTGTTTCCTGCGGCGAGCAGCGGGCCGAGGGCGCCGAGGACCATCGGGACGGGGAAGTTCCACGGGGTGATCACCGCGGTGACGCCGAGGGGGTGGCGGACGATGTCGGTGCGTTCTCCGCCGGGTCCGGTCATCGTCTCGGTGAACGGGTAGGTCAGGGCCTGTGCCGCGGCGGCCCGTAGGCCGGCTGTGGCCCCGTCGATGAAGGTGCGTCCGACGCCTACGGGTTTGCCCATCTCGCGGCATTCCAGTTCGGCCAGTTCGGCGGCGTGCGCGGTGATCGTCTCGGCCCAGGCGTCGATGTGGCCGACGCGCTCCGTGACGGTGAGCGCGGCCCAGCGGGGCTGTGCGTCGGCCGCGGCGGTGACGGCGCGGCCGACGTCGGCCGGGGATGCCGCGGCGAAGCGGGCGAAGGCTTCCTCGGTGGCGGGGTCGACCACGGTGACGATGTCGGCGCCGGTGGACTCTTCCCACCGGTCACCGATGAGGTG
>NZ_LIPP01000413.1 GCF_001418335.1 Streptomyces aurantiacus | reverse complement strand
CCGTGCCGACGGCCGACGCGAGCGGGCCCGCGGCCAGGAGACCCAGGGGGGCGAAGGCCAGGGAGCCGAACCATTCGTACGAGCTGACGCGGGAGATGACCTCCTCGGGGATCTCGCGGTGGAGGGTCGTGGTCCACAGGACGCTGAAGACGTCCGACGAGACGCCCGCGCAGAACATCGCCGCGGCCACCGACCAGACCGGCGCGCGCAGCGCGAGCAGTGCGATCGGGGCCGCCGCCGGGAACGTGGCGAGCACCGCCACCAGTACGGGCCTGGCCACTCGGACACGTGCGGCCAGGCCCGCCCCCGCGATCGTGCCGAGGGCCTGCGCGGCCACGATCAGCGACCAGGCGCGCGCGCCGCCGAGGTGCCGCTCGGCCACCAGCGGACCGAGCACGCCGACGTTGGCGTTGAGGGCCGCCACCACGAACCCGTACTGGACGACCACGACCCACAGCCACTGCCGGGACGCGAACTCCCGCCAGCCGTCCCGCAGATCGGCCCAGCCGGAGGACGCCTTCCGCGGGCGTGCCGTCACCCGCAGCCCCCTGATGAGCAGGGCACTCGCGGCGAACGACGCGGCGTTGATGGCCAGCGCCCACCCCGCGCCGACGAACGCCACGGTCACGCCCGACAGCGCGAGCCCCAGCAGCATCGACGTGTTGGTCCCCATCTGCAGCAGCCCGTTGGCCCGTTGGAGGCGGGCCGCCGGCACGAGCAACGGCACCACCCCCGTCATCGCCGGCGCGAACAGCGCGGTCGCCGTACCCGCCAGGGCGGCCAGCAGACACAGGGCCGGCAGCGGTGCGTGCCCGGTGAGCACCATGACCGCCAGACCGGCGTAGGCGGCGCCGCCCAGGAGGTCGGACACGACCATGAGCCGCGAGCGCGACATCCGGTCCGCGATCACGCCGCCGGCCAGGATGAACAGCAGCTGCGGCAGGGCCTGGCAGGCCAGCACCAGGGACAGCCGTCCCGGGCTCGCCCCCGGCAGTTCCAGTACCGCGAACGCCAGCGCCACCCGCGCGAAGGCGTTGCCCAGCACCGAGACCGTACGAGCGGAGAACAGCAGCACGAATCGCCGGTCCCGCCACAGGGGCGGAACCGCTCCGGGGGTCGTCATGGGCGATCACCCTAGGAGACCCGGGCAAGAAGGCGCCGGGAGATTCCGGGAAGTCCCCAGGAGGTCCCCGGGAGACCGCGGACATGGTGTTGCTTAGAGCGCACTCCACGCCGTTGGCTGGAGCCATGAAGTACACGCAGCTGGGACGCACAGGACTCAAGGTCAGCCGACTGGTCCTCGGAACCATGAACTTCGGGCCGCAGACGGACGAGGCCGACAGCCACGCGATCATGGACGCGGCACTGGCCGCGGGCATCAACTACTTCGACACGGCCAACGTGTACGGCTGGGGCGAGGACAAGGGCCGTACCGAATCGATCATCGGAACCTGGTTCGCCAAGGGCGGCGAGCGGCGCGACAAGGTCGTGCTCGCCACCAAGGTGTACGGGAACATGGGCGCCGACGGCGAGGCCTGGCCCAACCACGACAAGCTGTCGGCCGTGAACATCCGGCGAGCCGTGGAGGCCTCCCTCAAGCGGCTCCAGACGGACTACATCGACGTCTACCAGTTCCACCACATCGACCGCAGCACTCCCTTCGAGGAGATCTGGCAGGCCGTCGACGTCCTGATACAGCAGGGCAAGATCCTCTACGTGGGGTCTTCGAACTTCCCCGGCTACAAGATCGCCCAGGCCAACGAGATCGCCGCGCGCCGGGGCGGCACCATCGGCCTCGTCAGCGAGCAGTGCCTCTACAACCTCGCCGAGCGCCGCGCCGAGATGGAGGTCATCCCGGCCGCGCAGGAGTACGGGCTCGGCGTCATCCCCTGGTCTCCGCTGCACGGCGGACTGCTCGGCGGTGTCATCAAGAAAGAGGTCACGGGCGGACGCCGGGCGAGCGGCCGGGCCGCCGACACCCTCGCCGACCCCACCGCACGGGCCCAGATCCAGGCGTACGAGGACCTGCTCGACAAGCACGGGATCGAGCCCGGCGAGGCCGCCCTGGCCTGGCTGCTCACCCGTCCCGGCATCACGGGCCCGATCGTCGGCCCGCGCACCGCCGGACAACTGGAATCCGCGCTACGAGCCGCCGAACTGGAACTGAGCGACGAGCTCCTGACCGGCCTGGACGAGATCTTCCCCGGCCCCGGGCCGTCGCCGGAGGCCTTCGCCTGGTAGGGCCACCGGCAGACCGGTACTCCTACCAGTAGGCCGCTACCACCAGTAGGCCAGCAGCCCGGCGGGGCGGCGGACGGTCGCCTAACCGACCGCCGCCGCCAACGCCACCACGACGAACATCAGCACAAGCACGCCGGCCATGATCCGGTTCCGCGTCTTCGGGTCCACGCACCGAGCGTAACCGCACTCGCTCGGACGCCTCCCCCTAGGGGGCTGTTTCCCCGTCGGCCTTCACCGCCCACAACCAGGCGGTGGAGGCCGACGTCACGCACGGGGGCCGGACCGTGTCCGTCAGCTGGTGGGCATCAGGACGGTGTCGATGATGTAGACGTTGGCGTTGGCGGTCTTGACGTTGCCGCAGACGACCTTCGCGGAGTCGTTGACGGTGTACGACTCGGCGGACGCGCTCCGTCGGGCGAGGCGGCCCACCAGGACGTAGAGCACCACGGCTCCCGCGATCGAGCCCGGCCACGAATACAGGTAACGCCGGATTTCACTCGATCAAGCGGGGAAGTCCACCAGAGCGAGCGGGCTGGTGGTGGGCTGCTCCGAGCCGCCCGCGGGTTCGACGGTGACACCCATGCCCGAGGCCCCGTCCACGGCCCCGCGCAGCAGGACGGCCTGGTCGCTGCGGCCGGGGTCCAGCAGACCGGCGGAGCGCATGGTGCCGTCGTCGTCGAACCACAGCTGGTAGACCTTGCCCGCGGGCGGATGCGTCATCCCGGCGGCGAGGAACACCGCCTGGTCCCGCTCACGTGAGACAACCACGGTGCCGGCGGCACCGCCGGCCAACCGCGCGACCCGGGTCCTGGCATCCGGTGCGGCGAGCACCGCGGCGATCCGCTCTGTTCCCTGCTCGGCCCGACGCGCCTGGCCGAGCGCGTCCTCGGCCCGTTGGTGCTGCCACACCGTGGTGCCGCCGAGCGCGGCCGCAGCCGCCACGCAGGCGGCCAGCGCCCACCGGGACAGCAGCCGGGCCCGCAACCGCGCACGGCCCGAACGAACCGGCTCCGACTCCGACTCCGGCTCCGGCTCGCTGGGAGACGCCTGGCGCACGCTCGCGATGCGGCGCAGCACCTGCTCACGCATCTCCCGGCGGGGCGCCACCGAGACGGCAAGACCCAGGCGGGCCGCGGTGGCGCCCAACTCGGCGGTCTCCTGAGCACACGGTGCGCAGTCCGAGAGATGCCGCTCGAACGCGTCGCGCTCCTCGTCGGACAGGGCGTGCAGGGCGTAGGCGCCGGTCATGCGGTGCAGTTCGGCGGTGGTCATGCGGTCACCCCCAGGCAGTCGCGCAGCCGGATGAGCCCGTCGCGCAGCCGAGTTTTGACGGTGCCCAGCGGAAGGACGAGGGACTCCGCGACCTGGCGATAGGTCAGTCCGCGGTAGTAGGCCAGCGTGACCGCCTGGCGCTGGATGTCGGTCAGCGTGCGCAGACAGCGCCGCACCTGTTCCCGCTCCAGCCGTGTCTCGACCTGCTCGGCCACCTCGTCGTACTCGGGCGTACGGTCCAGCAGGGCGGCCTTGTGGTCCCGGGCGGCCACGGCTTCCGCGTGCCGGACGCGGTCCACCGCCCGCCGGTGGGCGAGGGTGAGGATCCAGTTGATCGCCGTCCCGCGTTCGGAGCGGTAGCGGGGTGCGGTGCGCCACACCTCCACCAGAACCTCCTGGGCCACCTCCTCCGACTGCGCCCGGTCGCGCAGAACGGCACGGACGACACCCAGCACCGGGCTCACGACGGCGTCGTAAACAGAGGCGAACGCCTTCTCGTCCCCCAGGGCCACCCGGCCCACCAGCTCTTCCAGGTCCGGCTCCGTCGATGGGTTTCTGCCGATATGCACGGCTTCTTTCACAACGCCCTCCGCAGTCGAGACATCTCGACGTAATCCGATCCTGCACCGGCCGGGGATTGGTCCGGGCAGCCACGAAAACGCAGGTGACGCCATGGCTGTCGACGTGCACGGTCACGGCGCCGCGAAGCCCGGCGCCGTGCCGGCCGCGTACACCGGACCTGGTCCCGGATCGCGTCGACGACGCCGACGCCGACGCCGCGCGGTCCGGTCGGGCCGACGCGCGCTTGTGACCCGATCACACACGAGCCGCCGCTCCTCGGGAGGGCGACCCGCCGAGGGCCCACCGCGCCAGTACCTCGTACCGCGGCTGCTCCCCGGGTACCCCCGAGACGGGCAGCCGGCTCCGCATCAGGCACAGCTCACCGGCCGTCCAGGCCCGTCCCTCGAACCCGTCCAGCGCCGACACGTACGGGGCGAAGTCCGCCGGTCCACGGCTGCGGGCCAGCGTGAGGTGCGGCCGGTACCCGTGGTGTTCCTCGCGTGTCACGCCCGCCTTGCGCCCCGCCGCCTCCGCCCGCTCGGCGAGCAGTCGCAGTGTCCGTACGTCACCGGTGGCGCCCACCCACAGGGCCCGTCCCCCGAACCGGCCCCCGCCGCGCAGGGACAGGGCGAAGGGAGCCGTACGCCGCGCCGAGCGCTCCAGCCGGGCCGACAGATCCGGTACGAGCTCGTCGTCGACCTCTCCGTAGAACGCGAGCGTGAAGTGCCAGCCGGCCGGGGCCGTCCAACGCAGCCCTTGGCCGCCACCGGTTCCGGCTCCGACACCGGTTCCAGTTCCAGAATCAGATCCAGATCCGGGCAGCTTTCGCAGCTCACCGACCGCCGAACCGAGCTCGGCGGTCGCATCCGGTGGCGGCAGCACGGCGGCGAAGAGTCTCATGCCGCCAGTCTCCCCGCCCCCGCGGCTGAGCCGAGGCCCCGGCCTACTGGCCTACGCCGCCGTCGCCAGCTCCCGGGCCCGTGGCACGAAGCGGACGTGCGGGTGGCCGTTGTGCCAGCCGACCGACAGGCGCAGGCCGCCGACACGGGCCAGGGCCAGGCCGACGGTGGCCGCCGCAAGGGCCGAGACGACTCCGCCGGCGGCGAAACCCACCCGGGGCCCGTACGCGTCCGTGATCCAGCCGACGACGGGTGCCCCCAGCGGCGTACCCCCCATGAAGACCATCATGAACAGCGCCATGACCCGCCCGCGCATGGCGGGGTCGGTGCCCATCTGGACCGCGGTGTTGGCCGTGACGTTGACGGTCAGGCCGGCCATCCCTATGGGCACCATGAGGAGGGCGAAGAGCCAGTAGGACGGGGCCAGCGCGGCCAGGATCTCCAGGACTCCGAAGGCGACGGCGGCGGCGATCAGCACGCGCAGCCGGGCCGTGCCGCGCCGGGCGGCGAGCAGCGCGCCCGCGACCGAGCCCACCGCCATCAACGTGTTGAACAGGCTGTATCCGCCCGCGCCGGCGTGGAAGACGTCGTCCGCGTAGGCCGAGAGCCAGACGGGGAAGTTGAAGCCGAAGGTGCCGATGAAGCCGACGAGGATGATCGGCCACATCAGGTCGGGGCGGCCCGCGACATAGCGCAGGCCCTCGCGGAGCTGGCCCTTGCCGCGCGGGGTGCGCTCGACCTCGTTCAGCTCGCGGGAGCGCATCAGGAGCAGGCCCGCGATGGGCGCGACGAACGACAGCCCGTTGAGCAGGAACGCCCAGCCCGTGCCGAACCCGGTGATGAGCAGGCCCGCGACGGCGGGTCCGACCAGGCGGGCGGACTGGAAGTTGGCGGAGTTGAGGCTGACCGCGTTCTGCAGCTGGCCGGGGCCGACCATCTCGGCGACGAAGGACTGCCGTGCCGGGTTGTCGATCACCGTGGCGAGGCCTACGGCGAAGGCGGCGACGTAGACGTGCCAGACCTGGACGTGTCCGCCGAGAGTCAGGAAGGCGAGCGCGAGTCCGGTGAGGCCCATCGCGGCCTGGGTGGCCAGCAGGGTCGGGCGCTTCGGCAGGCGGTCGACGAGGACGCCGCCGTAGAGGCCGAAGAGCAGCATCGGCAGGAACTGCAGAGCGGTGGTGAAACCGACGGCGGCGGAGGAGCCGGTGAGGCTCAGCACCAGCCAGTCCTGGGCGATGCGCTGCATCCAGGTGCCGGTGTTGGAGACGACCTGGCCGGTGAAGAACAGCCGGTAGTTCCTGATCTTCAGCGAGCTGAACATCGAGGAGCGGGTCTTGGGTGCGGGCGGGGAGTTGTGGTCGGCAGGAGCGGGGGCGGAGTCTGCTCCGGGTCCCGTACTCAACGGCGTTCGCCTCCTTGCGGGGTGGTGCGGGTGGTTCTTGGTACCTGCGGTGCGATTGCTACTGGCGGTGCGTGGGTGGTGCGTATGCGGGGTGCGTGGCTGTCTACAGGTGTGCGAGCTTCTCCAGGACGGGGGCGGCCGCGCGCAGCTTCGCCCACTCGTCCTCGTCGAGGCCGTCGACGAGAGTGGCCAGCCACGCGTTCCGCTTGCGGCGGCTCTCCAGGAGCATGGCCTCGGCCTGCTCGGTCTGCGTGACCACCTTCTGGCGGCGGTCGTCGGGGTGCGCTTCGAGGCGGACCAGACCCTTGGCCTCCAGCAACGCCACGATGCGGGTCATCGAGGGCGGCTGCACGTGCTCCTTGCGGGCGAGTTCGCCCGGCGTGGCCGTGCCGCAGCGGGCGAGGGTGCCCAGGACCGACATCTCGGTCGGGCTCAGTGACTCGTCGACCCGCTGGTGCTTGAGTCGGCGCGACAGACGCATCACGGCGGAGCGCAGGGAGTTCACGGCGGCTACGTCGTCGCCATGGGTGAGGTCAGGCATGTTCTTTAGAATAACTCATTACTCTAGCTAAAGACCACCGGAGCACCTCGGAAATGGCCGTGACCCCTGCCACTGAACAACGCAGGGAACCATCTATCACTCATATGAGTGAGACGGCTGCGGAAAGTGACACGCGGCGGCGGATGGCAACGACCCTCGTACCCATGGGGACCACTGTGCTCAGCCTGCGGATAGACGGGGAGCTGCTGGACCGGCTCCGGCACCATGCGGCGAAAAGAGGAATGAGCGTCCAGGACTACGTCGTCCGGACGCTCGTTCGCGATGACTTCGACGAGCGGTTCCAGACCGCGGTCGAGGAGACGGAAAAGTTCTACGGGGTCCAGTGAGCCCCCGGGGCGGCGGTAACGCCGGGCTCACCGACCGCTCGCCGTCATCAGGTCAGGCCCAGCGCCGGCATCAAGTAGTAGAAGGCGAAGACCGCCGACACCACGTACATCGCGACCGGCACCTCCCGGCCGCGCCCGGCCGCCACCCGCAGCACGACGAACGTGATGAAGCCCATCCCGATGCCGTTCGTGATCGAGTACGTGAACGGCATCATCAGCATCGTCACGAACGCGGGGATCGCGATGGTGTGGTCGGCCCAGTCGATCTGCCGGATCGAGCCGGACAGGATCAGGAACCCGACCGCGAGCAGCGCCGGAGTGGCGGCCTGCGACGGGACCATCGTGGCGACCGGTGTCAGGAACAGCGCGACACCGAAGAGCGCGCCGGTGACCACGTTCGCGAAACCGGTGCGCGCGCCCTCGCCGACGCCCGCCGTGGACTCCACGAAGCAGGTGGTCGCGGACGAGGAGGTCGCGCCGCCCGCGGCGACCGCGATGCCGTCGACGAAGAGCACCTTGCTGATGCCCGGCATGTTGCCGTCCTTGTCGGTCAGCTTCGCCTCGTCGCCGATGCCCATGATCGTGCCCATCGCGTCGAAGAAGCACGACAGCAGGACCGTGAAGACGAAGAGCACGCCGGTCAGTACGCCGACCTTGCCGAAGCCGCCGAAGAGGCTGACATGCCCGACGAGCCCGAAGTCGGGGCTCGCGACCGGGTTGCCGGGCCACTTCGGGGTGGTCAGGCCCCAGGAAGGCACCTCGGCGACCGCGTTGATCACCACGGCGACGACCGTCATCGCGACGATCGAGATGAGGATCGCGCCCGGCACCTTCCGCACCATCAGCGCCAGCGTGAGCAGCGTGCCGAGGACGAAGACCAGCACGGGCCAGCCGTCGAGGTGCCCGGTCCCGCCGAGCTGCAGCGGCACGGTCGTCTGGGCGACGTCCGGGATGCGCGACACGAAGCCCGAGTCGACCAGGCCGATCAGCATGATGAACAGGCCGATGCCGATCGCGATGCCCTTGCGCAGGCCGAGCGGTACGGCGTTCATGACGCGCTCGCGCAGACCCGTGGCGACCAGCAGCATGACCACGAGGCCGGCCTCGGGGTCAACACGGTCGTCGCGCTCCAGCTGGCGCCCCGCATGTCCTGGCCGGACGCGATGGGCATGGTCGTGCTGGCCGGCCTCGTGGTCATGCTGCTGGTCGCCACGGGTCTGCGCGAGCGCGTCATGAACGC
>NZ_LIPP01000412.1:1531-2954 GCF_001418335.1 Streptomyces aurantiacus | reverse complement strand
GCCCAGCTCCCCCGCCCCACCCCCGCGGCAGCGCCCGGCGCGGCCGCCCGTACGGCGCAATCGGCCGGGCTGGGCCATGCGGGTGGCGACCTCGCTGTCGGTGGCGGTGCTCGCGGCGGCCGGCGTCGGACACGCGGTGGTCACCGGGCTCGACTCCGACATCGACCGGATCGACCCGTTCAAGGACATGAAGAACCGGCCCGAGCGGGGCCACGGCATGAACGTGCTCCTGGTCGGCACCGACGGACGGGACCGGATCTCACCGGCCCAGAAGGAGAAGTACCGGCTCGGCGGCGCCCCCTGCCACTGCACGGACACGGTCATGATCGTGCACCTCTCCGAGGACCGGCGGCGGGCCAGCGTGGTGAGCCTGCCGCGCGACTCGTACGCCGAGACGCCCGCGCACACCGACCGGACCACCGGCGAACGGCACAAGCCGCACCCGGTCAAGCTGAACGCCGCCTACGCGGAGGGCGGGCCGCGGCTGACCGTGCGCACCGTCGAGAACATGACCCGGGTGAAGGTCGACCACTATCTGGAAGTCGACTTCACCAGCTTCATGAAGACCGTGGACGTGCTCGGCGGGGTGCGGATCTGCACGGTCCGGCCGCTGAAGGACACGTACACCGGGCTCGACCTGGCGGCCGGGTCGCACGATCTGAACGGCGGGCAGGCGCTGCAGTACGTGCGCTCGCGGCACATCGACGGGGCCTCGGACCTCGGCCGGATGCAGCGCCAGCAGCGGTTCCTCGCGGCGCTGATCGCGCGGGCCACGTCGTCCGGCGTGCTGCTCAACCCGCTCAAATTCCGTGACGTGACCCGGGCCGTGCTCGGCTCGGTGCGCGCGGACAAGGGCTTCGGGACGAACGAGCTGATCGACCTGGGGCGGGCGATGCGGGCCTTCTCGCCGTCCTCCTCGGAGTTCACGACCGTCCCGATCGGGAAGATGGGGTACGCGGTGAAGGGCATCGGCTCGACCCTGAAGTGGGACGAGAAGAAGGCGGGGCGGCTCTTCGAGACCCTGCGCGAGGACCGGCCGCTCGCGCCGCACCGGGTCCGCTCCGAGGCGCTGCGCGTCGATGTGGCCCCGCAGCGGATCCGGGTCCAGGTCGAGAACGGGACGATGACCGCCGGGCTCGGCAGCCGCGTCGACGGCGGGCTGGCCGCCACGGGGTTCCGTACGACGCGGGCGCCCGTGAACGCGCAGGACCGTTCTCTGCGGCGGACCGTCGTGCGGTACGACCCCCGCTGGGACCGTTCGGCGAAGTCGCTCGCGGCGGCCCTGCCGGGCAGCGAGCTGCACGCCGTGACGGGGCAGGGGCCCCTGCTGAAGGTGGTCGCGGGCGCGGACTTCAAGAACGTCAGAAAGGTCCGGGCGGACGACCCGACGCAGGGTGAGTTCGAAACGGTCACGGGCGACCAG
>NZ_LIPP01000412.1:0-1497 GCF_001418335.1 Streptomyces aurantiacus | reverse complement strand
GCGACCAGCCACAACGAACCCGCACCCGAGATCCGCCAAGCCACCTACCACACGTCCAGGCACACAAGCGCCACTTTGCATCAGCTCTGCAACAGCCCTGATCCGATTCTCCGAAGACTCTGTCTGTCACCTGGTCGGGCACTGCACACTGGTCCGCATGACTGATTGGCCCCAGGGATGGTCCGGAGAAAACGGCGGCGACCGCCAAGGCCGCGGCGGCGCGAGCGCCCAGCCCGAGGGCGCCCGCGTGATGCGGCAGGTGCAGCGCGGCCAGGGAGCCGCCCCGCACTCCTCGGCACCTCCTCACGGGGTCCCGCCGCAGCCGACGTACACCGATGGTCACGCCGACAACGGCTATGACAACGGTCAGGGCGGCGGATACAACACGGGACAGGTCTACGGCGGTGGCGGCCCGCAGGGCCCCGGCCCCGACGGCCGGCCGGGCCGGCCCAGGCCGAACTGGCGGCGGCGGATCAAGTGGATATCGATCACCGTGGTCACACTCCTGGTCGTGGTGTCCGTCGGCACGTACTTCTGGGCCGACTCCAAGCTCAACCGGGACGTCGACCTGTCGAAGGTCATCGACCGGCCCGACGGCGGCGAGGGCACGAACTACCTGATCGTCGGCTCCGACAGCCGCGAGGGCATGACCGCCGAGGACAAGAAGAAGCTCCACACCGGCTCGGCCGAGGGCAAGCGCACGGACTCGATGATGATCCTGCACGTCGGGGACAACGGGAACACGATGGTCTCGCTGCCCCGCGACTCGAACGTGACGATTCCCACGTTCAAGGGCTCCGAGTCCGGCAAGACCTTCCCGGGTACCGGCCGTCAGGTGAAGCTGAACGCGGCGTACGCGGAGGACGGGCCCGAGCTGCTCGTGCGGACCGTCGAGTCCAACACCGGGCTGCGCATCGACCACTACGCGGAGATCGGCTTCGGCGGCTTCGCGAAGATCGTCGACTCCGTCGGCGGCGTGGAGATCGACATCCCCAAGGGCGGCATGAAGGACACCAAGTCCGGCGCCGACTTCGAGGCGGGCAAGCAGACCCTCGACGGCGAGCAGGCCCTGGCCTTCGTACGGACCCGGTACGCGCTCGCGGGCAGCGACCTGGACCGTACGAAGAACCAGCAGAAGTTCCTCTCGGCGCTCGCCAACCAGACGGCGACCCCGTCGACGGTCCTCAACCCCTTCAAGCTCTACCCGACCCTGGGCTCCGGCCTCGACACCCTCACCGTCGACAAGGACATGTCCCTGTGGAACCTCGGCTCGATGTTCTGGGCCATGAAGGGCATCACCGGCGGTGAGGGCAAGTCCATGAACATGCCGATCTCGGGCAACACCGGCAACGGCAACCTCCAGTGGGACACCGCCAAGGTCAAGACCCTGGTGAACCAGCTGAAGAACGACGAGAAGGTGACGGTGTCGGGCAACTGACACATGTACTGACACATGTATTGACACATGTGACGCCCCAGGGGGAGGCCCCCGGCACC
>NZ_LIPP01000411.1:304-2987 GCF_001418335.1 Streptomyces aurantiacus | reverse complement strand
CCCTCGCCGACCGTGGCTCGTCACCTCCCCCACTGGAGACATCCATGTCTGCCTCGTCCGCCTCTCTGCGCGAACCCACCGCACCCGTCCTGGTCCGTCCCGGCGCGGCGACCGCCCTGCTCGACGCGTACCGCCCCGCCACGGACCGGTTCCTCGCCTCGCCCGGCCACACCCTGCTGGGCCGCGGGACCGCCGCCGAGATACCCCACGACGCACGGCCGTTGCCGCACCGGGTGCGTGAGGTCCTGACCGCGCGGCGGCGCGGCGGCGATCCGGCACCGGTCGTCGTCGGCTCGCTGCCCTTCGCCCCCGACGCACCGCCGTCGCTGGCCGTGCCGGAATCCGTACGATGGGCGCCGCCGCTGCGCGAGGACCCGCTCATCGCGCTTCCCGTGCCGTTCGCGCAGGACGCCGCCGACTGGCGGATGCGCGAGACTCCCACCCCCGAACGCTTCGCGGCGGCCGTCGCCTCCGCCGTCGCACGCATGCGCGCCGGGGAGTTCGACAAGGTCGTCCTGGCCCGCACGCTGGAGCTGACCTCGCCGCGTGATCCGGATCTGCCGCTCATGCTGCGCCGGCTGGCCCGCCGTGATCCGGCCGGATACACCTTCGCCGTGCCCAGCGGGCCGGGCCGCACCCTCATCGGCGCCAGTCCCGAACTCCTCGTGGCGCGCCGGGGCGGCCGGCTGACCGCCAACCCGCTCGCCGGATCGGCTCAGCGCAGCGCCGACCTCGCCGAGGACGTCCGGCGCGCGGCCGCCCTCCTGGAGTCCCCCAAGGACCTGCACGAGCACGCGGTGGTCGTCGCCGCCGTGCGCGAGGCACTGACGCCGTTCAGCACCCGCCTGGACGTGCCGGACCGGCCCACCCTGGTGCGTACGGCGGCCATGTGGCACCTGTCGACCACGGTCACCGGTGAGCTCGCCGACCCGGACGTCTCCGCGCTGGACCTGGCGTGCGCGCTCCACCCCACTCCCGCGGTGTGCGGGACGCCGACCGAGCTGGCCCGTGCCGTCATCGGTGAGTCGGAGCCGTTCGACCGCGGTCCCTACACGGGCATGGTCGGCTGGCAGGACGCGGACGGCGACGGCGAGTGGGTGGTGACGATCCGGTGCGCCGAGGCCGAGGGCCGCTCGCTGCGGCTCTTCGCGGGAGCCGGCATCGTGGCCGGCTCCTCGCCGGAGGCCGAGACCGCCGAGACCGGCGCCAAGTTCCGTACGTTCCTGAGCGCCGTGGGGGCCTCGCTGTGAGCCCCGCCGAGCCCGTGCAGGCCACCACCGAGCCCGTGCACGCCACCACCCCGGGTATCGACGCGCCCACCTGGCCCGTCGAGTTCGCCGAGCGCTACCGCGCCGCCGGCTACTGGCGCGGCGAGACGTTCGGCGGTGTGCTGCGCGAGCGCGCCGCCGCGCACCCCGACCGGATCGCGCTCGTCGACCCGGCGCCGGAGCGCCGCACCTGGACCTACCAGGAGCTGGACGAGCGCGTCGACCGGCTGGCCGCCGGTTTCACGGCGCGCGGCATCTCCAAGGGCGACCGGGTCGTCCTCCAGCTGCCGAACGTCGGCGAGTTCATCGAGGTCGTCCTCGCGCTGCTGCGGATGGGCGCGCTGCCCGTGTACGCGCTGCCTGCGCACCGGGAGACGGAGATCGCGTACTTCTGCTCCTTCACCGAGGCCGTCGCCTACGTCATTCCCGACCGGCACGCCGGATTCGACCACCGCGCACTCGCGACCCGGGTCAAGGAGCGGACGCCGAGCCTGCGGCACGTGTTCGTCGTCGGCGAACCGGGCGAGCACACGGCGCTGTCCGAGGTGCCGTGCGCCGTGTCTCGCGAGGTGTCGCGCAAGGTGTCGTACGAGGTGTCGTACGAGACGCCGTTGCCGCTCGCCGGGCCCGAACCGCACGAGCTGGCGTTCCTCCAGCTGTCGGGCGGAACGACAGGGGTGCCGAAGCTCATCCCGCGCACCCACGACGACTACCTGTACTCCCTGTGGGGCTCCAACGAGATCTGCGGCGTCGACGCGGACACCCGCTTCCTCGTCGTGCTGCCCGCCGCGCACAACTTCCCGATGAGCTCGCCCGGCTGGCTGGGCGTGCTGTACGCCGGTGGCACCTCCGTACTGTGCCCCCGGCCGGACCCGGCGACCGCGTTCCCGATCGTCGAGCGAGAACGGATCACCATGACGGGCCTGGTGCCGCCGCTGGCGCTGGTGTGGACGGAGGCGGCCCCGGTGACCGGGCACGATCTGTCCAGCCTGGACCTGGTGCTGGTCGGCGGTGCCAAGTACAGCGCGGAGGCGGCCCGCCGGCTGTCGCCCGCCCTGGGCTGCCGGCTCATGCAGGTCTTCGGCATGGCGGAGGGGCTCGTCAACTACACCCGGATGGACGACGATCCCGAGACCGTGGTCACCACGCAGGGCCGGCCGATCTCCCCGGACGACGAGATCCGCCTGGTCGACGATGCCGGACAGGATGTCCCCGAGGGCGGGTTCGGGCATCTGCTGACCCGTGGCCCATACACGATCCGCGGCTACTGGCGGGCTCCCGAGCACAACGCGACCGCCTTCACCGAGGACGGCTTCTACCGCACCGGCGACATCGTGCGCCGTACCCCGAGCGGACATCTGGTCGTCGAGGGACGGGCGAAGGACCAGATCAACCGGGGCGGCGAGAAGATCGCG
>NZ_LIPP01000411.1:0-288 GCF_001418335.1 Streptomyces aurantiacus | reverse complement strand
TCGCCTACGTCGTCCTGCGCGCCGGCGCCGAACCGCTGAAGCCCGCCACCGTCAAACGGTTCGTCCGCGAGCACGGCGTGGCCGCCTACAAGGTCCCCGACCTCGTCGAGTTCGTCGACACCTTCCCGCAGACCGGGATCGGCAAGGTCAGCAAGAAGACGCTGCGTTCCGCCGCGGCCCCCGTGGCTCCCGCAGCCCCAGCGGCCCCAACGGCCCCAGCGGCTCCCGTGACACCCGTGGGTCCCTTGACACCCGCCGAGCAGTCCTGAAAGGCCCCTCCCCCATGGC
>NZ_LIPP01000410.1 GCF_001418335.1 Streptomyces aurantiacus | reverse complement strand
CCCCCACCCACATCCACACCCACACAGGTTCGCGGCAGCACTACGTATCGCAGTCCAGCACAGTGCGACAAAGCCCGCAGCGCGCCCGAACCCGCCCCCGTACCGGCACCCGAATCCGCTGATGACAGGTCGGACAGGGAAACGAGACCCGCAGCGGCCCGCCGCCGTCCGGCGTGAAGGCGTACGGCACGTCACCCGGCGCAATGTTCCGCCCATCGCCCCGAACGTCACCCCGTACGGCCGCGACGACACGGTCCTGCGCGTGGCGGCGCTCCTTCGCATAGCGCCGCCGCCCCGCCCACCCCGCCGCGGTCAACGGCGGCTGCCGCTCGTCCTGCCGGGCCTGCGCCAAGCCCCTCGTGTACGCCGTGTACGCCTGCGGGCTGGTGAACCAGGTGGCCGGGTCCTCGCCGAACACCAGGGAACGCTTGGCCAGCACATACCCGAACTCCTCCGGCGTCAGATAGCCGAGCTTCTGCGAGGACGACGCGTCCTCCCGGTACGCGTCGAGCAGCAGCCAGCCCGCGCCGAGATATGTCGTCGCCGTGTCCGTGAGGATCTCGTTGTCGCGGGTGCCGGGGAAGGACAGGCCGAGGCGGTGCAGATAGACGTGCATCACCTCGTGCGCCAGCGCGGCGCCGATGTCCCGCCGGTGGGTGCGGAAGCGGTCGTTCAGCTCGATGAAGTACTCCGGGCCCGCGGTGAGCTCGACGTTCGCCGCGTGCTCCATCTCCCGGAAGCTCACGATCAGCCGGGCGTCCGGCAGCCGGAAGTGACGCACCAGCTCGCGGGCCACCCGCTGCGCGCCCAGATACAGGTCGTCCGTGTCGCAGAACGCCACGTCGACGGGGGCCACGCTGGTGGCGAACGCGTGGACGGTGTCGTACGAGAGCCGCCTGTACAGCGCAGTGACCGCCGCGCGCACCGTCTCCAGGTGCGGGTAACCGTGCTTGACCGGACCGCCGTTCGCCACGCCCGCACCCCCAGAGAGGCCCCGAAGCTCGTTCCACCTTAGACCGACCGGCACGTGGGGGTGGAGCAACCAGGCCCCCGACCCCGCCGATCCGCCGATCACCGAACGGCCGCCCACCACCCGAAGCGCGCCACGTAGGGTTGCCATCCATGACCACCAGCAACACAGGCAACGCGGGCAAACCAGGCAACCCCGGCAACGCGAGTGACGTCGCCCCGGCCGTCCGCGCCGAACTCGCCCGGCTGCGCGAGAGCATCGACAACATCGACGCCGCCGTCGTCCACATGCTCGCCGAGCGCTTCAAATGCACCCAGCAGGTCGGCCACCTCAAAGCCGCCCACCAACTGCCGCCCGCCGACCCGTCCCGCGAGGCCCAGCAGATCGCCAGACTCCGCACACTGGCCGAAAACGCCAACCTCGACCCGGCCTTCGCGGAAAAACTGCTCACCTTCATCATTGCCGAGGTCATCCGCCATCACGAGCGCATCGCGGAGAACACCAACCCCCGGGAATGACCACCCGCGGCCCCCGGCGCGCGCCGATTCTCCAGCCGATGTCGGTCCCACCCCCTCGGCGTGCGCGCCGAAATGAGGCATCCTGCGCTGAGCACTAGCACTCCCTAAGCACTGCCTGCCAGTCGGTTCGGACTCAAGCTGTCGGTCCAAGCGAGGGGACTTCGCTCCATGCCACCGGATGCCAAGATCCTCATAGTCGACGACCACGAGGACACGCTCTACGCACTGGAAAGCGCCCTGGCCCCGCTCGGCTACCAGCTGACGCGGGCCACCAGCGGCGACGACGCGCTCAAGGAAGTCCTACGAGGCCAGGTCGGCCTGCTCCTCCTCGACGTCCGCATGCCCGGCGTCAGCGGCCTCGACGTCGTCCGCTACATGCGAGGCGTCGAACAGACCCAGCTCATCCCGGTCGTCCTCGTCACCGGATTCGGCCCGAACCCCGCACTCACCTCGGAGGCCTTCCGCCTCGGCGTCGCCGACCTCGTCACGAAACCCATAGACCCCTGGACCCTGCGCACCAAAGTCCGCTACCTGTACGACTCCCACCAGCGATACCGCTCCCTCGAACGCGAGGCCCGCGAACTGCGCACCCTCGTCAAGAACCAGCACCCCACCACCCACTACGCCCCCGCGATCACCACCCAGCGACCCGCCCCCCGAAAACAGGAACAAGGCCACACCGCATAGCCCCAGGCGCACAGAACGACCGTACAAAACGACGTACAAAACGACGTACAAAACGACAACGACCAGGCCCTCGACCGGAAACGACCGGGCCCGCGAGACCACCGGGCCCGACCCCGGCAGACCAGGCCGCCTCTGTGCCGGGCCCCGCCCATCAGGCAGCATGGCACCCATGTCCGTACTGACGCGCGACGAAGCGCAGACCCGTGCCGAACTCCTCGACGTCAACCGCTACCGGATCGAACTCGACCTGACGCGCGGCGACGACGACACGTTCGACTCCCTCACCACCATCACCTTCACGGTACGCGGGGACCTCGACGGCGACGGTGACACCTTCGTCGAGCTGAAGCCCGCCGAACTGCGCTCCGCCACCCTCGACGGACACCACCTCGACCTGGACACCCTCCAAGAGAACCGGCTCCCCCTCACAGAGCTCACCCCGGGCCCCCACGAACTACGCGTCGACACCGTCATGCGCTACTCCCGCACCGGCGAAGGCATGCACCGCTTCACCGACCCCACCGACGGCGAGACCTACCTCTACACCCAGCTCTGCATGACCGACGCCCAACGCGTCTACGCCGCCTTCGACCAGCCCGACCTCAAAGCGGTCTTCGAACTCTCCGTCACCGCCCCCGACAACTGGACCGTCCTCACCAACAGCGTCACCATCCCCACCGGCGACGGCGACGAGGTAGGTGGAGATGGGCGGGGTGGGTGCCGCCTGCCAGACGCCGTCGCCGGTGGGGATGG